>JBLFZA010000285.1:0-6005 GCA_047610025.1 Bradymonadia bacterium | reverse complement strand
AATTGGTGAAGGCTTCGGCCAACATCATCATGACCAACGCCAAGCGCGTGGCGGAGTTGGACAAGCGGGCAATCGCCGCCGACCCCTTGTACAACCCCGCGGCCAAGGAAGCCGACGCAGCAAGTACCGCCGTCACCTCAGACACAGCGCCCACATCGGATGATGCGTTAGATGGCGCCACCAAGAAGCCTCCGGCGCTTGAAGACAGTGTGGTCGACGCTCAGGCGGTGCCGAGCGAGGACGAGTAGCCGTGTCGGACCTCGTGCGACGTGCTGGTCATCGTGGCGGCCAGTGGCCATCCATCTCAGTCACCGGCGCATAGAAGCGGCGGTTCCTTGACCGAGCGGCCCTGACGATTCTAACAACGAGCCTCCCCCCTACAGTCGAGATCGTGATGTTCGAAGTTAGCGTCCACGAACGTGGCCTTGAGCCTGTTGTCCTCCGCTTCAACAAGCCGGAGATCACGGTTGGGCGCGCAGGCGGCAACGATGTCGTCCTTCGTCGCAACAGCGTATCAAAGGCCCACGTGAAGGTGATTGCGCGCGGTGGACGCTTCATCGCCGTCGACATGGGCTCAACAAACGGCACGATCGTCGCCGGACAGAAGATCTCCGCTCCGCGACTTGTCGAGGAACTAGAGAAGGTCGTTGTCGGTGACTACGTGCTGACGTTCCGTGACGCGCCGACTGACTCTTCCGCTACTTCGGGCGTGGCTGCACGTGCGGCGGCGGCGATGAGGCGCCCCGACTCGCCGGTGGAGCCCGCAGTTCAGGCAGTTTCTAGCATGAAGGAAGAGACGCAGGACGAAAATGACGCGACGACCTCTCTCGCCGCGCTGCTAGACGACGTGGGGGCTCACGCTGAGGCTGGCCTAGGCTCTGAGCGGCTTACGGCGACCGCGGCAGTTTCTATGCCGAGCATGCCCACCCCTCTTTCCCTCGACTCACGTATCTCGCTGGACTCCTACAGTCCCGGGTCGACGCTTATGATGCGTCCGCCCGCCGACTTGTTCCGAGATCCAGGCAGTGGGGCAAGCCCGGTTACAAAGACGGACGCCGCTTCACTGGCGATCGTCGCAACGCCCGAATTCGCAGAGCACTACACCCAAGCGCTCGAGTCGCTCCTGCAGGTCGTTCCGACATCGGAGTTTCCGACAAACTACCCGCCCGCAGAAGCGGACATCACGCGCTTCCGCAGTTTGGCGAGTGAGCTCGCGACTGGAGTAGATGGTGACTCGCGTGCCGCGCTTATCGACGCGGTCGTACACGCCGCCACGGGGCTCGGGCCGATCGAGTTCTACCTCGACGACGACAGCATCTCCGAGGTTCACGTCAACAGCTTCAACACCATTTTCGCGAGGCGAGACGGGCAGCTTGAGCGTACACACCTCGGCTTCATCGCTCCTGAGGTTCTGGCCGCCACGGCGCGACGGATTATGGTGGGAGCAGACCTCGCCGACCCCTCCGGCGGAAGCGTACGACTTCCGGACGGCACCCGACTGGAGCTCGTCATGCCACCGACGTCGACAGCCGGTCCGATCCTCACAATTAGGAAGCCGCTGATCGCGAAGTCGACCATGTCCGACCTCATTGACGAGGGGATGCTGAGCGCCGAGATCGCGAACTCTCTGCAGGTGGCCGCGCGTCACGGCGGCAGCATCATTATCGCGACGCAGAGCCCGAATGCAGCGACCAGACTGGTCAATGCCCTCGTGAACGACCTCCCGGAGTCAATGCGCGTCGTTTCCGTGGAAACGGATGCGGGCCTCTCCCCGACCTCCGACGCTGTAGTCCGCTTGGAGCATCACATCGGACAGCTGCCGACAGCCGTGGCGAGAGCGCTGTCGATCGAGCCTGATGTTCTGGTCGTAGACTCGCTTGCCGACGACCTCGCGGGCGACTGGCTTGCGGGAGCCTCGAGTCGCACGTGCTCGACAATCGCAACAGTCGCCTCACGCAACCCAAACGACGCACTCGCTCGGCTCACCTTGCTCGCTGGGGCGGGACGCTCGCAGGACAGTCGCGCAATCGCGAGAAAGCTCGGCGCGAACCTCGACCTGCTCCTACAACTCCACCGCCGCTCGGGCGGCGGGGCCATCGTAAGCGAAGTGGTCGAAGTGGTGGTGGGCGACGGCGGCGACCTTTCAACGGCTAGCGTGTTCCGAAGCAAGAACGGCCCGAGTGGCGTGGAGTTCACCGCATCTGGCCACGTGCCCGCACTTTTTGCCGCCTTGAGCGAAGCCGGCGAAGAGTTCGACGGCAGCATCTTCAACGCCTAGCACGGAGCGTCCCCGCAGCATGCGGTACCACGTTACTATCGAGACGATCGACGGGACGGAGATCGAGCGACGCGAGATCTCCGCGGGCGAGCTCTTTGTCGGGCGTGGCTCCGACGCGGATATTCGCCTCAAAGCGAGTGACGTGTCGCGTCGCCACGCGCGCGTGTTCGTGCACCTTGGCCGCTGCTACATTGAGGACCTCGGCTCGGCAAACGGCGTTGTCTTGGATGGCCGGCGCATCCGGGGAATCGAACAAATCGAAACGCCTGCTGCCCTCGTGGTTGGCATCTTCGTCATGCGAGTCACGAACCACCTCAACTTCCTAGTAGGTGGCGGCGTTTCTGGCAGCACAGCCCCGGCGCCGACCGCCTGGCAGCCCACAATCGTCTATTGCCTAGAAGGTCAGACACCGGTGGTCGCGCCGCTCCGCCCGATGCCTGCGGTCGTGGGGCGAGGCAGTAGCGCTGACATCGTCATCGCGGACTCATCCGTGTCTCGCCAGCACTGCCGCATCAGCAGCGTCGGGGATGACATCTCGATCGTGGACCTTGGGTCGTCGAACGGCTTGTTATTGAATGGCGAGCCACTCAAGCGCTCATGCGTGCTTCGTGATGGCGACAAGCTGCAGTTTGGCGATGTCCCTGCAATCTACACGGGCTTCCCTGAACAGATTCAGCCCGAAATGTTGGTGAGCGCCGGCTCTGGACAATCGACCGCTTCGAAGTGGCTACCTCTTGGCGCGCTCGCGCTGAGCGTACTCGGCGTGCTGACGATTATGGCGATGATCCTTCGCGACAACGATCGTGAAACGGATCCTTCACCACAGACGAGCACCGTCAACGCCGACCCACTTGTGACAAGAGAGCGCGCCGCGGGCGATGGCACATCTCAGCAGCAGTCCGCATCGACCGAGGCCTGCGAGGTTCAACTTCAACGTGTCACAACACTTGAGGCTTCCGGCGCGTTAGATGAAGCCCTGCAGACGACAATCGAAGCAGACCGCTGCCTACGCGCCGCCACTCGCGCCGGCTCTCAGCGGGCAGAGACCCTACGGCAAACGCTCGCCGTGCCCACTCAGATTGCGCTTCACCAGCGTGCGGGAGCGCTCTCACTTGCGGAGAGTGACTACGCAGACAGCGTGAGGCACTTTCAGGAAGCACTCCGTCAACATCTCGGACGCCCTCAGGTGGACGAAACGCTCAGTGAATTGCTGAAGAACCAGACTCGGCAAGCGCTTTGGGCGCAAGGCGAGGCAGCCGCGACCAACCAGAGTTGGAACGTCGCGGTCGAGGCCTACCGCCACGCGGCCGGCTTACGCGCACTCGACGCGGCGGAACAAGCCACACTCGACGATGCGTTACGCCAATCACAGACGATTCCGTAGAGTCTCGGTTCTGCCTTGAAACGACGTCGCGTTGGGATCACCGAGCGACTCAGGTAGGCTGTTGTAACTCCGCCCCGCTCGGTTCCAACGACATGTCTCGCATAGCAAAAACAGCACTCTCCGTGCTCGGCCTCTTCGTCGCTTCGCTGTTACCATCGCCGGTGTCCGCGCAGGTTGTGACTTTGGAAGAGGTGCTCAATCTAGCATCCAACTCGATGCTCGTGACGATCGCCGACGCGGAGATTGAACGAGCGGAGTGGCGAGAGCGGGAAGCGGGAGCGCTGCGCTTTCCTCGCATCCGCGTGCAATCCACTTTGTCGCCGGCTCCACGGGTAGAGCTCGACGACCCGAACGATCCGCTCAGCAACCGACAGAGCGATCGAGAGTTACTCGAATCACTCATCGGAGGCGCGGGGCTGTCGTTCCGCGCCGAGCTACGCGTGACAGTCCCGCTAACCACATTCGGCCAGATTCGCCTGGCCCGCAGATTGGCAGCGGCCGGCGCCGAACTCGTTGAGGTGCAACGAGAAGCTGCCATCGATCAGTCTCGATTCGAAGCCTATCGTGCCTATGTCGGGCTCCAAGTTTTCGAGGTTGTAGAAGACCTCTTCTCCGAGGCATCCGGTCGACTCGCACGCGCTGAGGAGCTGCTCGAAGATCAAATCGACGACGGTGATTTTAGCGCTCGGACATCGCTGCGGCAGCTCACCATCTCGCGCGCGAGTTTTACTCAACGACGGACAGAAACCGAGGCTTCTGGGAGACTCGCACGATTCGCTCTGCTGAGACTTCTTCAACTCCCCGTGGACTTCGAGACGACGCCACTTGTGGAGGACGTCACGTTAGGTGAGCCGCCATCGCTCGATGATGTGATCGCCGCGGCGATAGAACAGCGTCCAGACCTCATCGCCCTGAGACAAGGGGTCGATGCACGGCGGCTCGCAGCGCTCGTGCGTTGGCGAGCACTCGCGCCGACCGCCGGCCTTACGGTGCAAATGGGCGGCGCGTACTCGCCGACCGTGGACGACGTGTCTGGCCCCTTCATCTACGACCCGTGGAACCGATTCGGACTCGGATTCGGCGTGGGTCTAAGCTGGAACATGAATCCGCTGCAGATTACGCGGCGAGCACGACGCGCCGATGCGGAGGTTGCAATCATCGAGGCGCAACTTGAGGGAGCAGTGCAGGCTGTTTCCTTAGACATCGCCGAGGCGTATTGGGACAGCACTGGAAAACTAGAGGCGTTTCATGCTCAGTCCGAAGCCTACTCAGCGGCGCGCGCATGGCTGAATCAGCGATGGTTTCAATTCGACCAGGGGCTGGCTGACTTCGACGATGTAAAAGACCCGCTTGAGGCGTACTACCGCGTCGCAGGCGAGTACTACGCCGCCCTCACGGAGCTTCGAATGGCCGTCGCCAACCTCGCTCTACAGTGTGGTGACGACGACTTCGCAAGCTGGCCGACAGTTCCCTAGGGTGTCTCGGCTTGCAGCGGCCGAGAACCCGAGGCGGCCCCACACGCTGCGAGTGAATAGGATGCCGCCTCAAGGCGTCTCAGCAACTGACAGCACCCGACCCTTCCGTTGATGACCACATGAATATGACCACGCGAACTCGCGCACTCCGACGACTCTTGGCGACACTCGCTCTCGCAGCGCCGTTGGGGTTGAGCTCAACAGTGTTGGCTCAAGACGCTCCCGAAGCCGAAGCAGCTGCCACCACCCCCGAGGCAGCGTCTACTCCGGAGGCCACCGCGTTCGTCCAGCGAACCTCACAGGCCGTTCTCGCCATCGTGAATGACGCGGCCGCTCAGGGCGCAGACGATACTCGACAGGCGGCACTTCGCGACGCGATCCGTGGCTTCCTCAGCTACGACATGTTGGCCCAGCGGACCCTCGGCGAGCACTGGGAAGCGCGCACTCCCGAAGAGCGCGCTGAGTTTGTCGGTCTGCTCCGCGACCTCATTGAAACCAGTTACTCGAAGCGGCTAGGGGCCGGGTCCGTCAACCAGTCGGACCACACCATCACGTACACCGGAGAGCGGGAGCGTCGTGGAAGAGTCACGGTCGAGGCGTCTGTCGGCACAGGCGGCGAGGCCTACGTGTTGGAAATCAAGATGACGCAGGGCGATGGCACGGAATGGCTCGTCTACGACATCGTGACTGACGACGTGTCACTCGAGGAGTCGTACTACGAGTCCTTCAGCAACATTATCGCCGAAGACGGCTGGGATGGGCTGCTTAACCGGATGCGCGAGCGGCTCACCGAGCTTCGAGCGGGTTAGTCGCCGAACACTGTGTGCCACACGAACGAGAGACGGCCGCAGCGAGGGCCGCGGCCCGG
>JBLFZA010000284.1:0-6008 GCA_047610025.1 Bradymonadia bacterium | reverse complement strand
CGCGGCTCGTGATGCCCACAGGGCTAATCTGGCTCTCGTTGTGGAGCCTCGCTGCGCTGCAGGCACGTCGAAGAGATCGCATCACGGCGATCGCGCTCACGCTTCTATTCGCGCTGTACACCCTCGCCGGCAATCGTCCGCTTGGGGAGTACCTTATCGCGCGGACCGAGGCGCCCTTCGTTCAAGCGAACCCCTTCGAGCAAGCGCCCTTCGATGCGGTCTTCGTGCTCGGCGGTGGCACGAACGCGGTCGACGGCCGCGTGTACACAACCGCAGCCGGTGACCGTGTCGTTCTCGCGGCCCGCCTCTACCATGAGGGACTGACGCCGGTGCTCGTGACCTCTGGCCGTTCGGTCCCGGGGCGAACCGTTCACGTCGACGCGACCGAGCACACGACTCGAATCTGGAGCACCCTCGGCGTTCCCGAAACCGACATCATTCGACTTCGCGACCCCTACAACACCTCGCAGGAGTTGGCCGCATACGCCACCCTGATCGAGGAGCGCGGCTGGCAGCGCGTTGGACTTCTGACCTCTGCCTGGCACCTCCCGCGCGCGATGCGCAGCGCTGCGCGTCTTGGTGTGGACTTCGTGCCGCTCAGCGCTGACCGCCGGGGCACCCCGGTCTGGAACGGCCTTGAGAGCATCATTCCCATCCCGGGCGGCTTTGACCTAACGTACCGTGCCTGCTGGGAAGCGCTCGGCGGCGCCGTCGGACGCTAGGTGTGGCTTCGACTAGCGGAACAGCTGCCGACGCATGCGTCCCGGCACGATCGCGAAGAGCACTCCGGTCACAACGATCATCCACACGATGCTTAGGGCATGGGTGGTCTCAAAGCCGCCGTGCAGCAACGCGCGAAGTACGCGAACGGGGTGGTAGAGCGGCATGAACCACGCGACCTGCTCTCCGTAGGGGAACTGGTTCACGGGGTAGAAGATCCCGCTGAAGAGAAAGAGCGGCGTGTAGAACAAGGTGTAAAAGTAGCTGTAGATGTCGATGTTCTTCACAAAGCTGGTGAAGAGCTCACCGATGGCCGCGAAAAGCGCTCCGGTGAGCACAATAATCAGCGGAGCAAAGAGCACGCCAGGGCTGGTGATGAGCGGCAACTCGAACCCAACCGTCAACACGCCGGCCACGACGAGAAAGGCGAAGCCGTAGATGCACGAGCGCGTCACCGCCCAGAGGAGTTCACCTGCGGCGATGTCTTGCACCTGCGCAGGCGTGCCCAAGAAGGCGTCGTAGAGGCGCGCGAAGTTCATCTTGATGAACATATTGTACGTCGTCTCGAAGACGGCGCCGTTCATACACGCACTCGCGAGCAACCCGGGCGCGATGTATGCGAGGTACGGCATGCCACCAACATCCTGGCCGAGATACGCGCCGAGCCCGATGCCCATACCGACCAGGTAGAGGATAGGCTCAAAGAAGTTCGGCAAGATGTTCATCTTCCACGTGCGCCGATACACGGTCACGTTGCGCCGCCAAACTGCGAGCGCGAGCGCGAGGTCGATGTCTCCTGGTAATCTCATCTTGGGCTCTGGTCTGTCGACGTTTTCGGCGTCGAACGTGCTGGCGCAGCTACGCGTCGAGCGTGTTGCCGGTCAATCGCAGAAAGACATCATCCAGCGTGCCGCGGCGCGACAGCACGCGCACGTGAGGCAGAGCGGCGACGACGTCTGGGAGAAGACTCTCGGGGTGCTCCGTGTAGAGCAGTTGACGACCGCCGAACGAATCCGCGAAGCGGACAACGGAGTGCTTGAGTAGGGCGTCAGGCAGCGTAACGTCAGAGGCGACGTCAACCTCGACCACATGCGGCGCAGCGTGGGTCTCGATGAGCGCCTCCGGCGAGCCGACCGCGACGATGCGACCGTTGTCCATGACCGCGATGGTGTCACAAAGTCGCTCGGCTTCGTCCATGTAATGTGTGGTCAGAATGAGCGTTGCCTTCTTTCGCTTGAGATCGGCGAGCTTCTCCCACAGCGTCTGTCGCGCCCTGGGGTCGAGACCCGTGGTGGGCTCGTCGAGCACGACCAGTTCGGGGTCTCCCACGATCCCGCGCGCGACCATGAGCCGACGCTTCATGCCGCCAGAGAGCGTGCGTACGTTGCTGTCTGCGCGCTCCGTCAGCGAGGCGAAGGCCATCAATTCGTCGACGCGCTTCGCTGCCGCGTCGCCGTGAAGCCCGTGAAAGCCACAGAAGACGCTCAAGGTCTCGCGCACACTGAGCTCTTCATCGAGATTGTTCTCCTGATGAATCACGCCGATTCGCGCCTTGATCGCCCGGTCGTTTTTTCCGCTCGCCGCGTCGTGCCCGAGCACCTGCAGGGCCCCTCCGCCGACCGGTGTGGCTCGATAGATCATGCGCATGGTCGTCGATTTGCCCGCGCCGTTGGGGCCGAGGAAGCCAAAGCAAACACCGCGCGGGATCTCAAAGGAGATCCCATCGACCGCGTTCAGATCCGCGTACGACTTCTGTAATCCGCGCGCGATGACCGCGGGTGCTTGTTCGACCATACAAGGCTCTATCGAAGGGAGGGCTTGGCGGTGCGCCCAAGTTCGCGCGCTACCTAGCGGGTTATGCCGCCGTAAGCGACCCCGCTGAGATGACTCATCTCGCGGTCGAACGTCGTGAGGTCACGAAGCGCGAAGTCCGACAGCGAGTGGTGCCCGCATGCGCGTGCGAGCACGGTCATCAGCTCCGTAGCGGAGCGGAAGTAGCGCTCAAGGCGCACGGCCGACTTCTCGATCTCGAAACGGGCACGCAGCTCGTCCTTCATCGTGGCAATGCCGACCGGGCAATTGTTCGTGTGGCAGGCTCGCATGCCGAGACAACCGATAGCCTGAAGCGCGGCGTTCGAGACCGCGATGCCGTCGGCGCCAAGTGCCAGTGCTTTCGCGAAGTCCGCCGGGGTTCGCAGACCGCCCGTGATGATCAAGGTCATCTCCGACTTTTGCTTGTCGAGGTGTCTGCGCGCCCTCGCGAGCGCCGGGATGGTCGGCACCGAGATGTTGTCGCGGAAGATGAGCGGCGCGGCGCCTGTTCCGCCACCGCGTCCATCGAGGATGACGTAATCGACGCCAATCTCGATCGCGCGGTCGATGTCCGCTTCGATGTGTTGTGCCGAGAGCTTGAACCCCACGGGGATTCCCCCTGTGTGCTCGCGCACCTCCGCGGCCACGCGCCTGAAGTCGTCGACCGTAATGAGGTCCGGGAACGTCGCAGGTGAGATCGCCGGTTGGCCTTCTGGCAGCTCGCGGATTCGCGCGATCTTTCCCTTCACCTTCTCCCCGGGGAGGTGTCCACCGGTGCCTGTTTTTGCGCCCTGCCCGCCTTTGAAATGGAAGGCCTGGCACTTCGCCACCTTTTCGTAGCTGAAGCCAAAACGGCCAGACGCCAGCTCGTAGAAGTACCTGGAGTTCGCCTCCTGCTCCTCCGGCAACATGCCGCCCTCTCCCGAACAAATGCCCGTGCCTGCTCGCTCTGCGCCGGTTGCCAGCGCAATCTTCGCCTCTTCCGAGAGGGCGCCGTAGCTCATGTCACTGACGAAGATGGGGATGTCGAGATGCAGCGGCTTCTTCGCGTTCGGCCCGATGATAAGCCCGGTCGAGACCTCGTTCTCGTCGAGCAAGGGGCGGGTGGCGAGCTGCGCGGTCACGAACTGAATATCGTCCCACATCGGCAGCGCGTGGCGGTCGACACCCATGGCCGACGTAGGGCCGTGGTGCCCTGTCTTCTCGAGGCCGTCTTTGGCGAGCGCCTGAATGCCGGCCACGTGGTCTTCGACAGGGCTGCCATGCACGTCAGCATACGTTCCGAGATAGGCGTCGCGGTCGTAGGGCTGCGGGTGTTCAGTCTCCCACGCCGCGACCTCATCCTCATCGACGTAGACAACGCCGTCGTCGATCCACGCGGTGAAGCGTTGCAGCACCTCGTGGTTGTCGTAGGCCGAGATGCCGGTCTGAATCCGAAAGTCCCACCCGTGCAGACCGCAGACGATGTCGTCCCCGTTCACGTGCCCATCCGCCAGCAGCGCCCCTCTATGGAGGCAGCGGCCGTACAAAGCGGAGACGTGGTCGTCCCACCGCACGATGACGAGGTCGACGTTCGCGACCAGGGCATACGCTGGGGTGCGGTCTTCGAGAGTGTTCCAATCGGCGACTGCCACAGGCTTCGGTGTTGCGTTCATGCGCTCTTGTGGGGCGGCGCCGAACGCACGAGCGGTGCGCCGGGCGGGGGACGAGTTCGCCGCCCACCATGCCGCACCCAGCCGCGCATTGCACGCCGTGCGCCACGCGCTCGCGCTACTCGGTGGCCGTCGGGTCAGCGATGACCGGCGGCGTGCTGACGCTTTCGGTGGGCTCGGCGACGCTCTCGAGGGCGGCCGCTCGCTTGGCGTTCAGCGCGGCGCGCCATTCTTCGAGCAGAGAACCTGCGGTCTGGCGCCCACCAAGACCGAATGCGAGCGCTGCGGCGACGGCGATTGCGCCGAGCAGTGCAATGAACGCGGCGTTTACGATGTCGTTGGCCAGACCCATGCGGCGCAGCGCCATCGCACCAGCGAGCACCAGGATTGCGCCACGTGCCAGCGTAGCGAGCAAGCCGGAGTGCGCCATGCGGCTGCTGGTGATGACCGTGGCGGCCAGCTGGGACACGTAAAGCCCCACAGCGAGAATCAGCACACCGAGTAGCACCTGGCTCGCGAACTCAATGATCTCGAAGACCATCGCCGAGAGCAGCTCAAACCCGAGGGTGTTGAACGCCTCCATCGAGCCAAACAGAAGAATCGCAGCGAGCACGAGGTGCCCAATGGCGGACGAGATCTTCACGCCGCCGTCGAGGCCGGCGACACCGAGGCGCTTCGCGAGACCATCGACGCCAATGTTTGCAGAGAGGGTGCGCAGAAGCTCGGACACGATCTTCGCGACGACCCACGTGATGCCGAGAATGAGGACCGCGCCGAGGATGTTCGGCACAGCCTCGAGTAGCTGCTGCAGCATCTGGCTCGTGGGTTCCGTCAGCGCGTCGAGCTGCAGCGCATCGAGCGCCGCGATGAACACGGGGATGAGCACGACGGCGTAGATGACGGTCGAGAGAGCGCTCGAGAGCTTGCCATCCGGAGTGACCTCTCGAAGCCCAAGGCGCTCGGCCAAGCGGTCAACCCCGAGTGATGCGAGCAGCGCGGAGGAGAGTTGGCGAAGCACGCGGGCAACGAACCAGCCGATGACAAGGATAGCGACGGCCGCCACCAGGTTAGGCACGAAGCTCAGCGCCGTCTCAAACATCGCGCTGACCGGCTGCAGCAGGCCGTGTAGCGACAGCGTCTCAAGAATGGCCGGCACGAAGAGCAGCAGAATCAGGTAGTGCGCCGCCTCGGAGAGCGCGGTCGAAGTGGAGGTACCGCCCTCCTCGAGCTCTGCGCCAGCCGCCAAGCGCTTGTCGAGCCCGATCGACGTCAGGCCCTTCTTCACGAGGAATCTCGCGGCCCGAGAGAGAAGCACCGCAACCAAAACCAGCACAACAGCCGTTATGAGCGACGGCAAGAACTCGAAGACCTGCGTGAGCAGACCGTTAATGGGCTCCGTCAGTGCCGTGAGCTGAAGGGCTTGGAAGAACCCGGCGAGCGCAAACAACATGACCACCCAGAAGGTGACACGCCCCGCTATGGCTTCGACTTTGCCTTCCGCTGCGTCGGCGTCGAAGAAGAGCGCGGCGATCTTGTTGTCGATCTCGGTTCGTTTCAGCGCGTTTTCAACGAGCCCGGAGACGAACTTTGCGACCACCCAGCCAACGAGCAGGAGCGCGAATGCCCCGAGAATTGCAGGGATACTCGAACCGAGCACTTCCGCCAGCTTCGTTCCAATACTGCTGAAAAACTGCATACGTGACTCCATAAGGGGGCAGGCACGCCAAACGTGCATCCTGTGACAACTTAATCGCCAGCGAAAATCTGCGCTAGCTCGCTTCAGGTGCCGGGGCCACCGCGTCGTGTCAACCCGCAATAAGAGGG
>JBLFZA010000283.1:0-6012 GCA_047610025.1 Bradymonadia bacterium | reverse complement strand
TGAACACGTTCTTTGACGATATCGCGGTACACGCGGGCTTCAGCCACCCCTTCGAGCCGATGATGCGCGATATCCTGCTCGCGGCGTGCAGAGCAGAGGGCGTAACGACGCACGACGGCGGCACGTATGTCTGCATGGAAGGCCCTCTCTTCTCGACCAAGGCGGAGAGCGAGATGCACCGGTCTTGGGGCGCAAGCCTCATCGGCATGACGGCGTTGCCAGAGGCGAAGCTCGCTCGCGAAGCGGAGATGGCCTACGGCTCCATCTGTCTCGCGACCGACTATGACGTCTGGTACGACGCCGACGAGGTCGATATCTCCGACGTGATCGCGAACGTGCAGGCCAACGTGGGCAATGTGAAGAACGTTCTCAAGCGCGCCATCGCAGCGATTCCTCTCGGCGAAGAAGAGTCTTGCGGCGCGGCTCACGCCTTGAAGTACGCGATCATGACGAAGCCGAGCCATGTATCGGACGAGGCTTGGCGTAAAGTTGGGTTGTTCATCGAGAAGTACGTGCCACGGCACAACGCATGAGAGGCGCGGCATGAGTGACGAGCCAACAAGTGTAGCCATGCGGCTCATGAAACGCATGATGTACAGCTGCGATGACGTGGTCGACCTGCTGATCGACTACCTCGAGGACGACCTCTCGACGCTGCGCAAGCTCAACGTCAAGCTGCACCTGGCGAACTGCCCGAAATGTGAGGAGTTCATCGCGCAGTATCGGAAGACGAGCGTCATTTGCCGCGACGAGCTGGCCCGAACCATGCCAAGTGACCTTGAGGCGCGGCTCGTAGCGGCGCTTGAAGACTCGGCGCGTGCGGCGGCGCACGAATAATCTCGGCACCGACTGACGTGCTCCTAACGCGGCAACGTACCGTTGATCGCGTGTAAAACATTGAGGGAATGCAAAAGCAGCGCTACAGGGTTCAATCGTGAACGCAACGCAAGAGGCAACATGAACGCCAATACGTACATGCAATCGGTTCTGTGGTGCTGCACCTCATGTGGATTCGTCCTCGAGGGCGGCCAGCCACAGATGGAGTGCCCCATCTGCGAAGCGTACAAGAGTTCTTTTATTAATGCGCCTGCGCACGTCGAGACCATGGTCCGCGAAGCGACGGGTGAAACTTTGTTCAACAGCGCCGACGGGCGACGTCTTCGACTCGAAAAGCTCAAGGAGGGCGGGCATTTGCGCTCGTATCGCCTCAAGGGCCGCTTCGTCGAAGAAGTAAACCGCGCAAAGGCGTCTAGGACGACCATCTGAGAAACAATTTGCAAGACGACTCTGTTCGATTCTTCGCGCTAGGTGGACTCGGTCAAATCGGCATGAACTGCGCTGTTATCAGCGTAGGCAGCCGTGCGATCGTAGTCGATTGTGGCGTAACCTTCCCCGACGATGACGTTTACGGCATCGACCAAATCGCCCCGGATGTCGGGTTCCTCGCCGAGCGCGCGGACGACATCGAGGCGATCCTCATCACGCACGGCCACCAGGATCACCTCGGTGCTCTGGCTCTGCTGCTCGAGGAGATCGATGTCCCGGTCTACGCCCCGCCCTACGCGGCCGCGCTGATCCGCCATCACCTTGAGGAGAACAACTTCTCCCCGCGTGACTACGAGATCATCGAGACCTCGACCAAGGGCACGTACGATATTGGGCCCTTCCAGGCCGAGTTCGCGCAGGTGAACCACAGTATCCCGGACGCCTTCGCGACGGCGCTGCGTTACGCCGGCGGGCTGCTCGTGCACACCGGCGACTTCAAGATCGACCCCGAATCGACCTTCGAGCCGCCTGCGGACGAAGCGAAGTTGCGCGCATGGGGTAAGGAGGGCGTTCGCATGCTCTTCTCCGACTCGACCAACATCGAGCGCTCCGGCCGCGCTGGCTCTGAGACCAACGTAAAGATCGCGATGCAGCGGGAGATCTCCCGCTCGAAGCAGCGCTTCATCGTGACCATGTTTTCCACGAACATGTTCCGCGTGCAGGCCCTCATCGACGTCGCCTACGCAACAGGGCGGAAATTCTGCCTGCTCGGCCGCAGCTTGCAGCGTAACTCGCAGCTCGCCCGTGACCTCGGCTTGCTCAAGATTCCGGACAGCGGGCTGATCATCGACGCGGAGGACGCAGCGAAGCTGCCAGACTCGCAGGTGATCATCGCGTGCACCGGCAGCCAGGCGCAGCCTCGCGCGGCGCTCAAGCGCATCGCGACCGGCACCTTGGCCGGCATCACCATCAAGCCTGGCGACCAGATTATCTTCTCGGCACGCTCCATACCGGGCAACGAGGCGCACATCGCGCGCTTGATGGACGACATCGCGCGCTGCGGCGGCACGATGGTGCACGCACCGGACCTGCACTGCTCCGGCCACGGCTATAAGGAAGACCAAGCGGACATGATTCGCTGGACGAAGCCGGACGTTTTCGTGCCTGTGCACGGCGACTACCGCTACCTGCGTCAGCACGCTGACCTCGCCGAGTCACTCGGTGTGAAGCGCACTCACGTGCTCGAAAACGGCGAAGTGCTCGAGCTCTCGCGCAAGAAGTCGCGCGTAATCGAGAAGCTGAAGTTCGAGCGCCTCGCGGTCGACGGCAGCACGTTCGGCATCTACTTCGGCGAGGCACTCAAGCAGCGTCGTCGCATGGCGATGCGCGGCATGTGCCTCGCGGCGATGGTCATCCAAGGGGAGACCGGCGAGATTCTGGAGCCAGTGACGCTCAAGAACCTCGGCCTACACGACGCCGAGTTCGATGATGGTCTGCTCGCAGACGCGCAGAAGCTCGCGCGTAAGGCGATGCAGAGGCTCGGTCGCGCCGACCGCCGCAAGGCGCATCGCGTCGAGGAGCTGCTCTCGGTCGAGCTTGTGCGCTTCTTCAAGCGCGAGACAGGTCGACGACCGCTGATTCAGCCGGTTGTGCAGTACCTGTAGGGCGTCGCTTGCTGCGCCTGCCGCACATCGCTTAGTGCGACTGCCGCCCTGCTCAGAGTCGCCGGCCACGGCGAGTCGGCCGTGTGCCTCGCGCCGGCCACAGCCTAGGCACCGCTAGCACGGGGCCCGGGTCGGCTTCGCTGCGACTGAATAGCCGGCTCAGCTTGCGGCGGCTTCCCGCGCAGGGTGTCTACGAGGTCAACTTCAAAGACCTCCGGCAGCGGTCGTCTCGGTCCACGCCATCGGTCTCGTGCGCACACCCGACTTCCGGGGAGTGCGCGGCCGACATCGGCTCAAACAAGCTGCGTGTTACGCCGTAGAGCCCGAGCGCGTTGGGATGCAGGCCCGCCTAGCGATGTGCGCCGCGGTGTATGTTCGGCCGTCAGTATCGTGTTCGCTTGGCCGTGGCTTTCAACCTGAGCGGGTCCCCCCGATCAATACAATCTCACGGGCATGTCCACCGTCCGCGATTTGAGCAACGACGGAGAAGTGCTCGCAGACGAAGGCCAAAGATACGGGGGCTCTAGTGGACAACGCTTCGCTCTTCAGCCGCCGTGCGGCGACATGCTATTCGCATCCAACCCCGGTCGCGGGGGCAGCGCCCACGAAGAGAACTTCTTGCGATAGCTCTGAGCCCGTTGACGGTCGACACTCGCGCTGCGAGCTCCCAATGCGTATAGTAGAAGGCGATCGCCCTGGCCCGCCCCCGCTGAAGAGCACTATGGCTTCGAAAGAACACGTCGTACGCGTCTACCATCAGGCAGCGCGCAGTCAGCTCGGCTTGCTCGTGCTGCCCTTTGTGGTGATGGGCATTCACATCTACACGCTGACGCAGGTCGACAAGGGCTATGGCGCTTGCGAGGCGACCGGTGGCACGTCGATGATGTCGGTGCCACTCTACTGGTGGGCCGCGGCGATTGGTGGGCCATTGCTCTTCGTCTTGTGGGGGCTCGTCAAGACGCGCTTCTTCCACAAGTACGTCGTCACGCTCGACTCGTTGCAGGCTAATGAGGGTCTGCTCCGCCGCAACAGCGCGTCTATCAAGCTCACCGACCTGCACCATATCGACGTGCAGCAGAACATCGCGCAGCGTCTCTTATTCACAGGCGACGTGGTCTTCTCGACCGGAGAAGCCGGCGGCGCCGTTGTGCGCTTCGCCCACGTGAGCAAGCCGAAGGCCGTGCGTCAGCTCGTGAACGACATGTTGGAGCGCATGCGCGCTGGCGGACAGCTTACCCAAGACGAGCCAACGCCGGTCGCAGCAGCCGCACCTGCTCCCGAGAAGGCCCCTGCGAAGCCATCACGCAAGCAGCGAGCGCAGGCCAAGGAAGCGGCAAAGCAGACCGCGACGAGCGCGCCGGCAGCCAACGACGCTGACAACGAAGAACGAGACGAGCTCTACCGCCTACTGGCAGCGCAAGAGTCTGAGGGCAAAACTGAAGGAGACGGGTCATGAGCGATCGCGCTGTCCTGGCCCATTGGCTAGCCGAGATCAAAATCGCCCAGCGCGCCCTCAACGAGGCGAAAGCGGACGGCGAGAAGTGGTTCAAGCGCGCCAAGTTCGCCATGACCCAAGGCGAGATGGAGATGGCCTCACAGGCCAAGGCGCAAGCCGTCGAGGCGCGAGAGCGCTACGTGAAGGCTGCCACCCGTCTCTCCGAGGCCGAAATCGGCCGAGACATGGCGGCGCAGGAGCTGCGCGATGAACGTGTCTCCGGGCCAGCGAACGCCGCGGCTGCGCGAGCGCTTCACACGGCAGAGCAGTTCGAATCGATGGGCATCGATACGCGCTTCGCGGGGCTTGGTAGCGAACGCGACTCGGCGTTGCGCGAAGCCGCGTCGGAGCTTGATACGTTCGACCAGAGCCTCGGTTCGCAGCCAAGCGCGGCGGTTGGCGCAGGGGTTGGCGCAGCGGTTGGGGCAGGCGCCCCGCCGAGCGCTGCTCCAGCGGGTCACGCGCCAGTCGAGGATGACGCCCACGCACTCGCTGATCTCGCGTCCGCCGACCCGGCGCACCTCGACGGCACCGGTGGCCTCATCAATCACGACGAGGCCCCCACGAGCACTCCTGAAGAGCAGCAGGCTGCATTGGAGAGGCTACGCGCAAAGATGACCCCCCGAAATGAGTCCGACGAGTGAAGGCGAGAATCAGCAAAGGCGAGATCCACCTCTTTACCTACAAAGAGGGCCTGCTCTCGAAGGTCGCCCACGACCTGCGCCTCACGGTGAAGCGCTTTCGCGTCGTCATCGACGGCAGCACCGTATCGGCGGACTTCTTCCCCGAGACCATCCAAGTCGACGGCGCCATCAACGGCGATGTTCTCGATGAACGCGCCCTCTCGGCGAAGGACAAAGAGAAGATCAGAAGCACGATGGCGGGCACTGTGTTGCGCGTCTCGCAGCACGCGAAGATTTCATTCGCGGGGACCGTGAGACCGCAAAACGGCGGATTTATCGCACGTGGCGCGCTGACGCTCATCGGCAAGTCTCACGACATCGTCGTGCCTATCGAGCGAGACGGCGCTGACCTCGTAGGCAACGTCGAGTTCCAACCCTCGCAGTGGGGCATCAAGCCCTACAGCGCGCTCGGTGGCGCTATCCGGCTGCAAGACCGCCTCGTCGTCTCGTTCCGCGTGCCGGCTCCCGAGGGCGCATGACCCTCGGGGTCACAGGCCGATGAGCTGGTTCACCTTCGAGCGGCGATGGTTGCTCGCCATCTTCGCGGCGATGCTGCCCGCGCAACCAGCCGGCCCGCTCACGAAGGGAGCCGACGACGTGCCGCTCGACCGCTTCTTGGAGGACTTTCTGCCTGGCGCGCCGGCCCAGGTACGGCTTGGCCTGCGGGCAGCGACCTGGCTCATCACCTTCGCGCCCCTATGGGCGACGTTTCGACCCCGCATCTTCCCTTGGCTACCCTCAGCGGAGGGAGCGGCGCTGCTCGGCCGCCTCTCGCGGAGTCGAATTCACCTGATACGGGAGCTCCCCGAGCTGCTGAAGCTCGTGGTGACGATGGGGTACTTCGCCCTGCCCGAAGCGCAGCGTGCTCTTGGCGCGGACACCCCGGACGCGCTCGCGCCGGACT
>JBLFZA010000282.1:0-6025 GCA_047610025.1 Bradymonadia bacterium | reverse complement strand
CCAGCCACGTGTCCACCGTCGGCAACACATAACGCGTCGACAACCCGTAGACGATCACCCCCAACAAGTGCCCGTTAAACACGAGGTGGAGCATATCACTCCAAAGATACGGCCGAAGCGCCCGCTGCTTCTTCCGCCACGGGAACACACGCTCCAACGTCGCAACGAAGACGGAGATCACAACAAGCGCGATCACGTACGTATAGGGATGCATCGGAAGTGGGGCAGGAGCTCGACGCAGCAATAGGTCCCGACGACCCAACCAGCAACGCACATCCGTACAGATGCGCCTCGACCCCGCAGGTTGCAACACCCACCGGCGCCACAACGCCCAAAGTCCGCCCCAACCTCCCATCGACTGCCGAGCGGGGAGCAACCCCAACAAAGGAAGTCGCACAGCGACTTCCGCCGGGTCCACGGGGCTTGCCCCCTGGCGGGTGCGGGGCAGAGCCCGCATCACCAATTCCCACAACCCCTAACAGCTCCTCACTCCCCTGCCCTCTACATTGACGCAGCTCTCCGCCTGCACTAGCGACTGAATCACCGTTCAGTGACACCCTGCTCCATCGAGACATCGTGGCGAACTTCTACAGCGACAACGACGATCTGCGCTTTTACACGGAGCGCTACTTGAACTGGCAGCGTTTGGCGGAGCTGACGGAGATGGAGTGGCGTGCGGAGGATTCGCATGCGAACGTGGCGGAGGCGAAGGAGTTCTACCAGCAGGTGATGGAGATGGTGGGACAGGTAACGGCGGAGGCGATCGCCCCGCGGGCGCATGAGCTGGACACGCAGATGCAGAAGGTGGTGGACAAGGTGGTAGTGACGCCGCCCGCCTTTAACGAGGTGTGCGAGACGATCAACGAGCTTGGCCTTCACGGCCTATGTTTGCCCAGGGAGCTCGGCGGATTGAATGTACCGCTCGTGGTGTACATGGCCAACGCGGAGTTGTTTGCTCGTGCGGACGCGGGCATCATGACGCACGTTGGGTTTCACGGCGGCATTGCCATGGCGCTCTTCGTGTACTCCATCTTCGAAGGCACAACGGAGATGAACGCAGAGGGCACGCGGGTGCTGAGCACACGCTTTGGCGACGCGATCGCCGAGATCGCCGCGGGCGAGGCGTGGGGCGCGATGGACATCACCGAGCCCAACGCCGGCAGCGACATGGCGCGCCTGAGCACGAAGGCGGTGCTAGGTGACGATGGCGTATGGCGCCTAACAGGGCAGAAGATATTCATTACGTCGGGGCACGGCAAGTACCACGTCGTGATTGCGCGTACGCAGAAGGAAGGCGGCCTAGACGCACTCTCGCTATTCATGGTGCCGCTGTATGAGGACACCCCTGACGGGCGGGTGTGGCACGGGCACGTGTCGCGGGTGGAGGAGAAGCTGGGGCACAAGTCATCGCCGACGTGTTCGGTGGAGTTTGAGGAGACACCGGGCGAGTTGATTGGCAAGACGGGCGATGGCTTTCGCTTGATGTTGTTGTTGATGAACAACGCGCGTGTGGGCGTGGCGTTTGAGGCGATCGGCGTCATGGAGAACGCGCTTCGCCAGGCGCAGGAGTATGCGGCGCAGCGGCCGAGCATGGGCAAGATGATTGACCAACACGAGATGATCGCGGACTTGCTGGACGAGATGGACATCGACATTCGCGCGTGTCGCGCACTGGCGATGCACGGCGCGTATCACGAGGAGATGTCACAGAAGCTGCGCATTAAGCGTCAGTATCGGTGCGCGGGCGATGACGCGGCCGCACGCGCGATCGAGACCGAAGAGAAAACGCACGCCTGGGAGGCTCGGCGGGTGACGCCGATGGCGAAGTACTTCGGGTCAGAGAAAGCGGTTGAGATCGCGCAGCGAGCGATTCAGATTCACGGCGGCGTGGGGTATACAAAGGAGTATGGTGTTGAGAAGTTGCTGCGTGATGCGATGGTGTTGCCGATCTACGAGGGCACGTCGCAGATTCAATCGTTGATGGTAATGAAGGACGCGTTAATGCAGGCAATGAAGTCGCCGCAGGCGTTCGCGAGGTCAGCGGCGCATACGCAGTGGCGTTCGCTGTCGGCGAAGGATCAGCTAGAGCGGCGCGTATGCAAGCTTCGTGTGTTGGCGGACCGCGCGCAAACAACGATGATTGCCAAGACGGCGGGCGCGAAGTTCAAGCAGGTTCGCCGCGAGCCGTTGGCGGAGTGGCTGGAGAAGCTGTCGAAGGATTGGGACCCGAAGCGCGACTTTGCGTTCGCGATGCTGCATGCCGAGAGGTTTATGCGCTTGCTCGTGGACGCGACCGTGGCGGAGATATTCTGGGAGCAGTGCGAGCAGTACCCGGAGCGCCGCGAGATATTGGAGCGGTGGCTGGAGCGAGCTGAGCCTCGGTCGCGCTTTTTGTATGATGAGATCACGACGCGCGGCGCGCGACTCTTGCGTGGGCTGGCGGCCGCGGAGGCGGCCCGGGCAGAGGCGGCGGAGTAGGGTCGGGCGCTTCGGGACACCGACCGAAGTACTTGGGTGAATCGGGAGTTCGAGGCGCGACGTGCCGCAGGCTGTCTCGGACGGCCTGCTCGACTGGCGGGGCCCCTTGGGACGTCGACCGAACTGCCGGAGAGCTTCGGGACTTCGACGAAGCTGGCGCGACGCTTCGATAGTTCGACGGGCCGTCGGAGACAGCCCTGGCGGCTTGGATCGAGGCGCCCGGGCGGCCCCGGTACTTCCGGCCCGAACTACCGAAGACCCCGGGACTTCAAACGACGATCGAGCCTACTCGGCTTCGGTAATCGTCAGCCGGCCTGTGTACATCCGGTCACCGCCGACCGCGTCGCTGAAGCGCAGGCTGCCTGCTGTCGTAGCGGTGAACAAGAACCACGCGCCGGGCTCGAGGCGACCGGTATCCAGTGTATCGTCTACCGATATTGCGCTGTGCGCGACGTTGTCGTTGTTCACAAATACGAGCGTCTCGCCGACGACCATCTCTACCGAGCTTGGCTCAAACGAGGCGGCGCCCATAGAGATCGTGTGGTCGGCTTCTGGTGGGGGCGCGAGCACCTGAATCTGCGCGGCGACCGACATGTCTCCATCGAGCGCATAAAGCACATCGCCAGGCTCTGTGAAGGTGAACGCGTAGCGGAAGGTCTCGGTGAGTGTGCCGGAGAAGAACGACTCGTCGTTCGCCCGCAGCGCGCGCGGACGCACGAAGTCGAGGTTCTCGAACACGACCGTTTCGCCGGCCAAAATGGTGAGCTGGTTCGGCACGATGATGGCTGCGCCTCCTTCAAGGTCGATGTTCACGTAGTGGTCGCCTTCGAGGCCGGGAGCCAAGACGACGACGTGCCCGAGCACTTCGCGGCTCTCGAACTCGCCATACAAGAAGGTGCCGCCAAGGGTCGGCGTGAAGTCGACGAAGTCGTTCGCGGCGAGTTCACCCGAGTCGAAGCTCTCGTCAAAGAAGACGATGTGGCGCGGGTTCACATCACGATTGGTAAATCGCACCACGTCGCCCACTTCGGCGATCGCGAAGAAGGGCAAGATGGAGCCGACGTTGATGCTGACGTCCACATCGGCGGGGTCCGGAATGTCGACGTCAATGTCTAGCGTGACATCTTCTTCGGCATCCTGATCATCTGCGTCGACGGTGTCTGCGTCCGCTGCGTCGGGCTGAACGTCCTCAGCATCGACGGCCGCAACATCTTCGATGACTTCCGCGGGCACATCAGGCTGAACGTCCTCAGGAACGTCAGGCTGAACGTCCTCAGGAGCGTCCGTTGCGACATCTTGCTCAACGTCTTCGATGTCCTCGTCCGGCACGTCAGGCTGAACGTCCTCAGGAGCGTCGGCCTCGACCTCTGGTTGAACGTCCACGGCGCTGTCGCCGAAGTCGATGTCAAAGGGGAAGGACGTATCGGTCGACTCCCCGTCGCTGCTTGAGCAAGCGACCAGGGAGAAGACGAACAAACACGAGGTGATCAACGCACGCATGCGAGTAGGCATTGTTCTCACTAGAACGTTGTCATGGAGACGCGCGATACAGCTGCCGAAGATGCGGCCACACCACCACCGCTATCGCAGTAGGTGTAGGTTGTTCCGCCATCACCAGTTGCCCGGTAAACAACGTCATAGGTTCCTGCCGCTGGCAGCGTGAGGCTGTAAGCCGCTTCGAAATTGTTGCCGGCTTTACCGGTCCAAGGAGCGTCGAAGTAGGTGAACGTCGATGCGTCCGCCCCCACCGTGCCGTACCCGAACTCGCCGGTGACGTAGTCAGGCGAGAGCGTCTCCGAGACGATATCGGTCAAGCCGCCGACAAAGATCTGGCCGAAAAGCGTCCAGCCCGTGCCAGCGCCTGCGTTGATTGGCCCGGGTCCGAAGTTTGCGCACCAGCCGCCCGCGATGCTGAATGTCGGGCACGTGCCGCAGCTGCCGTAGGTGTTGGACACTGTGATCGGTGCCGTGCCAACGGTGATCTCGCGGTTGCCGCCGACGTCGCACGCGCCGTCGCCTGAGATGTCCTCATCGCTGCCACCCCATCCGTTGATGGTGTGCTTGTACGTGTAGACGGTACCGGGCGCCATCGACTGCGTTACGCTCCATACACCATCGCCATCGATGTCCGTCATCGTGACATCGGTGCCCGTCCATGTCGGGCTGTTCGCGATGTACACCGTCGGCGGGTTCGAGCCGTTGTTCTGGTAGCCGGGCAGCCCGCGACACGTCACGTCGACCTCGATGGTCACGTCGTACATACAGCTCGCGTCATCCACCGTAGCGGCCGCGTTGTAGTTGTTCGCGTCGCTATCGGTGCACCCAGGGATAGAGTTCTCGATGATCTCATCTCCGTTCTCATCCATCGCGTACCACGTCGCGATGAAGGCGCCACTCATGGTCGCCGCTGTATCACTCGCGAATTGGTAGACCGGCAGGCCTTCGACGGTGAGCACGCGGCCAGTGCCGGCCACGTAGCGGGTTGAGAGGCTCGCGTTCACCGTGCCAGCTGCCGTGAGGTCAGCGCCTTCTGGGATGACAACGAAGGGCCAAGCAGCGCCTGCGTAGGTCGGGTCCGCGTTGGCCGAATCACTTGCGAACACGTAGAGCGTGCGCGCATCCGCTGTCGGAGTGCCTCCGCCGTTCGCGACGGGCGATGCGCCAGCCGCCTGCAGTGTGTCGTAGCTGAACGCGCCTTCGGTGAGGTTCGGCAAGGTGACAGCGACCGACCCCGGGCAGGATGCCACGGGTTCAAAGACGAAGTCGTCGCCAAACACCGTGCCGCTGCCGCTGCCGCCTGCGTAGACGAGGCCGGCCTGACCAATGGTCGCACCGACAGGCATCACGCCACACACGCTGAAGGGCGCGTAGATGTCTTGGGTCTGCACAGCATCACCAACAGGCAGGTAGAGCTCTGTGGGGTTCGTGAACCCAGGCTCCCAGAACTTCACAAACGCGTTGACCTGGTTTGCCGCGTCGAAGGCTTCTTGGTTCGCGACAAGAATCGTGCCGCTGAACTGGTAGGCTTGGCCAACCGCGAGGCTGCTGAACTCTTGGAACACGTTGCCCTCAGCGCCGTTGCTAAAGAGCTTCAGCGAGGTTGTGCCAGAGCCCGGGGTGAAGGGGTCACCGCCGAAGAAGAAGCCGGTGTTGTCGATGGTGCTGAACTCTGTCGACACCGGGAACTCGACCCAACCCGTCACGCCGCCTTCGAAGTCGGCATTCGAGAGCAGGTTGACGTCGCAGTCCGCACCGCCGCTCGGCGTTCCGTCGCTGCCGTCGATGATCGGGTCGTAATCCCACGACCAATCAGCACATGCGAACTCGGGTGCGGCGCCTTCATCACAGAAGCCGTCATCCCAGAAGTTCAGCGCTGTGCTGTTGCTGCAGCCGTCCTCGCAGTCGAGCACGTCGCCCTGGTCGACACAGGCTGACTGCGAGCCGTTGTCCGCGCAGTCGCCGCCATCCATGCGGAAGTAGCGGCAGTCGAAGCGCGCATCGCAGGCGCTGTCGCCAGCGCTCGTCATCACGTCTTCCGCAGCAGCGC
>JBLFZA010000281.1:0-6041 GCA_047610025.1 Bradymonadia bacterium | reverse complement strand
ATCCTGAACTTTGGGGACTTCTTCCCCGATCCGAAGATGGTCGCGCTCGAGCAAAACTACCGCTCGGTGACCAGCATCCTCGATGCGGCGAACGGGGTCATCGCGAACAACGCTACCCGCCACGAGAAGAAGCTGTGGAGTCGGCTTGGTAAGGGAAGCCCCGTTATCGCCGCCGCTCACGCGAGCGATATCTCTGAGGCCGACTACATTGTGCGGCGTATCAAGAAGCAAGCCGAAATGCAGCAGCGGCCGCTCGACAACTTCGCCGTGTTGTATCGCTCGAACTCCCAAACGCGCGTGCTTGAGGAAGCGCTGAAGCAGCACGCTGTCCCGTATCGGTTGCTCGGCGGGTCGAGTGTGTTCGACCGTCGCGAGGTCAAAGACGTCGTCGCGTATCTTCGCCTCGTGCTCAACCCGCGCGACGAGATGGCGATCCGGCGCGTGATCAACGTGCCAACCCGCGGCGTAGGCGCGACCTCGTTGTCGACGCTCGACCAGCGCGCCAAAGCGGCCGGACAACGCCTGACGGAGACCGTGCGCGCGGCGATGACCGACGGCACGCTCCAGAACCGGGCGGTGGAGGGCCTCGAACGCTTCTATGTCGCGCTCGACGCGGCACGCGAGCGCATTCGTGGGGCCCAGCCCAGCGAGCTTCCGGCGATCACGAAGCAGCTCTTGGTCGATATCGGCATGGAGACCTACGTGCGCACGACGGAGAAGAACCCTCGCGTCGCCGACGTGCGCTGGCGCATTGTTGAAGAGCTGCTCGACCGGCTCGGGCAAGCCGAGGGCTCCTCCGCCTTCTCGGCCCTCGACGACTACATCAGCGTGCTCGCCCTCGACACCTCGGCGCAGAACGAGACGGCCGCCGACCACGTCGGAAAGGTCGTGCTGAGCACCCTGCACTCCTCGAAGGGGCTCGAGTTCCCGGTCGTGTACATGTGCGGCATGTCGGAAGGCACCTTGCCCCACGAGAACGCGATCAAGGAGGGCAGCGCGGGCGTCTCCGAGGAACGGCGCCTATGCTACGTGGGCATGACACGAGCGAAAGAGTCGTTAGTGCTGACACGGCCCCGCTACGTGTTGCTGCGCGGCCAGAAGATTCCGCGCGAGCCCTCGCGCTTCCTCGACGAGATCCCGCCTCACCTCTTGCACGAACTCGATCAACAGCAGAACGCGGCAGCCCTCGCGGCCAAGGCGGAGCGCAACCTCGAACACCTCGCGAAGTTGAAGGCGATGCTCGATGACTAAGCGACTCATCAGCTCGGCAGCCGCAGGGTCGAGCGGCACTGCACAGTCTCGCCCCACCTACTCCAGGCGTGATGTGCTTCGCGCGATCGCAGCGATCAGCGCCGCGCTCCCGGCGGCCATACTCCCCTCGCGGGCGGACGCCTTTGGGGACGAGATGCTCTTCGACCTGCCGGTCATCGAGTACGACGCTCCGCAATGGAATCCGCGACCCTCTGCGCTCCGTCGGATCTTGCAGGAGATCGACATGGTGACCAGCATCGCGGTCGCCGACGGCCCGAACACCACGCGCCTCGATCCGGACGCTCTCTTCATGTCGCCCATCGCGGTACTCGCCGGCGACCGCGGGTTCGACGCGTGGTCAGACGAGCAAAGCGATGCGCTCTCCGCCTGGCTGCGATCCGGTGGCCTGCTCTTTGTCGACTCTTCCGAAGGGCGCGCGGACGGTGGGTTCGCGGACTCCGTACGTCGTGAACTCGCGCGCGTACTGCCCGACGGCGACGCGGCGCCGATCTCCGCCGAACATGTCATCTTCCGCTCGTTCTATCTGGTGACGCCGAGCCCGGGCCGATTCTCCGCCCTGCCCCACCTCGAAGGATACAGCTTCGATGACCGCCTGGCGGTTATCGTCTCGCACAACGATATCCTCGGTGCTTGCGCGCGGGACCCACTCGGCGGTTGGGAGTACGAGGTCACCGGCGGCAGCAGCGCGCGCGACATGGCTCTGCGCTTCGCGGTGAACCTCGCGATGTATGCGACATGTTTGGACTACAAAGCCGACCAAGTACACGTGGAGTACGTGATGCGTCGACGGCGGTGGAGGGTCGATTGAGCTTCTGGTCCGAGTTCAATCGCGGCAGCGTGCTGTGGCTCGGCGACTGGGGTGCCGGCTGGCTGGTGCTCTTCGCGCTGCTTAGTGCGGTCGTCTTAGCGGCGACGTGGCTCGACCTGCGTGAGCTCGCCGGGCCTCGTCGGCTCAGTCTGCTCGTTTTGCGGGCGCTGGCGCTCGGTACTGCGGTGTTCGTGCTGCTCGAGCCCGCGCTCGAACTCAAGCACGTGACCGTGGTGCCAAACCACATCGCCGTACTGGTCGATGCGTCGACAAGCCAGACGCTGCCCGCTGCTGGAAACGAGTCTCGTGCGGAGCGCACACGCGATGCGCTGTCCGCCCTGCAGAGAACAATTCAGCACGCCGAGGGCGAGCATCGCTTTGATGTGGTTACGCTGCAGTTGGGTGAACCTGTCGACCCCGATGATTCGGCCGAGCTGGTCTTCGATGAGCCAAACACGGAGATTCTCGAACGCATCGACGCGTGGCGAGAGACGCTCGAAGCCGACGACATTGGCGGTATCGTGCTGCTCAGCGACGGCATCGACAACGGCGCGCTCGGCGACCGCGTTCGCCGCGGAGAAGAACTCGACACCATGTCCCTTCGGATCCTCGAGTCGCTCGATACGCCTATCCACACCTTCGCGAGCGCCGAAGCCGGCAACCTGAACGACATCGCCGTGCGACGCGTACTGCGGGATGACTTCGCGTTCGTTCGCAACGCGGTCTCTGTCACCGCAGACCTGCGGGTGCTCGGCCGCTCGGGCGAGAACATCACGGTGACCCTCTACCGCGAGGGCGAGCCGCTTCAGACGCGGCAGGTGGCGATCACGGACGACAACGCCGACGTGCGGGTCGACTTCGAGTTCGTTCCCCAGACGATCGGCAAGGAGATTTACCACGTCGAGTCCCCCGTTCTCGACGGCGAAGCGCTGGCGTCGAACAACCGAAGCTTCTTTGTGCTCAACGTCATCCGCGACCAAATCCGCGTGCTGCAGGTTGTCGGCCGGCCGAGCTGGGACGTGCGCTTCATGCGACAGTTCCTGCAAGGCAACCCAAACGTTGACCTCATCTCGTTCTTCATCCTGCGTACAAACGACGACCTCCGCCGCACGAGCAACACCGAGCTCTCGCTCATTCCGTTCCCTACGGAAGAGCTCTTCGAAGAGCAGCTCGGCAGCTTCGACTTGGTCATCTTCCAGAACTTCAACTACGGCCCATACAACATGGCGTCGTACCTCCCGCGGGTCGCACGATACGTCGAGGACGGCGGCGGTTTGTTGATGACCGGCGGCGAGCTCTCCTTCGCGTCTGGCGGCTACAGCGGCACAGACGTCGCGGACGTGCTTCCGGTGACGCTCCCGCCGAGCGGTTCGGGCGCCATCGACTACGACGCGTTTCGACCTGAGCTCACCGAGGCCGGCGTTCGGCACCCGGTCACACGCCTCATCTTCGACCGCGTCGAGAACAACGCTCTCTGGCAGACGCTCCCGGAGATGAACGGCACAAACGTCGTCACCGGCCTGGCGCCTGGCGCGACCGCGTTGGCCACCCATCCCACGCGCAGCGCGGGCGGCGAACCCATGCCGGTGATTGCGGTGCGCGAGGTGGGTGAGGGCCGCTCGATGGCCGTCACGGTGGACAACACATGGCGGTGGACCTTCGACGGGTTGCGCGCTGGCGTCGAGGGCGACCCTTTTGCGTCATTCTACAACAGCGCCATTCGCTGGCTCATCCGTGACCCTGAACTCAATCTTGTACAGGTCGAGCTGCCCGACGAGGTCGTATCTCCAGGCGAACCCTTGAGCGGTACAGTGCGCGTTCTTCGCGCTGACTACTCACCCCACGCAGGCGCCGAAGGCTCGCTTCGCGTGTGGTACCGCCCGCTCGACGCGCTAGCGGACGGCCCGGGTGAGATCATCAGCGAGACTCCCTTCACGAGCGACGATCAGGGCCGATATACGTTCACAGTGCCGCTCGCAGAAGAAGGTGCGTACCGCGTCGACGCGCTCGTTCGCAACGACGAGGACGAGCCGATGAGCGACGATGAAGTCGCGCTCTGTGTGCGCGACATGTTGGAGCTGCGAGACATCGAAGCACGCCCGGAGCTCCTGCGAGCGCTCTCTGACGCGACAGGCGGCCAGCACGTCACCAAGGCGAGCCAGCTCGACGACCTGACCTTCCGCGCTCCAAGGGTGGAAGCCGTCGATCGGCGCGTTGTGGTAGAGCTCTGGAACGCCCCATGGCTGCTCTTGTTGGTCGCGCTGCTACTCGGCGGAGAGTGGCTGCTTCGTCGCCGTTGGGGCAGATTGTGAGCGAGCTTGGGAGCCTGATTGTGAGAGCGCTATGAGTCGACTGTCACGACATGGTCGGAAGGAGAAGGCGAAGCTCGAGAAGGCGATGTCACTCGCTGAGTCGTTTGCCGACTGGCACGCCGCCGCAGACTCGCTCGACGCGCTCGTCGGAAACGACGCGTGGGTCGAACACGATGAGAGCGCCTACTACGACGCAGCGCTCCTGCGCACCGACATCGCGGCCTTAGCAAAGCACGTCGCGGACGAGGACTTCGAAGCGCTCGAGGCGACATTGACGGAGAGCCTGTATCGCAACCTCGCCGACGTGACCTCACCCGAACTTCACGCACGAACCTACACCGGCGAAACCAAGACACTCGTGCGACGCTACCTCGCGGCGGCGACTGACGCGATCCTCGCCCTAGCGACAGCGAAACGCCCAGGCCTCACCAAAGCCAAACGCCAAGAACGACTGCAACGCGCCGCGAGGGCGTTCGGGCGCTCCGCTCTAATGCTCAGCGGTGGTGCCACATGGGGGCTCTACCATTTGGGCATCGTGCGCGCGCTTCACGCCGAGCGTCTCTTACCTGAAGTCGTATGCGGCTCGTCGATGGGCGCGATCGTCGCGGCGGGCATCGGTGTTCGCAACGACGAGGAGCTCGACGCGCTGCTCGCTGATGTGGGTCAAATCCATCGCTCACCGCTCCGCCTCTATGGCGTTCGCGAGATGCTGGAGACGCGCTCCGTCATGGACCCCGCGCAGCTCGTCGAACACATCGAGGCAAACTCCGGACACGGCACCTTCGCGGAGGCGCACGCGCGCACCGGACGCACCCTCGCGATCAGCGTGTCTCCCACCCGAGCGCGTCAGAAGCCTCGAGTGCTTAGCCACCTGACCGCCCCGGACGTGCTCATCTCTGACGCGACCGTCGCCTCCTGCGCCGTGCCAGGGCTCTTCCCGCCTGCCAAGCTCCGTTCCCGCCGGGGCGACGAAGAACCGCGCCCCTACGCACCAAACGAGAGCTGGGTCGACGGCACCCTTCAAGGTGACCTCCCGATGAGCCGAGTTGGCCGCCTGCACAACGTCAATCACTTCATCGTCAGCCAAACCAACCCGCACGTCCTGCCCTTCCTAGAAGCCTCGAGAGACGACCGGCCCAGCGGGCTCGCCACAGAACTCGCCGTATCGATGGCACGTGCGCAGGCGACCGCAGTGCTCGACACCGTGCGGAGGCGCGTCAGCGCGGAGCGCGTCAGGCCGGTCATCGACCACGCGCACGCCATCGCAGCGCAGCAGTACAGCGGCGATATTCTCATCCATCCTCAGTTCAAGCCGAGCATGTACGCCCGCGTCCTGCGAAACGTCACCGAGTCGCAGCTGCGTGACTTCGTGCGCGACGGGGAACGCGCCACATGGCCGAAACTCGCCATGGTGCGAGACCACACCGCCGTTACCCGCACCCTCTCGATGCTGCTGCGTGCCTCGGGTGGCCGGCCTGATTGATGCCCTGACTGCGCTTCTGCCAGAACCGAGGACCGCTTACGCTCACCCCACCCTTGAGCGATCTCTCACGACACTCCCTTCGAATCGAACAGGAAGCACCCGATGACGAACGCACGACACAACACTATCGACTACATCGAGATTGGCGCGACAGACATGGCGGTGT
>JBLFZA010000280.1:0-6055 GCA_047610025.1 Bradymonadia bacterium | reverse complement strand
GACATTCCGAACGCTTTTCGGGCATTGATCGATGACGCGCGTCGGCGGCCAGGGAACGTCGTTGTGTCTCAGGGCCTCACGGCTGTCGAGCTCGGGGACATCCCAAAGAAGCTCGTCACCCAACTTACCAAGGCCGGGTTCCGCGTCTTCGGAGAGATCGCGATCGTGCCTTGGCGCAAGTGGTCGTCGTTTACCGCCGTGCTCGGCGATGAGGTGACTGAAGGCTTCCGCTACCCGCCGGAGGAGCCGCTCGCAGGCTTTGTGAAGCGTGACCTGCAGCTCGAGTGGCCAGTATTGCCGATGATGGCGCGGGACTTCTTGGTCGCCGCTGGCGCCGGCGGTGACCCGCCCAAGGTGGACTTGTCAGACGAGGCGCTCGCGAAACTCGAAAAGGCGGGTTGGCCGCTCACCGCAGTGGCTGAGGCAGTCAGCCCCCTAGTGGATGACGACTTGCCCACGTGGCTGCGCCCCGCAAAGCCCTCCGCGCTCTAAGGGGCAGACGCCCGCGTGGGCCATCGTAAGAGGCCTCAAGCGCTTCGCTACCGCGGGTCTTGGCTTGCCGACGCGCCAGACAGCGGGCTCCCCGCTTAGCTGCCGCTATTGCGGCGCTTCGCTCAGCTGCCGCAGCGTGTTGCGGTAGATCGCCTCGGCGTCGCTGAGCATCTCCTCAGTGAACGCGGGGTTCTCAATGTAGAACGCCCCAGCGGCGGCTCGATCAGGCAGGTAGCGCGACATCGGCACGGCGGAGAACTGCTCTCGCGCGCGGTCAGACTCGAACACGAACCCGTGAATCACGAGCGGCAAGCTGGAGCAGAACTGCAACGTCGCGTTGTCGAAGGTGCTGAGGTAGGCGCGCACGGTGTTGATGTTGCCGCTGGTCATGCTGCGTACGACGTCCCAAGGTTCCGGGCACTCTTCCACTGACGTGGCGAGCAGGAGCGCGGACCACGGCGGCAGGTAAGAGAGGCGGAAGGGAACCAAGGGCTCCCACGCGGCAAGCCGCCAGCTGACTTGATTCTCCGGCTGGTCGTAGACCGTGTAGTTGTTGATGCTCGACTGCACGCCCAAGGGACGGGCCTCGAACCACGCGTGCATCGTGCCGGAGCGAACGTCGCCCTCGAAGACCCCGAGCGCGTAGGAGGGGAGCTCGAGGAAGATCTGACCGACGGCGTCCACTCGGGCCTCGACTAGACCCGAGACGCGAATGAGGTGCGTGGACTCGGCCGGCATCGGTGCCGTGAAGACGAGCGCGTTCGGGAAGTTCAGAAGCGAATAGGCGGGATCGCGCTGAAGCGGGCCGATCGTGCCGATCACTGGCGCCCCGTTGACCCAAACGCCCATGTCGTCGCTCAGAACACCCGCGAGGCGGGCATCCACTGCTGAACCTGATGTGTTTCGCAGCCAAACCTCCGCATCGACGTGCCAGAGCCGCCCTTCTTCCTGATGCATCCGCACCGAGACACTCATGACCTGCAAGGGTGAGCTTCCCGATGGAAAAACGAAGTCGTCGACATCGTTTACGGGGACCACGAAGGCCACCGCGCTCGATGGGAGAGCCAGCGCTCCAATCGCCAGTGCTAGCAGAGTGAGCGTCGCGCGCTTGAGGAGATCAATTGTCAGGCTCATTCGTACACTCGGGCCAAGCGTCAGGACCGCAAACGCGGCCATCGCGTCTTACACGTTCTCAGCTCTAACGGTACAGTCCGCGATTCCATTCGCCGCGGAGACGACAGTCGTCTTGCGATTCTATCAGGCGCGAGCGATGCATCAGCCCCCTTTGCGAGCGATGTAGCAATGAGTGACTCACCGAACCCGCTGGAGGCGCTGCGGACGCTGCTGCGCTTTGATACGACGAACCCTCCTGGCAACGAAGAACCCGCGATAGCCCAGGTGGGGGAGTGGCTGACTGCCGCCGGAGTGGCGTTTACGGTGCTGCGGAGCGACGGTCGGCCAAATCTGGTGGCGCGCATTGCAGGGGACGGCACCGGTGGCGGGCCACTCTTGCTCTCCGGCCATGTTGACGTGGTGCCGGTCGAGCGCGCGATGTGGACCCAGGATCCCTTCGCTGCTGCGGTCGTCGATGGCTACCTGTACGGCCGCGGCACTATCGACATGAAGTACATGGTCGTGCACTGCATCACGGCGTTCTTGGATGTAGCGCGCAGTGGCAAGGTGCCGTCGCGCGACTTGATTCTGGCCGTGGTCAGCGACGAGGAGGAGGGCTGTGAGCACGGCTCGCGCTTCTTGGTCGAGCAACACGCTGATGACGTGCGAGCGGACTACATGCTCGGAGAGTTCGGTGGCTTTTCGCTCGATGTGAAGGGGAAGCGCTACTACCCGATTCAGGTGGCGGAGAAGGGCGCCTGCCAGTTCAGACTGACCGCACACGGCGACCCTGGGCACGGCTCCGTGCCACACAACAACAACGCCGTCGTGAAGCTGGCGCAGGCGATCGCGAAGCTGGGCACAACACGCTTACCAGCCCACCTGCACCCCACCGTCTCGGTCTTCTTGAAGGAGATGGCGCGTCACCAGAAGGCGCCGGACAAGTGGGTGCTGCCGCTGCTCAAGAACCCAGCACTTGCTGGACCAATTCTCAAGCGCGTGATCCCGGACAAGAGCATCGCCGCGTCGATGGCCGCGAACCTGTCGAACACGGTGTCGCCAACGGGGCTCAGCGCCGGGGCGAAGCTCAACGTGATTCCGGGGAAGGCGAGCGCGCTGCTCGACGGCCGGCTGATTCCCGGCGAAACGCAGGAGAGCTTCTTGGCGGAGATTCGGGAAGTCATCGGCGAGGGTTTCGACATCGAGGTACTCACCTCCTTCGAGGGCCGAGCAAACACGGCCGTGATGGGCGACCCCTTGTTTGAGGCTATCTGCGACAACGTGCGCAAACACGACGCAAGCGGCATCCCGCTACCGTACATGCTGACCGGTTTTACCGACGCTCAGAACTTCGGCAAACTCGGCGCGCAGTGCTTTGGCTATGCGCCCGTGCAGTTCCCGGCGGAAGATGAGGTCAAGTTCAATACGCTGGTGCATGGGCACGACGAGCGCATTCATGTCGCGGGGTTCGAGTGGGGGAACCGCGCGTTTCGGGAGCTGGTGACGGGGTTTTTGGGAGTCGGCTGACGCTTCCCTTTCGACGCGAACTCCGCTAGCTGACTGCCTTTGCGCGGCTGCTAGTCGGAGTGCTCGTCAATTGTGATGTAGGAGGGCGGATGTTGAGCCTTAGTATGAAGTCTTGGTTAGGGGCCGTCTCGGTCGTCGTGGTCGGCATGGGCTGCGGGTCATCCTCAGACGACGACGTGTCTAACCTCAGCGAGGGCAGCGCAGATGTGGTGGAGGACGCCGGCGTGGCAGACACGACGCCTGAGGTCTTCGTGGAACCTCTGATTGTTGGCGAAGGTCAGCGCTGCGACGCAGCGGCATTGTGCGGGGAGCCGACAATCTGCGCAGACGGGCTGGAGTGCGTTACGGTGGGGGCAGGCGAGACGCCCTTCTGTTTGCGCCCATGTGCGTTAGAAGACGCAGACGCGTGCGGCGAAGGAGTCTTGAGCTGTACATCGTTCGAAGACGAGGCAGAAGGCGGCTACTGCTATCTGGAGACAGCGGACTGTGTCTCAGACGGGGACTGCGACTTTGGCGATCGCTTCGAAGGCTACACCTGTCGTGATTTGCCGGGCGGCCGAACGAGCTGCGAGCCCGAGTTCCGAACGAGGTTCGTCATCGGAGACTCCTGCCAGCCGTGGGGAGAAGACATGTGCGTGCCGGAAATCTGCGGTACGAATGCGGTCTGCGTCGAGGGCGCTTGTGTCGGCGTGGTCGAAGTGGATGCCGGGTCTCCTTGTTCGCTCGAATTCACAGATCCGCTCGTAAACGCGCTCGTGTGCGGCAACGCTAACGTGTGTGTCGCAGAGGGTCGCGACGATGGGTTCGGGCAATGCGCCGCTCGCTGTGACGGCAGCACTGCCTGCGCAGAGGCAAGTGAGGCATGCCTTGACCGCGAACCAGAGTCGGTCTGCGTGGTCGAGTGTGCGCAGTCGGCCGACTGCGTGATGCCCCGACAGACCTGTGAAGGCGGGCTGTGTCGCAGCCCAGCACCACTGGTTCGGGAGGAAGCGTTCGCGCCGTGCAGCGGTACGGCGAACTTCTTACCGGAAGAGCGCTACTGTCGAAACGACCTGACGTGTTACGCCGCGAGGGGAGGATTCGCGGGCATATGTCTCGACTATTGCAGCGTGCGTGCGAACGACTGCCCGCTGGAGGGGGATGCGTGTGCTCAGTTCTCGGGAAACCAAGGCGCATGCCTGCCGACATGCACCGACGACTCAGAGTGTTCCCTCGACAGCATCTGCACCAACTTTGGCGCCACTCAGCACTGTCGCCTGTCTCAGCCCACGGGTCCGCGGGGACTAGGGGAGCCTTGCGACGACCGGATGCTGGAGGGGCTGTGTGAACCCGAATGGCTCTGTCTTCGCGGTCAGGATGGGGAGACTGGAGCATGCGTGGCCTACTGTATCATCGGGGAAGACGAGTGCCCCAGCGTGGACGACCGGCAGTCAGAGTGCATCCTGAACTCCGCAGACGGATCCGGCGCGTGCGCATGGCTCTGCGATAGGGACGCCGATTGTCCCTCACTGCTGGGGTGTCGGAACGGATTCTGCTCGGGCGAGCGCTAACGTTGGTGTCGGCGTCGGTGGGGCAGGGTCGGGTGCGACGGGGAGGGCAGTGTCCGGATTGCCGGTAGCTGCCACCCTCGGTGCGAACCCGTCTTGGCAGGCCAACGCGATGGGTATGCCTGCGGCACCACTCGCGCGTCGCGCTGCTCACCGGCTGGTTCGGCTTCTCAATCCGTGCGCTAGTGCTCAGCTGGGTCAACGCGCACTTAGTCCAGCGCGCACTCGGGCCAGCGCGACGTCACGCCAGCGCGCAGGCCCAGTGGCGCTCGCTAGCCGTCCTCTTCCTCGTCGTCGCTGCCGAATCGCGACCCGGCGATGAGTCCGACAACGCCAACGACGATGAAGGCGACACGAATCATGTTGCCGGTGCTTGGCCCCCAGCTGTCGATCCACATGAGGAGGGTGAACTCCATGTTGAAGTACTTCAGCGCGAAAGAGCCGATACTCAGCATTATGATAAGGGCCGAGAACTGAGCCAGCTTATCCATCACGGTTTCCATCATCTGTCGCTCACTGGGATGTGCACATCCAGCAGAATCGGCTGGTCGCGCAGAGGTGTTTGGGCACTTGGTCCGCTCTTGCTAGCAGAACATGGTGCCGCCGCAAACAACGTCGTGCACGGTGTTTCCGCGCGTTCGCGCACGTTCGCGCACGTTCGCGCACAGGCATCGGCGGAGGGGTGTGTGCGGCACGAATACTCGGGCGTGCCCAGTCTTGATCCGAGATTCAATTCGTTTCCGCCGAGGTCGGCCGGGGTCGTGCCCGGGCCGTTCGGATGAACACGGTGACGTCTTTCTGCGACTTTCCCTTGGGTTCGCTGTGTGTTTGGGGCACCCGGTACTGAGCCTGTGTGCGGAAGTTGATCAAGTCGAGGACAACGCGCTCCTCCGGCGGCCCCAGAGTTGCCTCAAATGGGAGCGTCTTGACCACGCTCAGCGTTGTGCTGAACCGTCCGGAGGTAGCGCGCGCTGGCGCGTCGCTGGCGCGTCGCTGGCTACGCTGTCCTCAATACTTGGGAGGGCCGTCGCCGACGCCCGATCCTTGACAGGAGCAGTCAGAGTCTATTCTCTTTATAGCTCTAAAAGATTGCTGGGCGGTCATCGATACCGTCGCCGCTGCTCTCGTGTCACTGGATTCATGGGGTCGATACGATGTGTATTGTCACACGGTCGAGAGACGAGCGTAAGTTCGACCACCTGCGAGTCAGGCCGACGCAGAGAGTGAGATGAGCTACAAATCGAAGATCAGTCGTCGAGGCTTCTTGGCTCAGGCCGGCACGGTCGCGACTGCGGTCGGGGCAAGCGACTTCGCCGTTGGCGTGACTGCAGCGCGGGCAGCGGAGTCCACGGCTCAAGCGACGGCCAAGGGCAGCG
>JBLFZA010000279.1:0-6066 GCA_047610025.1 Bradymonadia bacterium | reverse complement strand
CTGAAAGAAGGCGAGCGCGCGCGCGTCATCATCGACTGTCCACGCGCTTCGGCCCGCGTTGTAGAGCGCCTTCATGCGCGTATCGCCCTCGCAGTGGTCGATGACCTGCTGGAAGTGCGGCAGCGCGTCGCTGTGCTCTCGCTTGTAACGAAACGCCTTCGCGATCGTGTACTCGGCCTCGCAGAAGAGCGGGCTCCCGGGCGGCTCCGATGCCGCGACGGGGCGCAGCAGCTCGATGAGCTCGTCGTGCTGCCGTCTGCCGAGCAGTGCCTCGGCACGGCGAACCGCCTCGCGGCTGCTCAGGTTCGTGATTTGTTCGACCACCGACTCGGAGAGCTGAGCCCGGATGTCGGCGATCGCCGCAACCGCAGTGGTCTCGTCTCGCGTGCCCGGGTGCTCGATTTCGATGCGGTGATACACAGCGGCCGCGTCGTCGAAGCGGCTGAGCGCCTCGAGGCTCGCTCCCAACGCGAAGTCGACCTGTCGTCGGTACCAGGCGTTCGGATAGGCCGCGACGAACTCCTCGAAGCCGTCCACCGCTCGACCATGTTCACCCAGCGCGGCGAGCGCTCTGGAACGCAGGAAGTGCGCGCGCGCACCAAAAGCAGAAGCCGCGTCAACCATGCCAGCCAGCCGCTCCGCTTGCGTGGGGTCATCGCTTCTCAACGCGACCTCTGCGGCCCAGAAGAGGCAATGGTTCGACCAGAGCGGTGCCTGCGACGCGCAAGACATCAACGCGTCGAGCGCGCGGCTATCCTGCCCGTCGATGTAGAGCGCGTAGCCGTAGAGAAACGCGGACTCCGCCGCGTGGCCCTCTTGCGCTGTCGCGAAGGCCTCGATCGCCGCGGCGGGTCTCCCCGCTTCCAACGACTCGAGCGCGGCGTTCAGCTCTGCAGACTCGAAGAATACGTCGGTGTCCTCCACCTCGATGGTCGCCGGCCCACCGGCACCTGGGTCGCGCGTTAGGGTGCGGGCGTTGGGCTGATCCGCCTGCGCTTGAGTTGGCTGCGCGGTGGCCGAACAAGCGAGACAAAAAGACAGCAAAACACCAACGACAAGGCACAGCGTAGCGCGGGTCAGCGTAGCCTGTGGTGTTGCGGCGCAGGTCAGCGCGGCGCGGGTCGGTCGGATGCGATTCGATGGCATAAGAGGCTGCACAGGGCATGACGAGGGGCGGGGACTCATGTATCCCACATAGGCGGTGTAATACCTCTGATCACCCACCGCAAAAGTCGGTCGCGTCTCGCGCCGCGATAGCGCTTCGATCGATTTCGACGCAACATCTTCGATTCACCGTCGACCTAGAGAGGGAGTGCCTCTCTCTCCTCTCGACACGCCGCCTCCCTATGCCGACTCCTTCCGATATCATTGATGGCCGTTACCGCCTCACCCGGCTGCTCGGCGAAGGCGGGTACGGGTCCGTTTACGCCGCCGAAGAGCTCAGCGAGAACACCGTGCTCGGTGCCGCTGGCGGCGAAGCGCTGGTCTTACGGCAGGTCGCGCTCAAGCTGCTCAACACGCAGCGCGCGGTCGACAAGCGCTTCCTCTCGGAAGTGCGCGCGCTCTGTAAGCTGAATCACCCGAGCATCGTCACCGTCTACGGATACGGGCGTGAAACGCAGCCCTACGTAGCGATGGAGCTCGTCGAAGGGCGAAGCCTCGCGGAGTGGATCGGCGAGCCGGCCAAGGCGAACATCAACCAGACCCTGCGCTGGCTAATCGGCGTCGCTGACGCACTGAGCCACGCGCACGCACGCGGCGTGGTGCATCGCGACCTCAAGCCGCACAACGTGCTGATCACCGACGACGGCTGGCCCAAGGTCGTCGACTTCGGCCTGTCTTGGCTCGTGGATCCCACCGCCGAGCAGTCACAGAAAGTCGGCACGCCCGGCTACCTCGCGCCAGAGGTCATCGAAGAAGGCGGACAGGTCGCCGATCACCGCGTCGACATCTATGGCCTAGGCGCGACGATCTTTGCGTGCTTCGCCGGCTGCTCGCCCTTCCGCTCGCAAACGATGGTCGGCACGCTGAAGCGACACCTCTCTGGTGACTACACCTTCCCCGACGATTTCCCGCTCGCGCTTCGCCCCCTAGTAAGCCGCTGTCTGGAGACCGACCCGATCGACCGGCCACGAACCGCCGCCGACGTCGCCGAAGCGCTGCGCCGGCTCGCCGTCTCGTCCGGCCGCGTGACCAGCAGCGCGGGAGATGACACCAACGCCCACACCGAACTGGCGGAGTGGCAGACGCTGCCCGATCGCGTCGACGTGCGCGATGCGCGTGTAAGCGAGATCGAGCGCTTCGACCACCCGCAGCGCGGGGCTGGCCTGAAGTTCCGACTCGGACTCGGCGACGCGGTGACCGGCGCGTCACAAGGCGCGTTCGCCTATGCCGGGACCCCTGAGTCGTCGACGAGGCGCGTCTTCGACGTCTTGCAGTCGGCCTGGCCGAACGCCGAGATGAGCCTCTATGGCGCGCGCACCGTCGCGAACAGCCGCGGCGAGCGATTCATCTCGTCCGACGGCAGCACCGTCCCTGTGCTCGAACCCTACTTTCCGGTGAGCGTCACCGACGTCGCGCGCGTCGAAGGCGTTCGTTCTGGAGCCTGCGGCTCGCGTGCCTTGGTCGAGCTGCGCGAACCTCCGCGCTTCGGCAAACACTTGCTGCTCGGGTCGCTGGCCCACGACACGCTTGAAGCCATGGTCAGCGGCGCGGAGGTGCGCTCGCTCGACGCCGCGTTCGCCCGCGCCGTCGTTCGGCTGCGCTGGCAGGCGCTGGCGGCCGGCCTCGACGACGACGCACTCGCGGCGCTGCGAAGTGACCTCGACTTGCACTTCGATACGCTCGATGCTTGGACGAAGCCTATCCGTGAGAAGCAGCAAGGCCGAGCCGCGGAGGCTGCGCGTTACTCCGGTCGCTACGGGCTTGAGGGTCGCATCGACCTCGCGATGCTCGACGGCGACGTGCTGCGTATTCTTGAGCTGAAGACCGGCGGGTTCGAGAGCCCCGAGCATGTGCGCCAGCTTCGGTGTTACCTGTTGCTCTGGGACGGCATCGCCGAAGCCCAAGGCATGACCGTCGAAGGCGAGCTGCTCTACTCAAAGAAGAACAAGCGCAAGCCGATACAACGACGCGGGCACGCGGTTGAGCGCGACGTCGTGCTCGCCCGGAACCATGTCGTGGCCATGCACCGCTGGTTCTCCGACGGGGACACACCCTATCGGCCGCCCTCGCACGGCGACATCCCGTCCCTCTGCGACGACTCTCCCTGCCGCTTTCGCCGCGACACCTGCGCCAAACAAAGTGACCTGCTCGGCTCGATGTGCGGCGACCCGGCCCACGCCCGCGCAGCAAGCGCGATCGACTCCAAGCTGTGGCGCGGCGCTGAACCCGAGCTCGTGCGCGCAGCACGCGCGTACTACTTTCATTGGACGCGACTCATCGAGCGGGAGTACCGCGCGGCAAGCCGAGACATGGGCGCGACCTTCCGAACAGCCGGCTTGGACGAACGCGTACAGAATCTCGACGCCGTACGCGACGCGACGCTCGGCGCACTCGAAGACGGCCAGCTCATCACGTTGACCCTAACGGGTGGCAACATCTTCCACGCCGGCGACGAGGTGATCGTTCACCGCGGTGACGTCGACGCCGCACCCTCGCTGCACGCAAAAGTCATCGCCGCGACTCATCTGTCGGTGCGCCTGCGCTGTGCAAGCACCGCGCTCATCGAAGCGGCGCCAAAGACAGGGTGGATCGTCGATCGCCACAAGCCACGCATCGGCTTTCGCGACATGCACCGTGCCTTGTATGGCTTTCTCGCAACCAGCGACCCGCGCCGCCTCGAACGCATCGTGCTGCCACACATGGCGGGCGTACGCGGCCAGCGAGGACTCGCCGGTGTGTACTCGCCCCCGCTCGCGCTCGAGGCCACCGGCGATAGCCCCGAACGCGCGCTCAACGAAGACCAGCAGCGAGCGATCAGCGAGGCGCTTGAAGGCCACGACGCCTTCCTGATTCACGGCCCCCCCGGCACCGGCAAAACCACCGTCATCGCCGAACTCACCGCGCGACTCGTCGCCCGTGGGCAACGCGTGCTGCTCGCGGCCTGCACAAACACAGCCGTCGACACCATGCTCTCGCGCGTCGTACAAGCCGGCGTCACAGACGTGCTACGCGTCGGCTCGACGTCTCGCGCAACGCCCGAACTGATGGACGCCCTACGCGACGCGGGCCGCGAGCCGGAGCGGCACTTCACCGTCGACCTCGAGCGTTCGCCCGCAACACTCGCCAAGCTGCGCCAACGCCTCCTGGACAACGCCGTCGTCGCCGCCACCAGCAACGCCTGCGTCTCCTCGCCCGTCTTCGCCGCGCTGGGTCAAGCGCTGGCAGCCGAGGGCTCGACGTCGACAATTCTCGACGCGGACGCCGCGATGTTTGATGTCGCCATTATCGATGAAGCCTCGCAGCTCACCGAACCTATGGCGCTCGCCGCCATTCAACGAGCGCGACGCTTCGTGCTCGTCGGCGACGACAAGCAGCTGCCCCCCGTTGTGCGTGCCCCTGACGCCCTCACCTCGACCCTCACGGACGACGCAACAGACCTCGCCGCCGACCTGCCCGGCGACCCCCCCGCCACACCCGCAACGCTCGGCGGGCTCGACATGTCGCTCTTCGAACGCCTACGCCCCCACGTGCCGCACGTGCTACTCCGCGTGCAGTATCGCATGAACATGGGCGTGCAAGCCTTCCCAAACATCGCATTCTATGACGGGCGCCTCGTCGCGGCAGATGCCAACGCGCACCGCGAGCTGCCACTCGCCGTCAGTGACGACTGGTCAGATGAAATGCGCCGACGCCTCGACCCAAAGAAGCCGTCCGTTTGGGTCGACGTTGAATCCGACAATACCGGCCGCTCACACCCCGACGAAGCCGCCGCCATCGTCGAGACGATCATCACCCTCATCGAGGCCGCCGATGGCCCCGTCTCGATCGGCGTCGTCTCCCCCTACCGCTCCCAGTGCCTCACCATCCGAGCCGCACTCGACACCGCGCTCGGCGAAGACTCGAACACCATCGAGGTCGAAACCGTCGAGCGCTTTCAAGGCCGAGAGAAGGACGTCATGATGGTCAGCCTCGTGGCACGAGACTGGAGCGACTTCGTGATGGACCCCCGACGCCTCAACGTCACCCTCACCCGCGCGCGCAGCAAGGTGATTGTGTTTGGCAACCGTGCGCTCGGCCAGCGCATGATGGAAGGGATTCGGGCGAGCGCTGAGTAGACCTGGGAGGGGCTTTGGGGGCTTGTTGGGGCTTTCGTTTTTGGGCTCTGCCCACACCCGCAAGGGGGCATTCGCCCCCTTGACCCCGGGCGGAAATCGCTTGCGATTTCCTTTGTTGGGTTAACGAGATCGGTCTCACGTCTTGTTCGGACTGCGTCAGGAGATGGCGTCTAGCGCGTCGGTAGTGGGGAGACGTAAGCTTCGTGGCGTTCTGGCTGCGACTGCAACGCAAGTTCAATCGCGGCAGGAGGCCCTATGAGAGGATGACGACCGACCGAGCAACATGGCGCGGAGCTTAACCTGGCGCCTATCATGAACATGGTCATGATTCTCATCCCGCTTCTTTTGCTCTCGACCGTGTTTCTCAAGGCGGGTGTCATTAACATCACCGCGCCGCGCAGTGCCGTCGCGGCAACATCGGACAACGAGGAATCTCCGGAGGAAGAGCGCGTACCGCAGGTCGTTGTCTTCGTGAGTGAGCAGGGGTTCTTCCTGTCTGACCAACGCAACGACCCAGCGTTTGAGCCCTTCGCCGCGCGTGACACGGAGTGTGATGCCGCCGCTGAAGACGCCACACGCGCCGCGACGCTCTGCCTTCGCGCCGACAGCGCCGCCGGTGACCCGCTCGTGCAACGGCTTGATTACGCCGCCCTCTATAACGCGCTCGTGCGCATCCGCCTGCACCCCGAGTGGGCAGACGGATTCTCCGAGGAAGGAAACGACGTTGTGCGAGTGGTCGCAGACCCAAACATCCCCTTCGAAGCGATCGTGGCCACGATGGATACCG
>JBLFZA010000278.1:0-6111 GCA_047610025.1 Bradymonadia bacterium | reverse complement strand
AGCTCCTTTGCGCGAGCGAGGCCGATTAAGCGGGGCAGTCGCTGCGTGCCTCCCGCGCCGGGGATGATCGCCAACCGCGTCTCTGTTAGCCCCATCGATGCCGTCGATGACGCGACGCGGATGTCGCAGGCCATGGCGAACTCAAGCCCACCGCCGAGCGCGAACCCATTGATCGCGGCGATGATGGGTTTGGGCATCGACTCAAGACGATTCATCGTGCTTTGCAGGCTCGAGACGAAGCGCCGAACTTCGGGCTCCGACATCGTCACCCGTTCCTTCAAATCGGCCCCCGCGCAGAATGCCTTCTCGCCAGCACCCGTCACGATGATGACGCGCACGTCGAGGTCGTGCTCCAACTCGTCGAAGGCCGCAACGAGACCTTCGGCCATCGCGCGGCTGACGGCGTTTCGCGCCTGCGGGCGGTTCAGCGTGAGCGTGACGATGCCGTCTTCTCGTTCGATCAATACCGGTGCGTTACTCATTCGACTCCACCTGTCATGTTGCCGGAACGGAAGTATCGGTAGAACGCCGAGTTCAGCGTCGCGCCGTTGTCGAACTCCAGCTTGCGCGAGACCTCTAGAAGATTTGGAAGCTCGACGCCCGTCTCCACGCCGTAGCTGTGCAGCATGTAGATGAGGTCCTCGGTGCCGAGATTGCCGGAGGCGCCCGCTGCGTAGGGGCAGCCGCCCATGCCGCCAACCGACGCGTCGAAGGTCGTGAAGCCGGCTCGTAGCGCAACCATCGCGTTCGCAACTCCCAGCCCGCGCGTATCGTGCAGGTGGAGCGCGAGCTTATCGACGTCGAAGCGCTCGAGCGCGCGATGCAGCGCCGCCTCGACTTGTGGTGGGGTCCCCATTCCGGTCGTGTCACCGAGACTCACCTGCCAAACACCCATCTCGAGCAGCGCGTCCGTGATCTCCATAACGCGGCCAAAATCGACCTGACCCTCATACGGGCACCCGAAGACTGTGGAGATATAGCCTCGCACTGTCTGGCCTGCGTCGCGCGCTTGGCGAACCACTTCGGTAATGGTCTCGAGGCTTTCGTCGATGCTGCGGTTGAGGTTCTTCTGATTGTGGCTCTCGCTCGACGACAAAAAGACGGCGATGTGAGTCGCGCCGGCGGCCTGCGAGTTATCGAGACCGCGCTGATTGGGCACGAGCGCCCAGTAGCGCACGCCCTCGCGCTCCGGCAGGCGCCGAATCACCTCGGCCGTATCCGCCATTTGCGGGATCCACTTCGGGTGAACGAAGCTCCCGACTTCAATCTCTTTCAGGCCAGCGTCCGCCAGCGCGCCGATCATGCGCAGCTTTTGGTCCGTCGTCAGCCGCACGCGCTCGTTCTGGAGCCCGTCACGAGGGCCGACCTCAACGACCGTTACTCGGCTCGGCTGGGAGTCATTCGTCATCGGTCTCGGGACTACGTAGCGCCCGCTGAACCGTCAAGCGATGCCCATCCTCCGCGTTACGTCCGAGACAGCAGCACCATGAGCTCGTCGACTTGCTCGATCCCGAGCTTCAGCAGGTAGCTTGAGCGTCGGCCGTAGCTCTTCGAGCCGAGCACGAAGAAGCCCGGCTCGGGCGTCGTTAACGCGTCAGGGCCGGCGGAGCTCTGGGCGAGGCAGTCGGCATTGCCTCCGCCATCGGACGCCATCAGCACGGCCGCGAGCTTCATGGGCCCGTCTGTGCCGTAGCAGCTGTGCACCTGCAGCTCGCTGTAGATCTCCAGGTTAGGCTTGTACCCGGTGAGCGCGATGATCTCGTCGGCGTCGATACTGGCAAGCGCGCCGTTCAGCGTGCGCACGCGTGTGACGAGGTGCTCGCCCGCGTCAGCGAGTGAGACGACGCCGCCGCGTACGAGCGTGACGCCGTGTCGCGCAGCCACTTCGGGGTCCTCCAGCGCGTTCGCGAACGCGCAGAGCTGGTCACGGGACGGGAGCGGATCGTCGGGGAGGCGGGCATAGGGAGTCTCAGAAGACAAAAGCACCCACGTGACCCGTGTCCCTGGTGCCTCGTTGCGAAGCGCCGCGAGGTCGCGGAGCACGGTCGCAGCAGAGTAGCCGCCACCCACGATGACAGTGTGTTGGCCTGCGTAGCGCGCGCGATGCGCTCCTAGGACGTCCGGAATTGTGCGAGCAACTCGCCCCGCCGTCGTGCGTTCGCCAACGGCCGGCGCGCCGCCTGGGCCGAGCCCTGTGGCATTTCCGTAGGTTCCGGTCGCGTCGATGATGATGTCGGCGAAGTGTACGCTCTCCCCTTCCACCGTGTCGCAGAGAACGCGGAAGGGCGTCGCGGAGCGATCGGCAGCCCCAATGTGCTGACCCTTGAGCGCACCGTCACGGCTGATCGACACCACGAGGGTCCGTTCGTGCAGGGAGGCCTTCTCGGACACGGCGCGCGCCAGCGGTGTAAGGTAGTGCTCCGCATACTCAGCGCCGCTGGGGCAGTGCGCTTCGTCGAGGGGAGGGAGGCGTAGGGCGTCGCGTGCCGCTCGTCCGCGCGCGGATTGGTTCAGCGACCACGGGCTGAACAGCGTGACGTGGCCCCAGCTGCGTACGCCTTCGCCGATGAGGCCCCGCTCGAAGACCGTTACGTCGTGGCCAGCGTCGACCAGCGCGCAAGCGGCCTCGAGACCGGCTGGGCCTGCGCCAATCACCGCGACACGCCGCCCGCTCACGCTAGACTCCCAGAAGCGGAAGCATCACGACGAGAAGGAACCCGACCCCGAGATACGTAAAGCGTACATAGGTCGACCGGTTCTGAAGCGCGAGAAGCTGGCCCCGAAGCATATCGAGCGCGTCTTGTTCGTCGGTTGAGGTCGCGTTCGGCCACGTCCTTGGCATCGCGCTGCGCGGCAGGACGAGGAAGGCCACCAGGTAGAGCCCAATCAACGCGAGGAGGTTCACCTCGTGATAGGTGGTGCCCTGGAACCCGAAGAGAAGCGCGATCGCCGTGAAGATGGCGTAGACGGCCATGCTGAAGAGCAGGCGTCGGTTGAGGCTTTGAAGATGCTTGCTGATTCGGTTCATCGGGGACGCTGCGTCAGGCGATCGAGAGAAGGGCGGGCATCGGAGAGCCCGGGCGGCCGATCGGTGGTCCACGGTACGGGGGCCATCAGCACGCGCCTACAGAGGGCTGTTCGGGAGGACATATATCACGGCCTCATCGCCTTGCCTGCCCTGCATTGTCGTTGTTTGCACAGGACCGAGGTCACGCAAGCGTTCAACGAAAGAGACGCGATCGGCGCGAGGCACCGTGATGGCTATCGCCGGTCGCGCGTCGAGCTCGGTCTCCACGACCTCGACCTCACCCAGCCGGTCTCGCACGGCGTCGAGAACCGCGTCGGCGTCGAGCGTCGTCGTGAACACGTAGCTGCGATCTTCGAATCGCATCTCTCGTAGCGTCGGCGCAGGCAGCGCGCCTGGGAGAGCGTTAGGTGTTCGAATGGCGCCTCGTTCGACTGCATCGCTAGGATCAGCGATCGCGTCGTATATGGGCGCTGAGCGCATACCCGGCGGGGGTTGGTCGGCCGGCTCTGCGCTGGCGAGTGGATCGTCGAAGAGCTCGCCGATGTGGTCCGGCGAAGCGACCATGGCGACGACGATGAGCACCACCACCGCGATACCGATGAAGCTCGCCGTTTGCGCACGCTGCCGATGCACAGAACGGTCGCTGAAGTATCGGCCGCGTGAGCGCCTGCGCAGCTTCTTCTCTACACCTGAGCGCAAGTCGACGTCAGGCGGAGCCGGCAGGCCGCCGAGGGCGCCCAGATTGCCGAGGGCGCCGAGCGTCTCGGTGAACGTGTCGAACGCGGCTTGCAGTTCGGCGTCGTCGGCGAGATCTTGCTCGAGCGCCGCGGCTTGCTCGGGGTCGAGCTCGCCATCAACGTAGGCGCTGAATCGTTCGATTTCTTGATCAGTCGGGGCTCTCATGGGCCAGTCCGGGCTTGGATTTCTGCCTGCAGCGCTGCGCGTGCTCGGAAGAGACGAGACTTCACGGTGCCTTCTGCGACAGCCAGAATCTCCGCGATCTCTTGATAGGGCAGCTGTTCGAGGTCGCGCAGCACGATGACTTCTCGGTGGTCGGGTTCGATCGCAGCCAGCGCCTCCTGCACCGCCACCTCCATCCGCTTGCCTTCGAACGCGGCGTCGGGGCGTGGCGCGGGATCGGAGAGCGCCGAGAGAAACGTCGACTCTTGAGTGTCGTCGATGTCCTTTGTCCGGCCGTGGTGCCGACGACCGAGGTACTTGATGCGGTTGCGGCAGTGGTTCGTCGCGATCCGATAGATCCACGTCGAAAGCTTCGAGTCTCCTCGAAAGCGATCGATGGCCTTGAAGACCGTCACGAAGACTTCTTGGGCGACATCTTCCGCCTCCGCGCGATCACCGAGCATGCGGAACACGATCGCGAATACTTGGCGCTGATGTTTCTCGACCAACACGGCGAACGCGCGCTCGTCTCGCCGCTTTAAACGGCTCACGAGGCGTGCTTCATCCGATGGGTCGAGCATTCAGGGTCGCTGCAAAAGTGCGGGCTACGTAGGCCGGACAGCGAAACAAGCGTCAAGTTCCGATCCGGATTCCGCTTCCCGCTGGCCGACCTTTCGACTACGGGCGGAACATGGCTGAAATCAAGATAGGATGTGGTCCCTTCCTGCCCTCGCGGCAGAAGTACATGGAGCAGTTCGGCTGCGTCGAAGTGAGCGATGCGTGGTTCGACCCGATCCCTCCCAAAACGCTGGCGAAGTGGCAGGCGAAGACCCCCAAGGGCTTCGACTATCTGCACGTCGCGTGGGGCTGGCTCGGGCGTGATCCGCTCGATGCTAAGGAGGCTCCACCGTTCAAGTTCCCCAAGAACGACTTTGGGCTCATGCAGCCCACGGACGCCAACCGGACGGTATGGCAGCACGTCGACGCACAGGCGCGAGCACTCGGTGCCACGACTGTGCTCTTAAAGACGCCGCCGACTTTCGCGCCTTCTGAGAACAACCGCGCGAACATGGCGACCTTCGTCCGCGAGATCATCGGCGAGGTGCCCTACGGTATCGCTTGGGAGCCACGCGGCTTCTGGGAAGTCGAGGAGACGGCTGCGCTCGCCAAAGAGTTGGACATTGTTGTCGTCAGAGACGTCTACGGCGAGTTCGAGATGCCGGAGCCACCGACAGAAGGTGACGCCTACTATGCGCTGACGGCGCCGTGGGGGCGTACCTTCTTCTCGAAGGAAGATCTCTTCGACCTCTACGACTTCCTCGACGCACACCCCGCTAAGGTCTGGACGGTGTTCCGTGGAAATGACCGCGAGCGCAACGCGACCGCGCTCGCCGCGGTCATCGCGGAAGAGCGCGGCGAGTCCTAAGCGCGCGGCTGGATGGCTCGCGGGCCTCTGCGCTAGCGGAGGCCCGGGTGGGCGCGTGAGTCGCGCCCACCGCGAACGGTAGGGCTAGCTACTTGGTGAACGCTGGCTTGCCGTCGTGCGTGTAGAGACGCTCGATGTGCATCCAGTCGACCTGCGGCATGATGTGTGAGAGCAAGGCGTCGACGTCGGTCTTCTTCGCAGGGCCGTTGCCTTCGTAGCGAACGCGCCACCAGTCGACGAGCGTCATGTTTGGCGCTTCGTTCGGGTCGACATCGTTGCCACGGTTCGCGCAGCTGGTGAGCGTGAACTCGCCGACCGTCTTGGGCAGCTCCGGGTACGTGTTCGCCTTGAGGAAGACGTCAACCCCAATAAGCTCGCGATTCACGGGGCGGTTGAGGGTCTTCAGCTCTGTTTTGATGCGACCCTTGGCGATCTCTCGCGACTCGCTGACGCGCTTCACACGGGAAATGACCGCGTCCGTGAAGGTCGTGGTGTTCAAAGATCCGCCGAGGTCCCCGGTCTTCTCTCCAGCGGAGAGCGTCTCGAAGAGCGCGGTCTCGATGCTGGTTGCCGCATCGTCCTCGCCCATAAAGCGCAGCATGTGCACGGCGCTCTGAAGGAGCGCGGTGGGGTTGGCGATGCCTTGTCCTGCGATGTCGGGGGCTGACCCGTGCACGGCTTCGAAGACAGCGATCTTGTCGCCGATGTTCGAGCCAGGCGCGACGCCGAGGCCGCCGATGAGGCCCGCGCAGAGGTC
>JBLFZA010000277.1:0-6125 GCA_047610025.1 Bradymonadia bacterium | reverse complement strand
CGCTCCACGCTGCGGCGCCATCATGAAAGAGCGCCCCGCCGAAGCGCCACCGGCCGATCGCAAACGAGCGGGAGCGCCACTCAATGTTTGTACGCGCGACGTGATCGCCGAACTCGAAGCCTTCGGCGTACCCGCGCAGACTCGTGCGCCCGCCGATGAACGAACGCCGGTTCCCCTCGTTTAACAGCCGAACTGTCGTAGCGGCGCGCACAAGCAAACGGCCAAACAGCGCATCGCTGCTGACCCAGCGGAGGGCGCCCGTCACGGTGTGGTCCGTCCATCCGCCATCTGCGAAGCGGCCTGATGTTCCGAGAGAGGCGGCGCCATAGCCCCCCCAAAAGGGCTGCCGCCATAGCGCGCTTGCTGCAGGGGAAAAGGAACGTTCCCGAGAGCCGAGCGCGGACTCGGCCCACGCGAACGCGGGCGAGAAGTAGGGGCCGCGACGAAACTCCTCCGCGACGCCGTAGGTCTGCACGTTGCGAAGTCGGAAATGTCGGTTCTCGTAGAACTCCCATCGCAGCCCTGGGCCAACTTCTGCACCTCCTCGTGGCAAAACCGCTGCTTCGAACTCGTCCACCGCGGCCTGCGGAACGTCGGCGTACGGACGCGACTCCAACGTGACACTCGTCGCTCGAAAGGACGGCGTGACGTCGTTCTTGTAACGCAGCCCGAACGAGCGCGTGACCGAGCTAGAGGCGGAGTACACACGCTGACGCCAACGTTCATCGACGAGTACCACCGCCGAGGGATCGTCGCTCAGAGGGTCGAGGACAGTGCTCTCGAAGCGGCGCACGGCGCGGCCCACGCGAACCCGTTGCATGGTCACGTCGTGAGAAAGTGCGACGCTCCACGACCACTTCTCGGTCGACGAAAAGAGCGGGCGCCCGAGCTGTAGCGAGCTGCTTGATCCCTCAACGCCTCTCCCCGCTTCGCGGTCGACGTGTAGACGCGCCGATGCCGACAGCTGCAGTCGCGAGCGGCCGATGCGACGTGAATAGAACGTCGGCCCGACCTGCCAGGACAGCGGGGTCAGCGTCGCGCTGACCGTGAGCTGTTGCGTCGTGCCAAAGAGGTTCGCTTCCGTCACGCCGAGGTACAGCGAAGAGAGCACGCTGCCGTTGACCTCCGGAGCGACGTTCGCGGTGAGGCTCCAGGCGTCGCGGGTGACGACCAGTATATCCACGCAGCCGGCTTCGGTGCTCGGGACCGGCACCACGAGGGCCACCGCAAAGAGCGTCGGTGAACGCAGCTCGCGCTCGGCATCCGCCCTCACGAGCTCCGAGTATTCGGCCGCTTCTAGGGCCGCGACGGCTGCGCGCACCGCGCGATCACGGGTGGTGCGATGCAGGCGGTTCAGGATGAGCGGGAGTGTATCTTCCGGCTCAACGATACGCTGCTGAACGGTGTGAATCACGCAGACGCTGTCGGTGGCGGACACCGCGTTCACGTCAAAGGCGTCGGGAGCGAGCCCGGTCTCTTCGATCGCGGCGTCTAGCGCGCGCCGCTCGAGAGCGCCGAGGTCGTCCACTCGCCGAGGCTCAGCCTCAGGCCCCGCCACCTCGCTCGACTGAGCGCCCACCGCCGTGGCCAACTGCGAGTGCGCGACCGGCACGCTTAGGGCGCCAGTCAGAACGAGCACTGCCGAGAACAGAACGCGTAAGAACGCAGATGAGAGAGGGTCACGCATCACCGAAGTGTAGCGCCCCTCTTCCTCAGGCGCGAGCGCCCTACCCGACCAGGGCCTTCGCCGCAGCGACCACGTCTGACGGAGCCAAGCCTTGCTCTGCGAAGAGATCGTCTGGCTTTCCGCTCGTGCCGTACTTGGTCACTCCGAGTCGCTTGAGCTTCACGCCAATGCCCGCGTCCGCGACCGTGCGCGCCACGATCGCGCCGAGGCCACTGTCGGCGTTGTGATCCTCATAGGTGAGGAGGACGCCGACGGTGCGCGCGGCGTCGAGGATTGCGCCGGTGTCGCATGGCTTGAGGCTCGACGCGTTCATCACGCGCAGCCCAAAGCCCTCCGCGAAGAGCGCATCCGATGCCTCGACGGCGCGGCTGACCATCGCGCCGAACGCGAAGATCACAGCGTCGTCGCCGGGGCGAAGCACTGGCCAAACGCCAGGCTCGAAGGTGTAATCACCTCCGAGCAGGGGCTGCCCATCCCGCGAGGAGATCGTCTTCATCTTGCTACGACCCATCGCCACGACCGTTGGCGCATAGCGCGTGGCGACGGTGCGGATGATGCGGTCGCAATCGTTGGCGTCGGCCGGGCTGTAGACCTCGAAGCCAAAGGGGTTGGTCAGGGCCGACACGTAGTCGATGCACTGATGAGTCGGGCCGTCTTCGCCGACGTCGAGGCCACAGTGCGTCACAACAACCTTGGGTGCCGCGCCGTTCTGGTCGTTGAGGCGCTGCTGGTTGTAGCTCTCAATCAGGGCGAACATGCCGAAGGTGCTGAAGAAGGGCACAACACCATCCTTGCTCATCGAGCCGGCGACGACGGCCGCGTTGTGCTCCATGATGCCCGCTTCAATGAAGTGGTCCGGCGAGCCAGCGTGGAAGGCGTTCATCTTCACCGACCCCTCAAGGTCGCAGGAGATACCGACAACCGGCCAGTGCCCGTCCTTGCCGTTGTTCAACTCGCCGAGATCGGCGAGCGCCTTTCCATACGCGCTGCGGCAGTCTGTCACGACGTCGGCCCCGTAGGTCACGGCCTCGCCAACCGACAGCGAGATGTCACGGTCGGCGACGATGTGATGATTTGCGTGCGGGTCAGCCGCGGCACGCGCCACGCGGAGCTCATCGAGGTTGCTCGGCTGGCCGAGCTGCTTGAACGCGCGGTCGGCGAGCTCATCACTGAGCGCCTGACCGTGGTACTTGTGCAGGTTCTCGATCTCGGTGACTCCCTTGCCCATGATGGTGTCGAGCAGGAGCACCGTTGGCTTCTCGCTGCTGCGAGCCGCGCGGAACGCGCCGTAGAGAGCCTGATGGTCGTGTCCATCGAGTGTGACGACGTCCCAGCCGTCTGCGGCCCACTGCGCTGCCAGATCCATCGGCATGATGTCGTCTGTCTTTCCGCCGATCTGGAGTCGGTTCACGTCAATGAAGGCGGTGAGATTGCCCAAGCCGAACTTCGCGGCGAAGCGGCGTGCCTCGGCGATCTGGCCCTTCTGCTGCTCACCATCTCCCATGCCGACAAAGACGTGCGTGTCGCGGCCGTGCAGTCGCGCTGACATCGCGAATCCAGCGCCCGCGGAGAGGCCTTGACCGAGGTTACCGGTGTTCCACTCGACACCGGGTACGACGCTCTCGATGTGGCCGCCGAAGATACTGCCCGCGCGGCGGAAGCCGTTGTAGGCGTCTTCCATATTGATGAAGTCGAAGGCCGCCAGCGTGGAATACACGGCCGGCGAGACGTGTCCGTGCGACACGATGACGCGGTCCCTGTTCGGTGCATGAGGCGCGCTCCCGTCGAGCTCCCCGCATGCGTAGAGCACCACCAACGCGTCGAGCGTCGAGAGGCTTCCGCCGGGGTGCCCGCTCGATGCGAGGGAGACCAAGCGAATGCAATCCGCTGCGGCCCTGTTGCGCACCTCGGACAGGTTTGCGAGTTGATCAGACGAGAGGGAAGGCGCAGTGAAGCCGAAACGCATGACAAGACCAGGGCAACGAGGCGACGAGCGAGGGCCAATGGGATAGCGCGGCGCTCCTATCTGAATTGGGCGCGGCCTTCAACCGATGCGCTCGGCCTGCGGAATCCGATGCCGCAAAAACGAGCGAAGCCCGCAGCGAATCGCTGCGGGCTTCGACTCGCGGGTCCGTCTTACTGACGAACGAACGCGAACTCGTCGTTGCGCATGGTCATGTGCATGACGTCGTCGCTGACGAATGTGACGGCGGACACGTCTGCGTCCTCATCGCCTTCTTCGGTGACGGTGAGCGTGAGCGTGCCGTCTTCGTTGGCAGCCGCGACGTAGGTTGCGGTGCTTGGCTCAGCGGCGCCCATGTCGGTGGAGACGGTTCCGTCTTCGCCGAACGTGATGTTGAGCGTCATCGCCGTAAGGGCCGTTGTGACGGCCTCCAACTCTTCTGCAGCGACAGCATCGCCCATCAACGCGATGGACTGCTCAGCCGAGAAGCCCCATGTACCGACGAGCTTCTGCTCGGGTGTCGCAGCCGGCGAGCATGCAGCGAATGCGAAAAGAGCTGCGCAAGCGAGCGCGAGAAAAGACGAGGAAATACGAGCGTTCATAGGACGATCCCGTGGCATATGGTCGGGGGACGAATCTCTCAGCTTTGTCTTCGAAAGAACAAAGCCAGCCACAAGGGTGAACACAAGACTCGTTGTAATTGCTGACGGCTAGCTCGACCGAGCCTCTACGTCCAGCGCTGTTCAGATTTGTTTCACCTGCGGTGCGCTTTAGGGTCAGCGATCGCGGGGCGAATGGCGCTAATAGACGACACGCTCCCGTGCCGCCTACACGTTCGCCCTTTGCTTTTCAGTTTCAAGCGCTTACAATGCATGGCCCAGGTATTCATAAGCCCCCGAGTGTCATGGCTTCTGACGTCATCTCCGAAGATCTGAAGCGCGCGGTGAAGCTTTTTAACCGCTGGCAGTTCAACGAAGCGTACGACGCCTTCGTTGCGCTGATGCAAGAGACGGATGGACGAGAGAAGCAATTCCTCGACGCCCTCGCGCATCTCTCCGCTGCCTTTCACCGCATCTGGCACAAAGGCGGCGAGCCGAATGCTATGGTCAGCTACCTGACCAAGGGCATTCAAATGTTGCGTCCCTACAGACGCGGCGTGCTCGACATCGACATGACCGGGCTCGTGCAGGCCCTCGAAGGCTGCCACGACGAAGCGCTGCGTTGGCGACGCGGCGACGAAGAGCTCTACAACCGCGATATCATTCCGCGTCTAGAGTTCGTCGGAAAGCCCGTCGAGGACTGAAGCGACGGGGATCCCCCACGCGCAGTCACCCTTTGCACGCTTTCGACGCGGGCTGAGCACGCCGTGGCGCGCACTTGGCCACATCCGACAGACCCCCAGCCTTTGGCTGCACACCGGCATCGCGGCCAGCGTTAACTTGATGTGTTTTGTGGCGCTTGCCGTGTGGCTAGTGCCGCAGGCTGATGACCGCTTGGGCGCCATCTGGGCCCGGCCTGATGCCGCCCTGCTGGTGCCTTTCTGGTGGATCGCGCTGGCGGTCGCCACCGTCGTCGCGGTCGTGTTCGCGTACTTCGCTACCACCTGGCTCGCCTCCATCGTTCTCGCTCCGCTCAACGACCGCCTCTCAGAGAAGGTCGAGCGAGCAGTCGGCAACGTGCCGGAGGCCCCGTTTTCTTGGGGGCGCTTCGCCGCGGACGTCGCACAGGGCGTGGCACACTCCCTCCTCAATCTCGTGCTCTTCTTGCTCGCCATGGCCTTGGTGCTTCCGCTGAACCTGCTCCCCGGTGCTGGCTCGATCGTCGCCACCGGCGCCGGCATCGTCATCAGCGCGAGCTTCATGAGCCTCGAGTTCACGGACTGGCCCCAGGCGCGTCGCCGATACAGCTATCGCACAAAGTGGAGCCTCGCTCGGCGGCAGTGGCCGAGCTTCCTCGGGCTGGGGTTGGGGCTCTATGTGATGATGGCGGTGCCGATTCTTAACCTGCTCTTGCTACCAGTCGCGATCACGGCGGGCACTCTGCTCTTCTGCGAACTTGAGAAGAATGGTCAGGTCCCCGCGGCCAATCAGCAGTGAGGACCGGCGTTGGTCATTGAGGTGATAGCGCGCTACAGGCGTCTGCGGCTAAGACCGGTGGTAGACACGGCTTCGGAAAGTGACGAGCGTCGATTTGTCGAAGCGCGTCCCCTGCGCTACGATACAAATTCGCCGCGCGCGCCTTACGCACGCAGCACTCTCGCGAGAACCCGTCGCGCATGACCGCTATCCCTGACCTAGGCGCCCTCTTCAACGAAGAGGGCTACCTCAACAGACAGCGCCTGACCCCTGACGCGGTCGACGTGCTGGAGCAATGCACCTCGTGGCTGCTCGAGGTTGATCGCAACGTCTACCTGCCAATCGATCTGATGGTGGTGCTGCTCGAACGCGGCCACGACGGACTTCGACGCGCGATCGC
>JBLFZA010000276.1:0-6128 GCA_047610025.1 Bradymonadia bacterium | reverse complement strand
TCCTGCTCGCGCATTGGCAGTGGGCAGATACCTCAGACCTGAATAACTTCTACGAAGAGGAGTTGCCGGAGGACTTCTACGGAGCCGTCTACAACGAGGTGGTTCTCGCGTCGGGAAGGCTCGCGCCGGAAGGATGGCGTATGCCGACGGTCGCGGACTTCGAAGAACTCGAAGCGTTCTTGGAGTCGGAGGGTCAGGATGCGCACGCGTTGCGCTCCGTCGGGGGCTGGCGGCCAGAAGCGAACGTCGGGACGGACCTCTACGGCTTCAACGCGCTTCCTTCCGGCTACGTCTCCGCTTTCGGTGGCGCGACGGGCGCGCAGGCGATCGCGACGTGGTCGACGACCGCGGTGGATGATGAGCTCTTTACGCGGACCGTGGTCTCCATGTTCGACGGAGATGCGCTGAGCTACGACGAGAACCGTATCGAGCTCGGCGCAACGGTGCGACTCATTCGGGAGTAGCGGGTCGTCGCGGTAGTGGAGTGCCTCACGGGGGGAGCTAGCCGAGCACCGCGCCGCGCGCTACCAACATCATAGAAGCCCCACGGGTTCGGGCAGAGTGTTGTGGTAGGCTGCATCTCGAGCTCTGCCGGCGGGTAACGATCAAGAATCCGCCAGTTCGTGCCGGTCCACTCGTGGTCATGCAGGCACTGATTGCGATTCCTCTCTTGCAACTCCCCGCAGTGGTAGCTCGTCGTAGTGCCAGCGCGTGCAAAGTACTCAAACTCCCCCGCCGTTGGCAGTCGATAGCCTGCGCACTCGAAGTCGAACATGAGATCGGCTGGGCAAGAGGCCGTGAGGTTGCCCGGCTCGCCTGTACACCGCGTCAGGTCGTAGCAGAGCTCGAAACCATCACGTGCCGATAACGCGTTCGCGAACATCATGACATCGGCGCGGCGCACCGCTTCGACCGGGCAGGCCGCGCACTCTGTTAGCGAGACGCGGTTGCCATCCATCAGCTCATCCCAGGTGCGGTTGGTCACCGCTGTGGCCATGGCATAGTACGGTCGGGTGATCGTCGCGCGCATCTGCTCGAGGATGGCACCAGAGCCTTGTCGGTCCAAGTAGTACCATTGTTGAAAGTCCTGGTTCGCTCCCATCATGAAGCTTCCAGGTTCGACGCGGATCCACGTCTCGGCCGCTGAACCGTCACGGAGTTCGAGATCGCACGCAGGTGGACCCAGTTCCTCCTCGCCGCACGCGCTCAGCAAGAGCGCTGCGGTGAGGAGGGTCGGGACGATAGCTGACCAAGACAGCGGAAGTGTATTCATCGTTTCAGCATTGCAACCATCGGGCGTCAACGCAACTCCATCGCCGCATTGATGACGACTCGTGCGCGCCTCGCCGTTTCGACATCCACATAGGCGCCTGCCGCGTCTCCAACGGAGAGCTCCGTGACGGCAAGCTCCGCCGCGCCGATCAACGCAGCTCCATCGAGGCGTCGATCACGATTCGCGCGCGCTCAGCGTTCGCTATCGTTCACCGACCGGCACCGTCCGCACGAGTCGGAAGCCGATCGGTTTAAGTGTCTCTAGCGAGCTGTTGGCGGGGATGCTCGCGACTGCGCCCGAGGCGGCGAGGCCTAGGATGCCACCATTATAGGTGTCACCGACGTGCTGGAATGACGGGCTCTCACCCGGAATCAAGGGCCGTATGGGGTCGACCACTTCTTCGGCCCAGGGTTCGGGTAGATCGGTCGAACGAACATCCCACACGTGCTCTGCTACATTGCCGCCAACGTCGTAGAAGCCCCAATCGTTCGGGCACAAGGTCGCGACCGGCTGCACCTCGAGTGCACCGGCTGGGTAGCGCTCTCGCAGCCGCCAGTTGTCGCCCGTCCATTCATGGTCGTGCAAGCACTGATCTCGTTCGTAGAGCTGCAGCTCACCGCAGTGATGGCTCGTCGTCGTACCCGCGCGGGCCAAGTACTCGAACTCGCCTGCTGTGGGCAGTCGATAACCCTCACACTCGAGGTCGAAGACTATATCGGCTGGGCACGACGCCACTCGGGTGCCGGGTTCGCCGGTGCACCGCGAAAGGTCGTAGCACGGGGTCAGCCCATCGCGCTCCGAGAGTGCGTTGGCAAACATCAAGGCGTCGGCGCGCCGAACAAACTCCACCGGACAAGTTGGACACTCCAGGACAAAGGTTGGGTTCGCGTCAAACACATCGTCCCACATCTCGTTGGTGACTTCTGTCGCCATCGCGACGTACGGGCGCGTGATTGTCGCGCGCATTTGCTCCCGCACTTCCGAGGCATTGCCGCGGTCAACGAAATACCACTGGTAGAAGTCCTTGTTGACACCCATCGTGAAAGAACCCGGCTCAACGCGGATCCACGACCCAGCGGCCGCCCCGTCGCGTAGAGCGGCATCGCATTCGGGTGGCCCGAGCGACTCCTCGGCGCACGCGCTCAGCAAGAGCGCCGCGCTGAGGAGTACAATTGCGGGCAGGGTATGCGAAGAAGTTCTCATGAGCCCATCACATCATATTCCGCCGCGCCGATCAACGCAGCTCCATCGAGGCGTCGATCACGATTCGCGCGCGGTCAGCGACGGTCTCGTCTACGTACGCGCCAGTCGCACCTCCTAGCTGCAGATCTGTCACTGCCAGCTCGGATGCGCCACCAATGATCACGTCATCGAACGCACCGCCCAGCGTGTCGCCCAAAGGGATTGTGGGTACGGCGACGTTCAGCGGCAGCGAGCCGAGCAGTGCGTCCACGATCTCACCAACGAGGCCGTTGACTCCTTCATCAACCGGGCCAAGCTCTGTTGTGAGAAGGTCGCCTACATCGGCGGTGCCTGCGAGCACGAGTGCGAGCATCAGATTGCCCCAATCGTCGGCGCTGACGTAGAGTTCCGTAATCTCCGTCGAGCTGAGACGAACGAGCGCATCCCCTGGTGTGTCAAGTTCGACCTCTGCGACCACACCGAGCTGTACCCAGAGCGGGAGGAACTCGCTGATCGCAGTGCATTCCCCGACGGCGTCAGGGGCGACGCGCGCTGTCAATCGTATGCCCGGGAACTCGGCCCTGACTCTGCCTGCACCGGCGCCCGTTAGCGTTGGCGGAGCGGTGCTCTCGAGCTCAAAGCGTACACAGGAAGGCAGCCCGCTCAACGCGCCGACATCGCCAAAACGGTCACTTCCCAACACTACGCCATCGAGCGCGCCAGTTGCCCAATAGGCGTACACCATTTCGTTCAGCACATTCCAACGAACCTGTCCCTGAACCGGCGCGTTGCCACTCCGGCCATAGCCACCATTGTCGACGATTTGAGGAGTGCCCGGAACTTGAATGCCAGCACGTGGCCGAAGCACACCGACCGGGTCGATCATCGCCAGTGAACCCAGGTCGACACGAGACACGGTGCCGGACCTGTCCTCGTCGTGAGCGATCTCTGCACGAGTGATCCGCAACGAGAGGTCGAGCGCAGCCTCTTCAGCGTTCGAACCTACACCGCCGCCAATCAGTGCCGATAGAGACGGCACCTCGAATGATGTTGCAATGGCGAGTGATTCAGGATCTCGGATCTGCAGCAGCGCGTTGGACGGCGCCAGCACAAGTCGCTGGAGGTAAAGTCGGAGATCCTCGGCTGCATCGTGCAAGTGCGCCTCCATCTGAGCGCGCTCGCTATTGTTGTTGGTTACCGCCTGACCAAACCACGCGCCGGCTCGTTGTGCGTCGATATCGATCCCTCCACGACTAACAAACTCTGCGGAGTGGAAGACAAGTACTGGAGCGCCTTGAAGCTCGGTCAGGCTCGCAACGAACTCGTACGTTACGCCATCGATACGCGCCGTCAACTGCCGCTTGCTGCTGCCTTTCTTGCCGATGTCGAGTGCGGCGCGCTCAACTTGAAGCGTCATCTCCAGTGTCGTGCCATTGAGGCCAAACGCGACGCGCGCCCCGCGCAGTCGTGCACCCTTCACCCGTCGGTCACTTCTGACGATCGCAGTTTCAAGCACCTCAATGCCTGCGTCGGACGCGAGAAACCAGTTGATCGTGGATGCGAGATTGTCCCAGTTTTCTTCTTCGGTGTAGTCCGCAATCCATGGCGTCTCGTCGAACACGTCGGTCTCTAGAACAGCCTCAATGTTTGGCTGGTTCGACGCGGGCGCTTCGCCAAAATTACGAATCTCCTCGGCGAACTGGAAGGTGCACACGAAACGGGACCACCGGAGCTGAGACGTTGCGTCGGACATGTCTTCATTGTGCTCGAACTCCACCTCAACGAAGTTCACCCCCATTCGGCCTGCCAGTGTGCCGCTCACCTCGTACATCGGAATCTCGGCATCTTCGAGGAAGGTGACCTCGTAGTCCGCATCGTTCAACGCGTCGCCGTTGAGGCGCGCGACTACATCATTGACAACGTCGTAGCCGTTGATTCGATGGCGAATCGTCTGCAGACCGCTCTCGGGTTCGACTGTGAGTGTTCCGTCGCCTGGAACCAGGCAGTTTGGGTAGCCGACGAGTAGGTCGCGTCCTCCGCCGGGGAGTCGGCGTCGCCATCCACGCTGGGATCAACGACGATCTCGCTGCCGTCCTCGTCGAGCACAACCCACTCTAGGGCCTGAGGCGCAGGCAGTTCGTTCCCGAATTCGTCTGCGACGTGATAGCGCGGCTCAACGGTCGCGCCCGCCATGGTCCAGCCGTTGGTGTTGGCGGACACGCTGGCGATGGCGGACGCCGCGTCGGCCTCTACAATCACACTCACGGAGTCAGACGATGTCGTCGATGAGCCAAGGCACTGTACCGTGTAGGCACCTGCCGCTCGCAGGACTACTTGGCTGCCGTCAACTTCTGTTCCACCGCGCATGGGGCTTACGTGTACCCTTGCTTCGTCTGCGCTCGTCCGCCCGTCGCTGTCTTGGAAGACGCAGTCAATGCGAAACGCTTGACCGGCGGTAACCGTGCGCGCTGACAAGCCGTCGGTCGTCGCGATTGCGTGTCTTGCTTCTCCAGGGGAGGTCTCGAAGGTGACAGAGTTCTCGAACGGCCCGGCCTGGGTCGTGCAGGAGATGGTGACGAGTCCAATCTCCGTCACTTCATACCAGCCGTCGCCCACAGGTGTCGCGGCAGAACCCGTGACGCTCTGGGAGTAGCCACCTTGCATCGCCATCGTGAACGGGAGGTCGTCGTCCTCGAAGAACAGTACCCCTTCACACGTTGGGTAGAAGCGCTCGCCGACTCCGGTATCTCCGATCCAATCGGCGACGACATCCTTGATCCCTTTGTCTTCCGGCGCGACGAACTCGAAGGTGCTCACATATGTGACACCGGTCTTTGTGACGACGACGACATCCAACTGGGACGCGCCTTCCGGGAAGAACTCGATAAGCTCGTACCGCCCCGCCACTTCGACCGCGACTCGGCCGTTGAAGGTGACCTGCTCAATCGCTTCGCTCAGGCCCAAGTCTGCGGCGACGAGGATGGAGTTGTCGGGGATGAGCAGTCCTCCCGTTGAACTCTTCGGCACCGCCAGTCGATCGCCGTTGGGTGAAGTCAAGATCAGGGATACATCGTCAGCATTTGCGACGATTATCTCCCCCCCCCCCGGAGGCGGCTCCAGGTAGCTCCGTACCGCTTTCGCTGCAGCCAGCGAGAGCTAGGACTCCAATGATCGCACAGCATCGCGCGACGAACGTCTTACTGTTCATACATCCTCTCCAGTCGTGTGAATTCCCTCCCTCGGGGTGGCGAACGGGAAGCCGATGTGGGGTGTCCGCCAACTTTACTGAGCTAATCATGGCAGCAGTTCGGTGAAGCCGCAGCCGTCGCGGTGACGGAACCTGCTTCTAGCCGCGGACGGTTGCTGAGCGGGTCAGGGACGCGGTGATGCTAGCTGAGGACGTGAGGAATAACACGATACGGCATTCGTCGCGATCCTGGACCGAACTCCCCGAGCGCTTCCGCCATCGTTCCCGAACCTGTCTCTGCGTCACGCTGTGGCAACCCCTAACGCAGCCGCGACCTGCCTCAGGCAGGTCGCGCCGACTGTCTCGGCGTCGCGGGACATCTTTGCTCGAACAACCTCGATGTGCCGACACATCTCTACCCGACTGCCTCGATGTCCCGGTGCCTGGCGTGAGCGTGGAGACAGTCCGCTCGCCTTTTCTCTGTGC
>JBLFZA010000275.1:0-6148 GCA_047610025.1 Bradymonadia bacterium | reverse complement strand
TTCGATGTCATGGGAATCGGATTGGGCTCCCGCAGCTAGCAGTCCGCGCGGCGGCGCGCCTGGCAGCGGCGCATCGGCACCTGGTAGCGCAAGCACGGAATCCATCGTCGCGGGTGCCACAACCGAGACCATCGCTGGCGCAACGGCTACTCAGAGGCTCACGCCAGCTCTGCCCCCGGACGTGGCTTCGCGGCATGTATCGGCACAACACTTGGTTCCCGGTGACCTGCAGGCCGCATCGCCGACTGTTCCGTTACCACGAATTCCGACGAACAGCGGAGGGTGGACGGTTGTTAAAAGCGGAGACGGTCTCCTGTCCGGTGAGCCTCCCAGCATCCCGGCAGACAGCCTCGGGACCTCGTCTCGCGCGGCGCCGGCTGGGCTCGCGAGACTGGCGTCAGACGACTACCAAGCGGTTGACGATACCGGGCTAGGAGACGATGTCGACGACTTCATGAACGAGATCATGGAGGAAGCCGATCGCGACGCTGACGCCACGACGGAGCGAACATCTACGGGCGAGTGGTTCCTCGAGATTTTCGACGACAGCTGGCTCGCGCTGCAAGCCGAGCATGACGACCGATGTACAGCTCGCGAGGCATCGTTCATTCATGAGGCGCTTGACGTCCCGAAGGGGAGTCGACTCTTGGATGTGCAGTGTGGGCACGGTCGACACGCGATTGAGCTCGCAGCCAACGGCTACGACATGGTGGGGATCGACAAGTCACTGTCGATGCTAGAGCGCGGACTACAGACAGCACAGCGGCACAGCCTCAAAGCGAAGTTCGTCCTGGGAGATGTGCGAGAGATCAGCTTCGAGCCGAAGTTCGATGGGGCGTACTTCGTCGGAAACTCCTTCGGCTACTTCGACGACAAGACCAATATTGATGTTCTGCGTCGCATCTCGATGTCGCTGCGCCCCGGGGCAAAGCTGGTCGTGGAGCAGCTCAACCGTGATTGGGTGCTGCAACAGGTCCCCCGCAAGGAATGGTGGGAGTCAGGTGATCTCGTCGTGATGGAAGATGTCGACCTCGATCCAATGACAAGCCGTTTGGTCATCGACCGCTCCATTCTCGATGGCCAAGGCCGCAGTTGGGAGCAGAAGATCAGCATTCGCCTCTTCGCTCCACATGAGTGGCTTGCGCTGTTCGACATGGTTGGGCTCGACCTCATCGAGCTTACCGGCGATTGGGCTCACCCTGGTGTGCATTTCGGCGGCTTCAGTCGCCAGTGCATCGCAATGGGGCGCAGGCGCGAATAGCTCTAGCGCGTCCAGAGCGGCTGGCCCATTTGCATCGGCTGCTCCTTTGCCGTCGCCAACTGCAGAGTGCGGTCGGGATCCTGCACGACAATAACGGCCGTAGACCCCATCAAAAACGCTCCCATTTCGTCACCTGCATCGACCTGCCAAGCGATGTCAGTGCAACGCGTACCGGAGTCGCGACGGTCCAACATCTGCACGCCTGTGTTCTGACAGGTCATTTCACCCACGACTGTCGCCCCGACCATCACAATCCAAGCGAGGCGGCCGTCCGTCAACCGCGCGCGCGCGACGAGACGCTCGTTCTTGATGAACAGATCGCGGACGAAAGGCACTGAGAGGCCATTAACGGGCCACAACTCGCCTCCGATATGCACCACCCGTTCGACGAGCCCGGCGAACGGAAAGTGCACCCGGTGGTAGTCGCGGGGCGACAAGTAGACTGTCGAGTAGATCGCGTCGTTCAACGACTCGCCGTCATAAGCGGCGCCCAGAAGCTCAGACGCCGAGTACTCGATGCCCTTCGCCTGCAAGAGAAGGCCATCGGCTAGGCGCCCTGCTTGACTCAGAAAGCCATCGGCCGGGGAGGCGATCTCTCCTTTTTCGACCTGCACTGGCCGGCTGCCCTCGACCAGCGGACGAGCAAAGAACGCGTTGAAACGTTCGAAGTCGTGCAGTTCACCGTCCATCTGTGAGAGATCGGCGCCCACCGCAGTCGCAAACCCGCTGTAAATCGGTGCCCTCAATCGTCGCGGTACCTCCGCGCAGGCGAGCACTCCCACCGCGCGCGTCAGCGCGCGCTTCGGTAAGAGTCTGACAAGTTGATACCCGAGTTTATCGCGAGAGTTGGTCATCGACGAAGGGGACAGAGGTGCCATCACGGCGGCGCAAGCGTTGCACCTTCCGCATGCGGTGCTATTCTCAACACCGTGCGGCGTTCGCAAGCACGAGACGCTTCTTCACGGATGAATCGATGACAACAGGACGCGAGTTGCAGCGCCGAAAGGCAAGCAAGAAGGGTTGGACGGCCGTAGGCGCCGGGGCGCTCACCACTTTGTCGGTCATGGGAGCCGTGTCCGTCGGCTCCACGTTTTTGGTCGTGGGCCTCGCGACTGTCGGCGGTCTCTGGACCGGCCAGAAGGTCTACTCTTGGTTCCGCTATCGCGGTGAGTGGGGTCTGAAGTTCTAGCTGTGTGCTATCGGGCAGCTGATCGACGCTGACACTGCTCGTCTCCATAGCCCCGCCCTCGACCGGGCTCGACCCTAAAACGGCGACTGCCCCAATCGGGTGATCCCTCGCTGCGCGGCTTCGCTCTCCGGTTGAATCCGCAGCGCGCGCTCGAACATGTCGCGTGCGCGCAGGATATCGCCAGTCTGCTCTCGCACTTCACCGAGCCGGACGAAAAGATCGACGCGACGCGCGGGGGTGCGAACGTTCATCTGATGCAAGAGCGCCGTTTGGAGAACGCGGAGTGCGTTCGCTGTGTCATCCTTCTCTTGATAGATGCGCCCGAGCGCTAGCAGTGACGGTGCAAACGAAGCCTGGGCGCGGAGGCTCAACTCGTAGGCCGACACCGCATCCTCTGCGCTCTCCCGCTGCTCTGCGATACGACCGCGCAGATGATAGAGACGGTGCAGGTCGGAGCGTGCACCCGACTTCTCTCCACTGCCGATGAGCGCCTCGATCAAGGGTTCAGCACGCTGAGGGTCAGCGTCCTCGATGTACCAACGAAGCAACTGGTGCGTTGCCGCTTGGTCATCCGGATCCGCTGCGTGGGCCTCCTCAAGGGCGATACGCGCGGTTGCAGGGTCGCTCAACACGTCGACCGCGAGCTTGCCGAGATCCTTCCATACGGCACACGAAGCGGCGCCTGTGAGGGCTTCGGCACGGCGGAACATGATATCTCGTAGCCCATCGTGGTCTTCCTGCTCGCGCAGCGCTCCGGCCAAGGTGGCGTAAAGCTCTGCGTCCGTTGGCTCGAGCGCAAATGCGCGGGTGAGCCACATGAGGCCCTCCGCGGACTGCCCGGCGTCTAGGGCCGCTTTCCCTTGTTCGCGGAATACGAGCGCCTGCTCCTCCGGCGCTGCGATATCCGCAGCCGCCTCAAGCTGTTTTCGCGCCGCTTCTGAATCTCCGGCTTCGAGGTAAAGTCGCGCGCTAAAGAGCATCGCGCGCAGGTCGCCTGGAGCCCGCTTCAAGGCCTCGGCGACATTGGCGCGCGCAGCATCGAAATCTCCGAGCGCCTCCATCGACAAAGACGCGATCTCAAGGTGTGTTTGCGCCGCCACAGCGTCTTGCTTGTGGGCGAGGCCAATCTCAAGCGCCGCAATGAGTTCCTCTACCCGCCCTGCTTTGTGCAACAGCTCGCGCAACCGCCGGCGATTCGACTCGGTCGGGCTTGCGGTCACTGCGTTCTCGGCCAAAACCGCCGCCCGCTCGTTGTCGGAGAGCTTCTCTTCTGCGACTGCCGCGGCCTGCATCCAGAGCGACGCTGACTCGTTCTCCGTAACGCGCTCCGCGCGAAGGCTGAGCTGGTCGAGCAAATCCGACCAGCTCCCGGACTGCTCGAGCACCGAAATCAGTGTATCGGAGGCGAGTTCATTGTTTTCGTCGAGCAGTACTGCGTCTTCCAACCACGGAATGTAGGAGCTCGCGGTCGTCGCGTGTTCGATTCCCAACACCGCGCCTTCCGTAAGTCGACGAGACCGTTCGGAGTCCGTCTCAGCAAGCTCAGCGGCCTCCATCCACGCATCCACCGCGACCTGCCAGAGAGAGAGGCTCTTGGCGAGGCGTGCGATCTCAAATCGAGGTTCTGCGTGCTCTGGCTCCAGCCCGGCGATGCGGTGCCACGCATCCAACGCACGCTCGTTGTCCTGTAACTCGTTCTCGGCCAGCGCCGCCATTCTCCGAACGGTACGCGCTTCGTCTTCGTCTTCGCCTTCGCCGTGAGCCGCCGCACGCTCCAGCAGCTCATAGAACTGCTGTACTTGTCCCGATTGCAGCAGAATCGGCTCGAGCAGAGCGATCGCATCCACGCGTTGCGGGTCGAGCTGCAGCGCACGCGTCAAAGGAGCCTCGGCTCTCGCTGCGGTCCTCGGATCCGCGGCGAGACGAGTGCCCACCTCGATGCCGACCCGGACCCCAACTTCGCGACTGCTCGGCCATGTGGCCGGCTGCTCGAGCAAGCTTGCGACGCGAGCGAGACGCTGCGGATCCGCCAGCGTTGGCAGAAGCGCTTCCCATGCGTTGGCCTCGCCGGCCGGCTGGCGTGCCGTCTCCAGCCATTGTTCAAAGGCCTCGTCATCTCGCCCGAGCGCGCCGAGTCTCTCCGCGAGCGTTATGCTCGCTTCGGCACCGGTTTCGTACACCTGCCTCGCTCGAAGAACCTCGAGTTCGCGATCGCCATCGCCCGCCGTTACCGCGAGCGCGCCAAGGGACGCGACCGTCTCGTTGCGTCCACCACCTTCAGTGATCCACACCAAGCAGCTGTCAAAGACACCTTCGTCCCACGTCTCTTCGAGGAGGTCGATGCCGTGCGAAACTGCGGCTTCGATCTCTCCCAACTCCTCCCCGCAGATGGCCATGAGTTGGCGCCGAACGCTCCGACGCTGGGCAGGCTCTCCGGTCTCGAGCCGCTGCTCCAGCAGTTCGACCAACGAGACCCAATCCTCGGCCGCGCGATAGGCCCTGGCAACGCTGTCGAAGAGCATGTCGGAACTCGGCTCTTCGGCGAGTGCTACTCGCAACGCTTCTGCGGCGCGCGATGGATCGTCGAGTCTCTCCTCAAACACCCGCGCGAGGCGAATGCGCAACGCGACGCGATCCTCTAGTCCATCCGTCCATCGAATCGCGTCGTCGAGAACGTCGATAATGGGCTCGTAGCGTTCAGCCAGTTCAAGCAGTTGGACTAGGTCGTCGATCAGTCTGCGGGCGCCAGGGGTGCGTTCGGTTCCCAAGGCGAGCGCATCGATAGCCGCGTCCAGATCCTTACGCATCGTCCAATCGATGGTCGCTGCGCGGTGGAACGCGAGCGCCGATTGCCCGTCATCGGTCATCGCGGCCGCGCGCTCGCGGTACCACGTCGAGAGACCATCCCAATCTTCAAGTCTCCACATGACGCGCTCAAGCTGACGCTCATCTTCGTCCTGCTTGCTCTCGCTACAGATCCGCTCCCAAGTGGTTCGGGTAGCGCGAAGGTCATCTACGAACCCCTCTTGAATCTCAGCGACCTCACGGAGCAACGACCACCTCAGTGGAGCCACCCCTGCCGCCTCGGCGGCGGCGCGCAGTACGTCGGCGAGTGCGGCCCAACGCCCCAGCTGTGCTGCCAATCTGCGAAGAGAAGCCCGCGCAGGCTCGCGATCCGGCGCCTCGCGCAGCATCGTCGTCCAAGCGTTGAACGCCGCGTGGGGGTCGTCAAGGTGCTCTTCGTAGAGTTCGGCGAGTTCCCGACGAATGGCTAAACGCTCCTGCGGAGACACCTGCGTCACCGCTCGCTCGAGTCCAGCGGCGAGACGCCGCTTGTCCCCGGCCTGTCGCAAAATATCGGTTTGAAGCTGCAGCGCCTCCGATGCAATCTCGGGAGGCGTGTCGAGGTCCATATGGATCGCGTCGACCTCTCGTTCCAGCGTGTTGAGCGAGACCCCGGCCGTTGCGGCCTGGCGGAGTATGACCAACGCATCGGCGGGAGACTCAAGCTCACTCCTCAGTACCTGTGCGAGTGCAACCACGGCGCGCTCACGCTCTTCCACATTCTCTGTCTGCTTCGCCGCGCGGTACCAATCTGCAAGCGTCTGCCAGTCACCGGTCGCCCGGAGCGCGTGCTCGTATCGGCGCCCCAGTGCGGGGTCGTCAGGCGACGTCTCGAGGAGCTGATTAAGCGGCTG
>JBLFZA010000274.1:0-6149 GCA_047610025.1 Bradymonadia bacterium | reverse complement strand
GTTCTTCGTGAGAAGACTGGAGGGTCTCGATAGCTTCGGAGACGGTCGTATTGTGCGGGAGCGCGAAGACCTCGGTCGACATGATGCCGCCCGCAGAGTCCGGGTCATAGCCGAGGAGGACGTCTACATCCGGCCCCTCTTCCCCAGAGAGCGCCCGCAGGACCTTCTCGGCGCGTTCTTCGTCGAGGAGTTCGATGATGTCGGCAGCGTCGTCGCCGAACATCTCCTTGAGGATTTCAAGCAGCTCATCGTCCCCGACGCGGTCGACGAGGGTAAGCTGGATCTCCCGGTCCGCTTCGGCGAGCACCTCGCCCTGTAGCTCGACGTCAGGGACGAGGCCGAAGAGCCGGGTACGATCGCCATCGGTGAGTTGACGCATGACGCCGGCGATGTCCGCGGCGTGGGTGCGCTGAAGGATCCGCTGAAGGTTGCGGTCGGCTTTGCGTCGCAGCAGCTTCTGGATGCTGTCGACGAGCAGGGTGTTGGCCTTGTCGGGCATTCAACCTCTTCGCTGCGATGCAGAGCGGAAACTTCGGGCGGGCCAAAAACAAGAAGAGCCGGACGACACCGGCTCCTCGCGCGCAATCATCGAGAGCCTAGTTCTCTCGATAGGTCTGCCAATCGTCAGCGCCGGCCGGAACGGGCTGCCACGCCTCTGCATCATCCTGCGGCTGGTAGCTGGCAGACGTGTTCGCGTCGCTTCCTCCACTGAGGACCAACACGATGAGTGCGAGCGCCACAACAGCAGCGGCCATCGCGAGCGACGACACAATGCGTCGGTTCTTCTGTACTCTGTCGAGCCAAGAAGGTGAGTGACTGCGTTCTGCGGCCTCGTAGGCAACAACCGGGATCGTGACCAGCTCTGAGCCAGTCTGCCGGCGGTAGTCGATGAGGATTGCGTCCGCGTCGAGTTGAAGCTCCTTCGCGAAGCTTTTCACAAACCCACGGGCGAGAACCTCGGCAGGAAGCTCCGCAAATCGATCGTCTTCGATGTGCTGAAGTGTCGTGACTTGGATCTTCGTACGGGCAGCGATATCTCGCAGTTCAAGGCCGCGTGATTCGCGTCCTTCTCGGAGCTGCTGCCCCACTGTGCGGATAGCCGTTTTTTCTGTCATTTGGGACATTCGTTCTCCGAAAGCACGCGCTGTGTAGTGCCCAGAGAGCACCGCCAACGAAGCATACGACGTGGAACCAAGCCATATGCGGGGCGTCTGTAACGAACGGAGACGCAGTGTGTCAAGGAAGACCAGACGCGGAAAACTTGACGTGTCGTGCACTTGCCGACACACGCCTACACCGCCCTTCGACCCGTCTGACAGACAGTTTTAGCCGCTCTGCTCGAATCCGGGCTGGAACACCGGCCGCGGCTGCGCTAAGCGCGTCCGCTCCTACTTGCTCGCGCCTCGACCCGCGCCAATCACGAGAGAGAATAGAGCCGATGCTGAAACGCGACTACGTCTTCACCTCTGAATCTGTCTCCGAAGGCCACCCCGACAAGATGGCCGACCAGATCAGCGATGCTGTTCTTGACGCCTGCCTCGCTGTGGACCCGAAGGCCCGTGTGGCGTGCGAGTCGCTCCTAAAGACCGGATTCGTCACCCTCGCCGGTGAGATCACAGTCGACGGACACATCGACTACACCAAGCTCGTGCGCGAGACCGTGCTGGAGATTGGCTACGACGACTCCAGCAAGGGCTTTGACGGCGAGACTTGCGCCATCCTCGTCGCCATCGAGCAGCAGTCCCCGGACATCAACCAGGGCGTCGACCGCTCGGCTCCTGAGGAACAAGGTGCCGGCGACCAAGGCATGATGTTCGGATACGCCTGCACCGAGACCGACTCTCTCATGCCGGCGCCCATCACCTATGCGCACGCGCTCACGCGCAACCTGGCAGCCGTACGGAAGGATGGCACGTTGCCCTGGCTTCGGCCTGACTCGAAGAGCCAGGTGACCTTCAAGTACGAGAACGGCCGCCCCGTCGGCGTTGATGCGGTCGTCGTCTCGACGCAGCACAACCCTGAAGTGACCCTTGAGCAAATCAAGGAAGCGATCGTCGAGCATGTCATCTACCCGACGATCCCTGCGGAGCTTCGCCTCCCCGACATGAAGATCTTCGTCAACCCGACCGGCCAGTTCATCATTGGTGGGCCACAGGGCGACGCGGGTCTCACGGGCCGAAAGATCATCGTCGACACCTACGGCGGCATGGGCCGACACGGTGGTGGCGCCTTCTCCGGAAAGGACCCTTCGAAGGTCGACCGCTCCGCCGCTTACGCGACGCGCTACATCGCGAAGAACGTGGTCGCCGCCGGCCTCGCTGAGCACTGCGAAGTGCAGCTGGCCTACGCAATCGGCGTCGCGGAGCCTGTCTCCGTTATGGCGAACACCTTCGGCACCAACACCATTGACGAAGAACGGATCGAGACGCTCATCCGCGAGTTCTTCAACCTGACGCCCTACGGCATCATCACCTCGCTCGACCTTGAGCGCCCGATCTACCGCCCAACCGCGGCATACGGGCACTTTGGACGTGACGAGTTCCCTTGGGAGAACACCGACAAGGTCGACGTGCTCAAGGACGCTGCAGGCATCTAAGAGCCTCCTAAGGCCGAATCGAAACGCCCTCTTCGGAGGGCGTTTCTCGTTTTTGACTGCCGATCAGCGCTCGCACCATGACCTAGCTCGTCAGGTCTCGCACACGCCGCGCAGCCGCGTCCGCCTGTGCTTCGGACTCTGACGGAGTGAACAACTGACCATTTAGCGATACGTGCAGGGGTTCACCCACTTTCTCTCGGAAGACAGCGTCATATGCGCGCAGCTGTTGCTGGGCCGCCAAGTCGCGGTCCGCCGTACGGCGCATCATGGAGCGCGCACGGGCACCCATTTGCTCACGCATTTCGGCGTCACCGGCCAGCTGGGTGATCGCGGCTGCGACCGAGAGCACGTCATCTCCGTCGACCACGAGTCCGTTGAACCCGTCGCGGACCAGCGCTCGGAGCCCGGCACAGTCGTGTGCGATCACCGGTACCCGAGCGGCAGACGCCTCCATGACGGCCGTCGGACGCGACACGTGCGCATCAACGGCCAAGAGCATGTCAGCCGCTCGAAAGAGCAGCTCGCGACTAGGCGCGAGCGTCCACGGCCCATCCGGAGCCTGGCGGGACGCCCCCTCCTGCACGTGAACAAAGAGCTGCGCCGACGGGACATGTGACGCCAAGCGCAGCGCGATCGCGCGCAGCCTTGTCTCTGTCCGGGTGTCCCACTGCTCCGGTGCGCAGGCGACGATCAGCCGAGCTCGCCTCCACCCGGCTTCCGCGCGCGCATCGGATTGCTCCGCGCTGCGGGCTCCGTCGTTTTGCCATGCCTCGACGTCGATGCCGAAGCCCGACTCAAGGAGCTCGATCGAGTTCGGCGGGATCCCGGCCTCTGCCCAAGTCTCCGCAATACCCCGATGAAGCGCGACAAAGCGGTCGACTCCGGCTTGGCGCAACACGCGCGCCACGCCCCGACGCTTCGGCAACTCCGTCAATCGCGAGGAGAGCATCGACGCGACCGCGGCGGGCGTGTTGCTCAAGGTCGCGAACAGAAAGGGCACTCGCGCTATCTTCCGCGCAGCGGCGGCACTCGGTAGGGAGCGCAGATCCGTGGCGTGCATGACATCGACGCTCAGCCCGTCGAGAGCCGCAACGAGAACGGCCATCGTCGCGGCATCGCGCAATGGATTGACGGTGCCGGTCAGTGGAATCGCCTTCGGGGTAACGGATACCGGCAAGGTGACGTCGTCCGCGTCATGCGCGGCGAGCGTTATCTGCGCGCCGCGACCCGAAAGTTCAGCCCACAGCGCTTCATACTCGTCGACCGTGCGCCCGGCGCCGCTGCTAACGTAAACGAAGTGAGGCGTCACTCGGCGCGCTCCAGTCCAGTCAGGGTGTACCCGGCGCGTCGGATGATGCGCTCAAAGTCCTCATCACTCAGGGTTTGGCCATCGACAATGCTCACCAAGACGACAGCTCCGTCGAAATCGACATCGAAGCCATCGACATGGTCTTCGCGGTCCATGAGTCGCTCGATGCCGGACGCACAGAACTGACACACCATGCCTTCGACGTGCAGCAGAACATCGTACCCGTCCGGCACCACAGACGCCGACGCTTCTGCGTCAACAACGCGCGGTGTCGCTGTCTGTGCCTCGGCGTTCGACGGCTCCGTCGATGGCTCTATCTCCGGCTGAGATGTGGGTTGCGAGGCGGGGGCAAACGTCGGCTGTGCGCTCTGCGCGTGCGCCGGCTTAGGCAAGCTCATTGGCGGCGCGACAAGAAGCGCGGCGAAGAGTCCGAATTGTAGAGCGCGCATACTGTCCTCTCAGAAGTCGATCACGAAGTTCAGCCGATACGCGCCGCGAAAAGACGCTCCGATCTCGAGCAAGGCGCTCCGATACATGAGTCGGATGTGGGGAATCACGTCAAAGGTCGTCAGGCGCTCAGGCATATAGTCGGCGGTGACCATCAACCAAGCCTGAACTTCATTATAGTCGCTAAGATAGGGTGCCAACCCCACCATCACTCCCGCGTAGGGGTCGACGGTCCCGTCAACATAGGCACTGGCGCCGCCCCAGGCTCCAACCATCCAGCGTCGAGACTCGCGATCGATTCCGAGGCGCCCGCCTCCGCCGTGTGTCCAGTCGGGGCCAATACTCGCGGCGCCATAGCCCCCTGTAAGATACAGATTGCTCTGAGTTCTCCGCGAGTTGTTCCGCCAAAGCAGCAGATTGATGTGGGGCTGCACCCCTTGCAGCAGGGCACCCTCTGCTAGCCGATAGCGATGGTAGTCGAGCCCAAGCGCGAGACGTGGCGTGAAACTGTAGTGGACCTCTCCATAAAACTCCTCCGGCCCCGACGACATCTCCACTGTGGTCGTCGTGGCAGCAGAGACAGGCCTCGCCGTGGCTGGTCGCGCGAACAGCAGAATCGCGCAAGCCGTGGCGATGCAGAGGGCGCGAGCACTCACGCGAGCGCCTCTGAAAACGACGCAGACGTCTTCTCACGAACCTCTTCCAGCGTGGCGCCAGGCATCAACTCAATGAGCGTTAACCCACCCGTCGAGAAGTCGAACACGGCGAGGTCGGTGATCAACAGATCCACCGCCCCGGAGACGGTCAGCGGAAGCGTACAGGTGGGCACGACCTTGCTCGAACCATCGCGGTTGGTGTGCCGCATTGTAATGATGAGACGCCCCGCCCCCGTCGCGAGGTCCATGGCTCCACCAACACCGAGCAACGGCTTCCCGGGCACGGCCCAGTTCGCGAGGTTCGCTGCGGTGTCGACCTCAAGCCCCCCCATGATCGCCGCGTCCACGTGCCCCCCTCGAATCATCGCGAACGAGTCAGCGCTGTCGAAATACACGCTACCGGGCAACGCGGTCACCGGAACCTTCCCCGCGTTAACCGGGTAATCCATCGCCCCGCCCTCCTTCGGCGAAGGGCCGACGCCAAGCATACCATTCTCGGAGTGAAGGATGATCCCGTCGTCCGCACCGATGAGGTCTGCAACCAGGGTTGGGATACCAATCCCGAGGTTGACCACGTCGCCGCTCTTCAGCTCACGCAGAGCACGAGCGGCGATGTTCATCCTAGCCTCAGAGACCTTCTTGGCGCTGCCCGAGACCGACGCCGAAGAGCCGAGGTCGTCGAGAGTGACGTGTGCCTGCACGAGGTAGTCGACGAAGGTGCCGGGCGTGTGAATGTTCTCCGGCAATATCTCACCCGCCGCGACGATCTCCTCGACCTCCGCAACCACGAGCTTTCCGGCGGTTGCCATCGCTCGATTGAAGTTCTGCTCCGTCATTCGGTAGGTCAAGTTGCCCGCGGTATCTGCCCGCCACGCTCGAATGAAGGCGACGTCGGCCTTCAGCGCGGGCACATAGACGTGAGGCACGCCGTCGATATCGCGCGTCTCGTGCCCCTCATGCACCGCGGTTCCTGCCCCGGTCGGGGTGAAGAATCCGCCAATGCCTGCCCCGCCTGCGCGAATCGCCTCCGCGAGTGTCCCCTGCGGGAGCAGCGTCACGTCGAGTTCGCCGGCCTGTGCGGCCTTCACGGCCTCGGGATTGCTCGTAAAGAATGAGCCGATTGCCCCGCTGAGCTGGCCGT
>JBLFZA010000273.1:0-6191 GCA_047610025.1 Bradymonadia bacterium | reverse complement strand
GAGTTGGCGGCCGCGCTGGCTTTCGCATCCCCGCTCATCACGCGTTCAATGTCCGCTTCCTCTTCGGCGACCTTCGCCTTGAGTCGCGACCGGAGAGCGTCGATTTCACTCTCCGTCTCTTTCAAGTGAGTGCGCGCCCTCTCGAGATCGAGGCCCTCGGACATTTCTTTCCGAATCTGGTCCACCGGCAAAGAACTCTGCACATCTTTAGCGATGTCGCCCAGGTCTCCCTTCCAGCGTCGGATCTGCTTCGTCAGCTTGCCAAACATACGCAGCAGTTCGGGTAGCTTCTCAGGCCCGAGTACGATGATGGCGGCGATCATGATCACCGTAAATTCGAATCCACTGATGCCGCACATAAGCCTTCTCTGGGACAGCGCGGAGGATATAGCTACGCGGCAACGCGAGTTCAACGGCAGAGGCAGACAACGTACGCGCGACGCGTCGGAGCGCGCGCAGGATCAGCGTCGACGGCGCTCCAGACGGTCGATGTGCCCGACGCGCTCAATGCGTTCGAGATAGCGAACTTCAATCGATTCTTGGGTCTCCGCGACCTGTCGCGGTTCAGTTCCGATGCGGAAGGGCATAGATAGCGACCATCTGTCGGCCGCGGCCAGCCAGCCACTCTCCGGCTCGACGTCCCGCCACACGACCCCGAGCGGGGCGTCCGGCAATACCGGCCCTCGCGCGGCCCTAAGCAGCGAAGGAGAGGTCTGACTCACATCCGCGGGAGACGCCCGATCCTCTGGCGCGACAAGAGCATCCGCCCACATGGGCAACGCAAGCTGTCCACCGGTTTCCTCGCGCCCGAGCGGACGCTGGTTACGATCGGAGCCGATCCACGCGATCGCCACTTCGCGCTCTGTGAAGCCGGCGAACCAGGCATCAAACGCATTTGTGGTGCCCGTCTTGCCGGCGATCTCGACCGGCATTGCGCGAAGCTCCGAGCCGGTCCCGCGGATCACGACCTGACGCATCAGCCACGACATCTGAAACGCCGTCACCGGATCAATGGCGTAGCGGCTCACCGAGCGTCGAGCCGTCCACACTCGCCCGATCATGTCGCTGGCGGGAGCCCACGGGATCTCCGGCGCCGGTGCGGAGACGACGACGCCGCTGCTATCGGCGACGTGCTCCACGATTCGCTCTTCGAACGCGACACCGAAGCGCGCAAACGTGCCGTACACGCGCAGAAGCTCCACCGGTGCGAGACAGCTCGCGCCGAGCGCGAGACTCTCAACGGCGTCGAGTGGACTCTCAATCCCAAGCTGGCGCGCACGGATGATCGTCGCGGCGCTTCCGAGACGGCCGTACAGTTCCAGTGCAGGGAGGTTTCTCGACCAGGTCAGAGCGTGCATCAGCGTGAGGTGTCCGCGGAAGCCCGAGTCCGCGTTTCGCGGCCGCCACTCCTCGAATGGGCCGAGGCGAATGCGAATCGGCGAGTCCCGCAGTGGGGAGGCGACCGTGAAGCCTGAATCGAGCGCCGCGCTGTAGACGACGGGCTTAAAGGTCGAGCCTGGCTGTCGGCACGCCTGCACGACACGATCGAACTGCGTCCGCCGCGCGTCGTAGCCGATGACGTGCGCCTCGACGAGGCCCGTAACGGTATCCGCTGCCACGTAGGCCCCCTCAACGCGAGGCCAGTGCGAGAGGCGCTCGCCGTCATAGAGCCACACGGTGTCTGCTTCAAACGTGTCCCGGGCGTCGTCGAGCATCCCATCATGATTGCCCGCATCCGCGCGCCACGGCACAGCCCACGCCCAACCACTGCTGGGGACGCGCTCCGACTCGCCAGCGGAGACGATCGTCACGTAATCACGGGCGACTTCAAGCACGCGAACGGGCCACAGCCGGCCGCTGCCAGCCGCTGCCTCGAGCGCTGCCTCGAGCGCGGCCACGTCGAAGGCCTCGACGTCGAGCACGCGCGCGATCGGGCCGCGGCTACCCTGCCGCCTGTCGAGCGCCTCGATGTGAGTGCGCATGGCTCGCTCTGCTCGGCGTTGGCGGGCCACGTCGATGCCCGTCCGGACATCTCGTGCACCGCGCCGCCAGTCTATGCCCGGCGCCATTGCATCCAGCGCGCGCCAAACCGCGCGCTCGACACCCGGCACGACCACTCGAGTATCGGCAGTACGCGACAGGACGAGTGGCTCCGCGATTGCGCTCTCGACCTCCTGAGTCGATGCCATGCCCGTGACTTCAAGCCGGCGCAGCACGCGATCCCGACGCTCCACCACAACCTCAGGGCGAACGAAGGGGTTGAAGCGCCCCGGTGCGGGCAAGACCGCGACCAAGGTCGCAGACTGCGCCAAGCTGAGATCTGCGGCGCGAATTCCGAAGTAGATCCCCGCCGCAGCGTCGACCCCAGTCGCGCCCGCGCCGAAGTACACGCGATTGGCATAGCTCTCGAAGATCGCACGCTTTGAGAAGCGAACCTCTAGCCGGCGCGCGACGATAAGCTCGTCTATCTTTCTGGCAAAGGTCGCTTCGTCGCCGACGAACGACTTCGCGAGCTGTTGAGTGATGGTTGACCCACCCTGCTGAACGCCGCCGGAGTCTCGGTTCGCGACGGCCGCACGCGCGATCGCCTCAAGGTCGAAGCCTTGGTGATAGAAAAACCGTTGATCCTCTGAGGCCACGAGCGCGCGAACAAAATCATCGGAGATGTCTTCGAAGGGGACCCACGGCCGCGCTCCGCGCTCCAGTCCACCGATCTGTAGGCCGCGAGCGGACCACACACGACTTGGCACATCCGCTGTCGCGATCGCGATCTCGTCTGGCGCCAACACCTCTTGTACGCGCTGCCCATACCACGCCGCGAGCAGACCCACCGCAGGTACCGGGGCCCAAATCACCAATGTGACCAGCAGCTTGATGCCGATCCACATCACGCTCTCTCCTCGTCCCACAAGTACGAAGCGGCGGCGCGCCGCTACCACGTTCTCACCTGCGCCGAGGTCGAGGGCACTAGAACCCCCAGGTGAGCCCGGCGCCGAACGCGAAGTCGTCGACCGGCCGGAAGCGACCGAACCCAGGTCGCGTCTCAACGAGCTGCCAGCGGCGGTTCACTTGTGCCTCGACGTACAAGAACTTCACCGTCAATACGCGGACCTCGAAGGTCGCCAACGAGTGTTGGAGGTCGAAGAGTTCACGGGCGCCGTCGAAGCGCGTATTGGCCCACAACGCACCGAACTGGACGCGGTTCCACGCCGGCATGCGCACCTGAATCCATGCCGAATTGTTGTCGATCCCACCGGCGTCTTCCCATGTCCCGCTCAGGTAGAGCTTGCTTCGCACGTTCAAGCCGATCTCTGCGAGGTAGCCGCTGCGAAGTCGGAGACGGGAGTCGCGAATCCAAGCGGCCTTTGGCAGCTCTCGCTCTCGCTCATTGAACTGCAGATAGCTCCAGCGCTCCACCTCATAGAGGGGGCTGAAGTACCCTGGGAGGTAGCCCGGTCCGAGCAGTCTGTACTCCGCGCGCAGATCCAACACGGCTTGGTCTTGGATGTTCACGCCAAAGAAGGTGCCGATGTGCCACCCGGCTCCAGAACCGAGGTGCACGTTGGCGTCCATGTAAGGCGTCATCGTGACGCGCTCGTTCGCTTCGAGCGCGAACTCGACGTCGAGCCCCCAGATGCCCGCGGTTGTGGAGGCGAGCTCGACGAATTCGCCGCCCTCGATGCGGTAGTCCCGGCCAAGCTCGTCGTACTCTAGCGCTACGGGGGCATCGGTGTCAGCGATGAGAGACATACCCACCGCAAAGCGACTCCAATACGACGTTCGGTCAACAAACGCCGCCGGGCGGGCGTAGATGCGCATTCCGATCAGGTCGGGGTCGCCGAGATTGTCGACGAAGACTTCGCCACCGCCATAGACGGTGTTCACAGCCGAGTGGAAGCCCCACTGGAAGTGGTCGAGGTCTAGCGTATTGCTATAGCTGTCGACGATCGTCCGGTGCCCAATGCGCACATCGCTCAATCGGCCACCGGAGAAGTACACGCCTGCGTAGGGCGCGCCGTAGATCACGCGGCGAAGAATCCGAACGAACTCGATGGGCTCGTCCCAATCAGCCGTACGAAACGTGCCCAGGTCGTCTTTCGGGTCGCGATCGCTCAGGCGAAATCGCAGAGGCACTCGGAAGCTGAAGCGCAGGTTATGGGTCTGATCTTCATCGAAGACCTGACCCTCACGCGCGATGGTCAGGCCCGACACACGGAGATTGAAGCCCGGCTGCATCGCAAAATACCAATCCTCCGCCAGCTTCGCGACGCCGACACCGATCGACAAGCGCCCCGTGACACGCTGCGCCTCGTCCTCCGGCTCCTCTTCGATGTCGAGGATCTGGGCACTCGGAGCCCCCGCGTGACCCGCGAACATCACACACGCCAGCAGCGTAGAGCCGAGCAGTCTGAAGATCGCGTGCGGGAGAGTCATGCCAGCGGGGGGCGAGGAGCGAATGGCACACCGTTCTGCCTCGGACCGTCCTCCGATGCAAATGTCCGGCATGCGCGGCGTTTGTCCTACATGTGCTCCGCTGGGCCTTTGTCGACGGCCAGCGGGGGCGGCTACGCTTTCGAGGCGAACGCCGAGGACGGCGGGCGACCAATCGAAAAGTGCTCGAAGTTGATCGCGGCCATCGTCTTCGGATCGTAGAGGTTACGACCATCAAAGATCAGGGCTTCCTTGAGGATGCCTCGAAGGCGGTCGAAGTCCGGCGTCCGGTACTCGGACCACTCCGTCACGATGAGCAGCGCGTCGGCACCTTCGGCGGCTTCATAAGGAGTCTCGCAATATGTGATGATGTCACCAATCGCCTCCTTCGCCGTCTGAGTCGCCACCGGGTCGTGCCCCTTCACTGTCGCACCACGACGCACCAGCTCGCCGCAGATCGTGATCGACGGAGCTTCTCGCATGTCGTCGGTCTCTGGCTTGAAAGCCAAGCCCCACACGGCGAAGGTACGCCCAGTGAGATCGTCGCCGAAGCGGTCCGTCACTCGGTCCACTAAGCGGAGCTTCTGACGTTCGTTCACTTTGAAAACGGCCCGCAGGATATCCATCGGTTGGTCGTACTCCTCGGCGGTGCCCACAAGCGCGCGCACATCTTTCGGGAAGCACGAGCCGCCGAAGCCGACGCCAGGGAAGAGGAACTTGCTGCCGATTCGCGGGTCGCTGCCGATGCCGCGGCGAACCATGTCGACGTCAGCGCCGACCTCGTCGCACAGACGAGCCACTTCGTTCATGAACGAGATGCGCGTCGCTAGCATGGCATTGGCCGCATACTTCGTCATCTCGGCCGAACGCACATCCATGAAGATGATGCGGTTGCTCGTACGCTGGAACGGCGCGTAGAGGCGCGACATGAGCTCGCGGGCGCGCTCGTCGTCCGTGCCAATGATGATGCGATCCGGCTTGAGAAAGTCGTGAATCGCGGCGCCTTCCTTGAGGAACTCCGGGTTCGAGACCACCGTGAAGTCGCCCTGGCCGCAGCTAGCGATCACGTTGGTCACGATGTCGCCCGTGCCCACCGGCACGGTGGACTTGTTCACGACCACCTTGAAGTTGTTCAAGTTGTCGCCAATCGTCTGCGCGACCGCGCTGACGTGCTTCAAGTCCGCTGAGCCGTCTTCATCCGGCGGGGTGCCCACGGCGATGAAGATGACTTCGCTGTCACGAATGCCCTTCCCGACGTCCGTCGAGAAGGTGAGGCGGCCGTCTTCCTGGTTTCGGACGACGATATCGGTCAAGCCGGGCTCGTAGATCGGCAGAACATTCTTCTGCAGACCGACAATCTTCTCTTCATCGATATCCACCGCCACGACGGTGTTGCCTGTATCGGCAAAGCACGCAGCCGCGACCAATCCAACGTATCCTGATCCAACGACGCAGACCTTCATCTCAACCTCTTGGGGTGAACACTGTTTTGTTCCGCTTTCCGCGCGGGGCGGTACTCAATCGGTCGCATCGGGGCAAAGGAAAATCTGACCTTGTCTCGCACTCCCGCTCAGCGGTGTAGCGCTACTCCACATTGAGCAAATCGTCACCGGGCTGCGAGCCCGACTCAGCGCCCGGCTCAAGAAGCGGCGCGACGCAGCTCTCAAGCGCGGCGCCACTCGCTGCGCAGCGCACGGCTCGGCTCGTGCCCCATACCAGCGAGAGCGCGACCACACCGCAAGTGGCGGCCGTCCGCCATC
>JBLFZA010000272.1:0-6205 GCA_047610025.1 Bradymonadia bacterium | reverse complement strand
CGAGTGCCCTGCAGGTGCCAGGCACCCACAACCAGAAGAACGCCCTCGCGGCGCTACTCGCGGCGCGTAGCGTGTTCGGGCAAGACCTGGGGGTCGAGGCCGCCATCGAGGGACTCGCGACCTTCACTGGCCTGCCGCATCGCCTCGCGTTCGTGCGAGAGCGCGATGGGGTGCGCTACTTCAATGATTCGAAGGCGACGAACGTGCACGCCGCAGTGACTGGCCTCGGGTCATTCGATTGCCCGCTGGTGGCGATTGTTGGGGGAGTCGACAAGCAGCTCGATCTCGCTCCGCTCCTCGACGTTCTGCGTGCTCGTGCTCGCCACACCATCGTCATCGGTGATCTGCGGGTTCGCTTCGGGGAAGAGGCGTCCGCCAGCGGGGTGTCTCACGAAGCCGCTGACAGCCTGGAAGGCGCCGTGGCTCTGGCAAACGCCGCGAGCTCCCCTGGGGACGCGATTGTGCTCGCACCCGGCTGCTCCAGCTTCGACATGTTCAGGAGTTTCGAACATCGCGGAGACGCGTTCGAGGAGATCGTCCGGTCGCTTTAGGGCGCTCCTTCACCCGTCTCGGGGCTTCCCCCCTGTATCGCAGCGTCAAACCTGATAGGAGACCTAGCATCGCACCAAGACACGAATTGAGGGAGAGCATGCGAGCAATGCAGGCGAAGAGTCGAGGGGTTACGATGGCGTTGGCGACGGGCGCGCTGGTTTCTGCGTTCGTGGTGTCTGGGTGCAGCCGGTCGGAGCTATCGCCGAGCGGCGATCTTCAGAGATGGCAGGTGGAGTATCCTTGCGCGACGCAGCGCACTCCGCTCGGGCCAGGCGGGATCAACGGGCAGTTCACGGAGGACCTCAATCAGTGGGCGTCTCCTTGTGGGGTCGTGCAGAGCGCTGAAGACGTCACCGTGTTGTGGCAGGCGCCTCAAGCAGGGGTGTGGCAGGTGACGGCGTCGCTGACACAGGGCAGCGCGACGGTCTTCGTGCTGCGAAACTCTTGCAGCTCGGACGTGCCTGCGTGCGATGCGGTGAACCCAACGGGTACTGTGGAGTTCGACGTGGCCGAGGGTGAGTCTGTGCTGGTGGTGATCGACGCAGACGTTGACGACGCGGTGGACTTGGTTGGGGATTGGCGGCTTGTCGCGAACCGGATTCGCTAAGAACGGATCGTCGCGCTCGCGAATACCTCCGATTCTCACACCCTGTCTGCTTGACATAGCGCGTTTGAACGGTATCCTTCCCGCCCTTAGTTTCGGCCGCAATTGCGGCGCAAGCCGATGAGAGTTTCGGATGAAGCGTACATTCCAGCCTAGCCGTATTCGACGTTCGCGCACCCACGGTTTCCGTAAGCGCATGTCGACCAAATCAGGTCGCCGCGTCATTCGCGCACGTCGTGCCAAGGGTCGTAAGATCCTCGCGCACAGCAACTCGAGCAAGTAGCGCTGCGTGCCGCAGGCCTCGTCGCATGGCGAGGCGGGCGCCGCGTGCTCCATGCATCCTGTGACCTCTCTGCGGATCACGATGCGGTGGAGTCGACCTCATGACTGAGGCCGGCGACCAGCGTTATCGCAAGATCGATCGTCTGCGAAAGCGGAAGGAATTCTTGCGGGTTCAGCAAGGCGGTAAGCGCTTCCGTGGCAAGTGGTTGACCATTCTGTGGAAGCCCGCTGACGTCGTTCGGTTCGGGCTGACGGTGTCGAAGAAGGTCGGCAGCGCCCCGGTGCGAAGCGACGTCAAGCGCCGACTCCGAGAGGTCTACCGCCTGCACAAGGCGTTTTGGCCAGCGGGCATGGAGTTCGTCGTGATCGCAAAGCCGTCTGCGGCGAGCGCGAGCTACGCCGAGATGCGCCACGACATGCTTAAGTGGGCGGCCAGCGTGCGTCCAAGCGTGGAGACAGACGAAGAGGGGGCGCGCGCGCCGCGTGACAAGGGCGCTTCCGGTGACGAGCTTGCAGCTCCAACCGAGGAGAACATGCCCTCCGATCTTCGCGAAAATACGCCAGAAACGCCATGAAGAGGCTTGTCATCGCGACCATCGTTCTCTACCAACGCGCCGTCTCTCCGCTCTTGCCGCCAGCCTGTCGATTCACCCCGACCTGCTCGCAGTACGCGGCAGAAGCCGTTGAGCGGCACGGCGCAATCCGTGGCACATGGCTCGCGACCAAGCGCATCGCACGATGCCACCCGTTCCACGAAGGTGGATACGACCCGGTCCCGGGAACGCCCCAAGCGCTCCTCCTACACGCTGAATCCGAGCCGTTAGACTCATGAGCCGCTTCCTGAACGAAAACGATGATCCCGGCGGCACTAAGAATCTGATGCTGGCGGTGATGTTGTTGATGGGGTTCTTCCTCGTCTGGCAGTCGTTCACGACTCCGCCGCCCCAGGCTCCTGTACCCGCTGAGCAGGCCGACGGATCGGCAGCCACCCCGGAGACTCCCGAGTCTCCTGAGGTCCCCTCCGAAGTCGTCGAAGGCTCCGGTGACGTCGCTCTCGTGGAAACGATCGAAGTGCTGCCCGCCCAGGTCATGAGACTCGGCCAGCACGAGGTGTCGTTCACAAATGTTGGCGCGCGACTGCAGTCGGTCGAAGTCCTTGAGCCCGTTCGCTATGTTCCGCACGAGGACATCGCGGGAATCTTCCCCGCGCCGGATGAGCTTCACTTGCCGCTGGCCACGCGCATCAACGGCCTCCCTGACCTGACCGACAACGCGATGTTCGTCTGGGATGAGGCAGCGAGTGTGCAGGATTCCGAAGGTCACTGGACGACCATCGTCTACCGATGGACAGCACCAAGCGGCGATATTGAAGTGGAGAAGCGATACGTCGCTGACGACAGGGCGTTCGGCATCCGCATGGAGCTGCTGGTGCACAACCGCAGCACGCAAACACGACGATTTGATGGCATGGACATGCGCGTTTACGGGAGCTTCTCCCCAGACGGCGGCGGCATGTTCAACCAGGGCGCAAGTATCGCCGAGGCGCTCTGCCGAGGGGAATACGGCGTTGAGCGCAAGCCGGCCAAGAAGGTTGACGAGATCATCACGCACAGCGGCCCGACAGATTTCGTCGCGGTAGACGAGCGCTACTTCATGACGGCGCTCGCTGGGGATACCCCGGGCAGCGCCTGCGTGTTCGAGCCCGTCGATGCCACACACTACCGCTCTGTGTTGCGCTACCCCGAGTTCTCGGTGGAAGCCGCTGCGTCGCAGGAGTGGGGGTTCACCGTCTACACGGGCCCGAAGGACGAAGGCTACCTAGAGGCGTTCGACGCCGGCATGGAGAGGTCGATCGACTTTGGCTGGTTCTCGGCGCTCGCGCTGCCGATTCGAATGCTGCTGCTGTTCCTGCAGGGCTTCTTAGTCAACTGGGGTCTCGCCATCATCGTGCTCACACTCGTCATCAAACTCGTCATGCTGCCCATCACGCAGAAGGGCTACGAGAGCATGGAGAAGATGAAGAAGGTGCAGCCCAAGCTGAAGGCCGTGCAGGCGAAGTACGAGAACGACAAGATGAAGCTGGCCGAAGAGCAGATGAAGCTCTTCAAGGAAGAAGGCGTGAGCCCGATGGGCGGCTGCCTCCCAATGCTGGCGCAGACGCCGATCTACATCGCGCTATACCGTACAATTTGGGGCTCGACTGAGCTCTACAATGCACCGTTCATGCTTTGGATCACCGACCTCTCGCAGGCGGATCCCTACTTTGTGCTTCCCATCTTAATGGGCATCGTGATGTTCGCGCAGCAGCGGTTGATGCCGCAGGCGTCGGACAACCCGCAGATGGTCATGGTCACACGTATCATGCCGATCATGTTCACGGGCTTCATGCTGTTTCTGCCGAGCGGCCTCGTGTTGTACATTTTCGTCAACATGCTGCTCAGCATCGTGCAGATGCTCTACATTCGTAAGAAGTTCGCGAGCGACGACACGCCATCTAAAGCGTAGGAGTTCCCCTTGGCTACCCGCAAAAGCACCCCGAAAAAGACCACTGCTGTGGTGCACGAACCCACACCGGTACACGCCGTCGCAAAGCGATTAGGCGTGGCGTCGCGTGAACTGCTCGACCGCCTTGAGGCGGAGCAGCCGTCGTGGGCAGTGCGCAGCTCGTCGAAGAAGCTGAGCTCTGAGCAGATCGGCGAAATCGATGTGATGTTTGGACTCGTAAAGCCGGCGAAGAAGGCCGCTGCGAAGAAGGCCCCAGCCGCAGAGGCTGCCCCGAAGAAAGCTGCTGCGAAGAAGGCACCTGCCAAGAAGGCCACGGCAGCGGACGAGAAGCCGGCCGCAAAGGCTGCCCCGAAGAAAGCTGCTGCGAAGAAGGCGCCTGCCAAGAAGGCCACGGCAGCGGACGAGAAGCCGGCCGCAAAGGCTGCCCCGAAGAAAGCTGCCGCCAAGAAGGCGCCTGCGAAGAAGGCGCCTGCCAAGAAGGCCACGGCAGCGGACGAGAAGCCGGCCGCAAAGGCTGCCGCGAAGAAGGCAGCGCCGAAAAAGGCAGCACCTAAGAAGTCCGCTGCAGCCGATGAGGTTGTCGAGAAGCCGAAGCGCAGCACGCGCAAGTCTGGCCCGAAGTCCGCTGAGAAGGCGCCCACGAACGCCGAGACGGCAGCCGCAGCGGGCGATTCGGGAACCGAAGGATCGGAGCAGAAGTCGCGACGCCCTGCGAAGACCGAGCCGCGCAAGCCGCGTGAGCCCATGCACCGCCCGTCGGAAGACCGGGTCGAGATCGAGCGCATCGCTCGCGAGTACGTCGACGTCGCGCTGAAAGGTATGGGTGTCAACGCCCGCACCTCAGCGAGCTACGATGGCCGCCTGCTGCAGCTCAATCTGCGTGGCCCAGGAGCTGTTCAGCTGCTTGGCGCCGCGAACGCAGGCGCAACGACCGCGACCATTGACGCGTTCCAGCTCGTCATCTCGAAGGCCGTGTTCGGTGATGTCTCGCGCGACAAGGTCGTGCGTATCGACGCTGGCGGGTTCCGTGAGAGCCGTGTTCAGGCCGTCGAGAAGGCGGCCAAGCGTGCCGTGGACTTTGTGAAGCATCGCGGTCTCGCCGTTCGCTTCCCTGTCATGAACGCCATGGATCGTTATGCCTTCCACAACACCGCAGGCAACACCCGCGGCGTGATCGTGGAGAGCACCGGCGAGGGCGTGTTCCGCATGCTCACCATCGATCCCGTGATCAAGGAGCGACCGGCGGATGAACCGGAAGCCGACGGCGCTGACGCGAACGAGTAGGCCCCTTACGGGCAAGATCGCGTGAACCAAACCGATACGATCGCCGCCATCGCCACCGCTCCGGGGCGTGGCGCGATCGGTATCATTCGACTCTCAGGGCCGCAGTCTCTTGAGATCGCGACGGCCTTGGGTGCTCGTACGCTTGAGAGCCACCGCGCGCGCGTGTGTCGCCTCACGTGGCAAGGTGACGTGCTCGATGAGGCGCTCGTCTTACCCTTTTTGGGGCCAGGCACCTTTACGGGGGAGCACTGCCTCGAGCTGCACTGCCACGGCGGCCCGGTCACGCTCCGTCGCGTGCTCGACGCGGTCCAACAAGCTGGCGCGCGCATTGCTGAACCCGGTGAGTTTGCGCGCCGCGCGATGCTCAACGGAAAGCTCGACCTCGTGCAGGTCGAGGCGATCGCGGATATCATCGAAGCGGAGAGCGATTCGGCTCACGCTCACGCGCAGCGGCATCTTGCTGGCGCGCTGTCGGGGCAAGTTGACGCGTTGAAAGAGCGGCTCGTTCAGCTCGTGCTGCTCGTCGAAGCCGCCATCGACTTTTCGCTCGAAGAACACGTTTACACGATCACGCCAGAAGAGATGGAGGCGCAGCTCGGCCCAATCCGTGACGGGGTTGGCACCCTGCTTGCGACCTACCAGAGCGGGCGTTTGCACAACGACGGCGTGCGCGTCGCGCTTGTCGGCAGGCCGAACGCCGGTAAATCGACACTGCTCAACACCTTGCTCGGCGAGGATCGGGCTCTGGTGACGCCAATCGCAGGAACGACGCGCGACTACCTTGAGGAGAAGCTGACTCTCGATGGGGTGTTGTTCCGCCTGATTGACACCGCGGGACTGCGCGAAACAGAAGACGAGGTTGAGCGGCTTGGCGTGGCGCGAACTCGGGAGCGTGCAGCGGGGGCGGACGCCGTGCTGGTGGTTGCGGATGCGAGCTCTCCGGAAGAGCTGCCCTCGCTGCTGGCGGAGCTGCCTCAG
>JBLFZA010000271.1:0-6222 GCA_047610025.1 Bradymonadia bacterium | reverse complement strand
TCGTTGTATGCCGAGGCGGCGTCGTCCGCGACATCGAACACTTCAACGGCGTAGGCTGAGTCTGCGTCGAAGACGAACTGTACCGCTCGTTGGACTCGCCGTCCGAACAGGGCGTCATCTCCAGACACTGGTGCGAGTAGCGCAATCATTGGGCGAGAGTCTTCGCGGATCGGTCCGTCGAGCTCTTCGGCCGCTGGTCGCTCGCTTGCTGACCCCTCGGCGTACGACGGCGGTGCCGTCAGAAGCAGCAATATCGCGACAACATGGCAGAGAGTCGGAGAGGCTCTCATTCCTCTTCTTCCGGCATCACTATTCCTGAACGCGTGTTCTCGAACGCGTGCAGCAGCGCCCGAGCCTCATCCGTCAACTCATCGTCAACACGAATCTCGACGATGACAACGTGATCGCCCGGAGGGGTAGTGCCAACTCCTTCGCCTGCAATGCGAAGCGCCATGCCAGGATGCGTGCCTGGAGAGACCTCAAGAAGCGCTGAGCCACGAACCGTCTCGACTTCGAGCGTGGCGCCATCAAAGAACACCACGAGGGGTAGGATTCGCGTCTCGTGAATATCGTTCCTTCGACGCCGCCAGCTCGGATGTCGCTGTACGCGAACATCGACGATCAAGTCGCCACTCGCAGCGCGTTCAGTGCCGGGTGCCCCTTCGCCCTTCCAGCGCAGCACCTGACGGTCCCGCACACCCGGTGGAATCGTGAACTCAAGCCGCCGCTCTTCGAGAGCCCCCGAAGGCGAGCGGCGGTGCAACTCGAACACTCGGGTTGTTCCTACCGCAGCCTCTGCGAGCGACAGATCGATCGTCTGACGAACATCATCTCCAGGAATCGGCACAAGTGCCCTCGCGGCCCGCACCAATCCTCGCGCGAGTCGCTGTAGTCCGTCGATTCGAACAAGCGCATGCGGGGCTCCGTAGCTCGCCCCCACTGGCATCACACCGTACGTGTCGTAGTTCGCGCGCTGCGCGGGATCTCCAAGTACCCGATAGGCCTCACTGGCCGCCTTGAAGCGGTCAAGAGCCTCGTAATCGCCAGGGTTTCGGTCGGGATGCTCTTTCCGGGCGACATCACGGTAGGCGTCTTTGACTTGCTCCGCGCTGGCGTCCTTTCGCAGCCCGAGGATGTCGTAGTAGCTGCTCCGGCTCATCGATCCTCTACGGGCTGTGGCGCGCCTTCCTTAGGCGTCACCCTGCGCATACATTGCGTCTGCGAGTTGGTACGCCGCGTCTTCAAGCCTCGCAATGGCCTCGTGCAGTTCGTCGACTGACGCACCCGATTCGAGGACTTCGCGGCAGATGATAATGGCGTCCTCGATGTTCGTGATCTGTTGGTCGCTCAGCTGGTCAGCGTACTCATCGAGGGAGCGGTCCGTTGTGTACAGCAACCCATTCGCACGATTGCGAAGCTCAGCGACCTGCTTCGCTTGGCGATCTTGCGCTGCGAAATCGTGGGCATCCGCAATCATGCGGTCGATTTCGCCCTCCGATAAGCCACCCGCTGCGTTCACACGCACCTGCTGTCCCTGTCCGGTGCCGAGATCCCGCGCAGTGACGTCCACAATGCCATTCGCGTCGATGTGGAATGACACCTCAATCTGCGGCAAGCCGCGCGGAGCTGGCGGAATCCCCACCAACTCGAAACGCGCAAGCGCAGTGTTGTCGGAAGCGAGTGGTCGCTCGCCTTGCAGGACGTTGACCTCAACGAAGGGCTGATTGTCCACGGCCGTCGTAAAGACTTCACTGACTGTGACCGGGATCGTCGTGTTTCGCGGGATAAGCGGGTGAAAAACTCCGCCTTGCGTCTCAACACCAAGACTAAGGGGTGTGACGTCGAGGAGCAGAACGTCCGCGACCTCTCCTCGGAGCACCCCTCCCTGCGTCGCGGCTCCAACGGCGACGACTTCGTCCGGATTCACGCCAGTAGACGGCGGCTTCCCGAAGAAGCCTTCAACCCGACGTTGAACCAGCGGCATGCGGGTCATGCCCCCGACCAAGATGACCTCGGTAATGTCCTTCGTCTTCAGATCCGCTTCCTTCAGGGCGTCGCGACACGGGCCAATCGTTCGGTCAACGAGCGGCCCAACGAGCTCTTCGAGGTCGGCGCGCGTCATCTCTCGCGAGAGGTGAACCGGCCCGTCGTCGGTCGAGGCGATGAAGGGAAGGTTGATATCCGTCGTTTCTCGGCTTGAGAGTTCGTGCTTCGCCTTCTCCGCTGCTTCGCGGAGGCGCTGCAGCGGCATGCGGTCGGTTCTCAAGTCGAGGCCGGTCTCTTCATGGAACGACTCCGCGAGCCAATCCACGATGGCTCGGTCGAAGTCTTCGCCACCGAGGAACGTATCGCCACTTGTCGAGCGAACCTCGAAGACGCCGTTCGCCACCTCCAAAATCGTGATATCGAAGGTGCCTCCTCCGAGATCATAGACTGCGAAGATGCCGTCTTTGCGCTCCGCGGTGCCGTAGGCGAGGGCCGCCGCGGTGGGCTCGTTGATGATACGCAAGACATTCAAGCCTGCGATTTTACCCGCGTCGCTCGTCGCCTGTCGCTGCGCATCGTTGAAGTGCGCAGGCACAGTGATGATCGCGTCGAGCACCTCCTCTCCAAGGAAATCCTCTGCCGTCTGCTTCATCTTCTGAAGGACGTGCGCGCTGATCTCTTGCGGGCTGAAGTCGCGGTCGCGCAGGTGAACCCACGCGTCACCATTATTCGCTGACTTGATTTCGAATGGAGACACTCGGCGAGCGACCTTCACGTGCTCGTCGTCGAACTTCCGGCCAACGAGGCGCTTGACAGCGACCGCCGTGTGCTCGGGGTTCGTGACCGCTTGCCGCTTGGCGAGTTGGCCCACGAGCCGCTCGCCAGCGTCGGTAATCGCGACAACGGATGGCGTCGTACGCGAGCCCTCGCTGTTCGCGATGACCGAGGTCTCACCATTGACTGTGACAGCAACGCACGAATTCGTTGTGCCTAGGTCGATTCCAATGACCTTGGACATGGACTTCCGTTCGGGGGCGTTAGTTCGCGGCGCGGGACGCGCGGGAGCCGAGTCGAGCTACTCTCACGTTTCGACACCATTGTCGTCTCTTGACGTCGGTTCATCAAGTTCCTCAACGCTTCCTTCCAATTCTGATGCAGCATCTACGTCAACCGGAGGCACGTATGCAGGGCCGCCTTGTGCGACGACGACGAGCGCGGGACGGAGCAGGCGCTCGTGCAACACGTAGGCCTTCTGAAAAGCCTGCTTAACCGTGTTGTGAGGCAGGGTGGTATCTTCCACCTGTTGAATCGCCTCGAAGAACTGGGGGTCGAACGGCTTTCCGATCGGGTCGATTTGCGTAACGCCCCGCCGTTCCAGCACCTGCTGGAACTTGCGGTGCACCATTTGCACCCCCTCAAGGAAGGTCTCGTTAGCATCGGCGGGCGCGTGCTCAAGCGCGCGCTCCACGTCGTCTAGAACAGGGACGATCTCTTTCAAGATGCTCTCGGCCGCGTAGCGCTGGATCTCGTCCCGCTCCTTCTGGTGACGGCGCTTGGCGTTCTCGAAGTCCGCGGTCTTTCGGATCAAGCGCTCGTGAGACTCTTGAGCGCGCTCTTCCGCTTCCGCGAGCTTCGCCGTCAACGTCTCTACGAGACTTACTGCCTCACCAGAGTCGGCTGCCTCCGAAACTTCAGAAGCGACTTCATCGGCCTTCGCCGCGAAATGCGCTGTCGGCACTTCGTACACGCCGGCTTCGTTCACAACGGCGTCTGGCATCTCGTCTTCATCGAGCATGAAATCATCATCCAAATCCGCCGGTTCTGGCGCTGAAACGGTGCTGTTCTCTTCGCTCATGAGCCTACTCTTCGGAAGGGGACGCGGCCCCTAGCAGGGCGACGTCTAATCATCAATTGCTGCGGCGAAAAGTTCGCTCGCCATTGCGTCACTCCAACTCAACCCATCGCTCGATGCGGCCACAATGCCAGCGTTCGGAACGATCCATCCGCGCGCTCTCCAGTCATCAAAGAGCGCTGTCGGTAGTGGACTTCCCGGGAATCTCCGCACCAAATCGGCGAGTTCAACCCCCCGCGTCGTACGCAGTGCCGTCATAAGCACTTCTCTCAGGTGCAGAGCTGCCGATAGCGGCTCCTCGACGCCTCCGATCAGCGGTGCCCGCAAGTAGGCCCGCAGCGACCGCGTGTTCTGCCGGCGGCGGACCCCGCTCCCAACCAACAGAGAGTGCGCACCCACACCGAGCCCGAGGTAGTCATCCCCTACCCAATAGGCGCTGTTGTGCAGCCCCTCGTGCCCCAGCTTTCCATAGCTACCGACCTCGTATCGAGCCAGCCCAAGCGCCGGCAGAACAGACGCAACCAGTTCCTCGTCGTCAGCGGCTTCGTCCTCATCAACCCCGCTCATTTCTCCGCGCGACACACGAGCAGAGAACGTCGTCTTCGGTTCGATCGTCAACTCGTAGACGCTCACATGACCGACGCCGAGCGCTCGCACGACGTCCAAATCTCGCCGCAGTCGACTCCTCGGCTCGCCAGGCATTGACGTCATGATGTCCACGGATAATCTGCTGAACCCGAGTGACTGAGCGTCTCGCACGACTTGCTGAGCCTGCGCGCCCGAGTGTTGTCGGCCGAGCATGGACAAGGTCGTGTCGTCGAAGCTCTGCGTCCCCAAGCTCAATCGCGTAACACCGGCATCGCGAAACGCCTGAAGGCGTGCGCGATCACATCGATCGGGGTTGGCTTCGAGCGTGACCTCATCCAGGGCGTTCTCCACGGACACGGCCTCGATGACACGGGCGATCTGCTCGACGTCCAGCAGCGCCGGGGTGCCTCCGCCGAAGTACAGCGTGCGAACCGTCCTTCCTTCGATCTCGTTCCGACGCGCACGCCACTCCGCCAGCAGCGCGTCTCCATATTGTACGTGCGGTATCTTGGAGAGCACTGCCACCGTGAAATCACAGTAGGGGCAGTGACTGACACAGAATGGCACATGGACGTAAACGCCTGCTCGACCGGTAGGTTCCACCACGTTCGTTATCGCCTCAGGGTTACCCTGACCTCTTCGCCGCCCGCCGTTAGCACCACTCGGCTTGGCGAGTACCCGTGCGGTGGTTCCTCGGGCTCGCGCTCAACGCCTATACGTTCCCAATAGAACAAGTCGCGCGCCCTCGGGAGGCCGTACACGTTATGAAAATCGGCGATACGTGCTTCGATCACCGATCCCGCCGGCACCCGGTCAATGCGGTAGAACCAAGCGCTGTCCACCTCGATCTTGACGTCGGTCCACGGGGTTTCGCTGGTGTTACTGAGCGACAAGTAGGCACCGCCATCGTGCGTCTGCGCGAGGCTTGTGACCGCGCCGAGCGGGTTCGGCATGAAGAGATCGGCGGACACGCCCCAAAAAACGGACAGCAGGCACCCAAACGCGTAGAGCAACGCGGCTCGCCGTCGCCTTTTGGGGTTCTCTTGCTCGAACCGCTCGATTTGAATTGTCTGCGCCAAAGTCCACGTGGGGTTTCGATTGCCTAGGTCGACAATGTACGAAACGGAGCGCGGAAAGCAACGAATCGGTCAATTCGAGCGGTTGAATGTAGGTCGTTGTGAGCAGAAAGATGCGTAGTCTTTCCCGCGCCAAACAAAACCAAGAGGTGTGACGTTGTAAAAGGGCGCCGCGTAGTCTTGGCGTCATGGCGGGCGAGTGTGTATAGCATTCGTCGCTGTCGTGGGTCGCACGATGTTTCGAGGAGATCGGCCAAGATGAAGTTCGTCTGCGAATCCTGCAGTGCTCGTTATCGCATCGATGATGAGCGCGTTCAGGGAAAAGTGCTCAAGATCCGTTGCAAGAAGTGCAGCCACATAATCGAGGTGCGTTCTCAGGACGCAACGCCAAGCTCCGTTTCAAAAACGGAGTGGCACGTCTCGGTCAATGGAGTCCCGCGCGGACCGCTCGCCGAAGAGACGCTCCTAGAGTCCTTCGGCAGTGGGGCCATCGGTGATGAAGCCTACGTCTGGAACGCCAGCTTCGACGCGTGGAAAGCCGCGCTCGAAGTCCCTGCGTTCAGTGGGGCTCTGCAGGCGGCTAAGAAGGCGGGGCTGCGTTCGCAGCACCCGACGACTCAGCGCCTCGACGCGGGTGAACTAGACAAAGCCATGGCGGGCCAAGCGAGCAACGACGTCGCCGCTCGGGTGTCCGAGAAACTGCAGGCGCTTCGCGCGGAG
>JBLFZA010000270.1:0-6226 GCA_047610025.1 Bradymonadia bacterium | reverse complement strand
GGCGAACCAGATCTCGATCAATCCCTGCTCTAAGTCGGCAACAAGTACGTCTGTAGCGCCGTCGAGATTAGCGTCGAGACCCGCGACTCGCAGCGCCCGCGAATGGGTGAACTGTGACCACAGCGCCTCTCCTCCAGCGGAGTCATAGAGCGCGATGACGCTGGCGTCCTCGGTGAACGGTTCGGCTTCCCAAACAACGAGCCGAACGTCGACCCCAGAGCGGCTCAGCTGCGGTCCGAGCCGCAGGTGGGGGCGCGCGACGTTGGCAGGTGGGGCGAAGGTGACGGGCTCGCCGCCCAAGGGCCACCGGGCGCAGGAGATGTAGTTGCAAAAGATTGCGCCTTCGTCACTGAACGCCGCCTCTCGCGAGCACACGTCGAGTTGGTCTGAGGACCCGGCTGCGAAGGGCCCTTGGACGCGTCGGGTCTCGCAAACGTCGCTGCCGAGCGCGGCAAAAAGGGCGGGCTCAGCCATGGCGGTGCGCGGCGACACGTGGAGCGTCGCCCCAAGCCTGGACGATGGCAGGCCGCCTTGCAGCAGGTCCTCGTCCGCCAGAAGCCGTACGATGACCCCCTCGGGGCAGCCGTCGTCGCCGTCGCAGTCTTGGTCCTGGCCGTCGCAGATCTCGATTGCTCCGGGAAACACATCGCGATCACCGTCGTCACAGTCGAGCGCATTATCGGCGCTCCCCAGACCGTCTCCACAGTCGTAGATGATCGCTCCTTCTGCTCCGAAACCGTCTCCGTCGGCATCGACGAAGCGGGGGAAGGCCTGCTGCGCGACGCCGGTCGGACACCCGTCTCTCGCGCCGACGGCGTCGTCGCCATCATCGCAATCCCCGGCGATTGTCACGAAGCCCTGAAGCGGGGCGCAGAGCCCCGAAACGCACGCGGTGTTGCCGACTCCATCTTCGTCGGCGTCTCGATACTGTAAGACGCTGTCGCCATCATCGGCGACGCCGGTGCAGTCATTATCGATGCCGTCGCAGAGCTCCGCGGCGCCCGGATAGATCAAGCGATTGTTGTCATCACAGTCCCCGTTTGTGGTCGTCAGATTTCCCTGAAGACTGCAGGCGACCAGCGGCTCACCGGCGCCAATGCCATCGCCGTCGCTGTCCCGGAAGAAGGCGATTGCGTCGGCCGCGTCGTTGTCAATGCGCCCGTCACAATCATCGTCGAGCCCGTTGCAAACCTCGGGGCTTGGGCTGCACGAAGGCCCGGTGTCGGCTCGCGGGTCGACGGTCACGTCACTAGTCGGAGCAACCTGGCGCACCTCGGCGTCCGGCTGCGCGCCACCGCCGCAGCTGCCGCTGAGGGCGCAGGCCGCCAGAACGATCGCGGCCGTGTTACGTTTTGATCGTGTCACAACCCAACTCGATTTGAACCTCGCCACCTCGCAGGTCGCAGGCGGCAGGGCAGAGCAGTAGCTGCCGCGGGGCTAATGGGTCATCGTAGTACCACCCCACACGCCCGTCACAGCCATCGGCTGTCTCTAGGTTGGGGAGCACGACTTGGTCACCGAAGTTGTTGATGTAGAACACGTTCGCGCGGGTCGGCTCCAACTCGACGTTGTCGGGCAGCGGGGGAATCGAGAACACGCATCGCTCGGCGGACCGTGTCGCGACGCGCAGCGCGATCTCGTCGAAGACCTCGCTCCAGTCAGGTTCGCAGATCGACGCGAGCACGCCACCGGTGCTCGCCGCGAGCGAAATGTACTCCTCACCAATACGGGCCGTGCACCCGGTCAGTCCGCAGCAGCCTTGTCCTGACTCATCAGCGGTTCCGATGATGCCGTGGACAATGGGGTCGACACCGGCGGCGCGAATCGACGTCAGGAAGTCGTCGGCCGCCAGGTTACTATCATCGTCGGTGACCGCGATGACATGAAGCAGCGCGTCCTCCCGTAGGAACGGCGTCGCGTCGCGAAGCACGTTCAACGTGACGCTTAGTCCGTTGACGCTGTCTACCCTTTGGCGAGTGTGCTGGTAGCGGGGGCCGTTGCGATCCGGACACGCGTTCTCAGAGCTGAGTGGTTGCGGGAAGCACACGGTCGCGTCGGCGATCAACATCACGCGGTAGTCGATGCGCGATGCCTCTACGAACTCCGCGAACCGGGCGATGTTCGCCTCGACGGTTCGGGTCTCCTGGCCCATGCTGCCGGAGGTGTCGATAAACATCACGATGTCGGCCGGCCGTCGCACCGTCTCGGTTGTGAGAACGGTCTCGGCGCATGGGCGCTCCCCGGGCAAGAGTCCGCCAGCGTCTGTGTCAGGAGACTCCGCGTCGATCGTCTCCGTATCGTCACTCGCGTCGCCGGAGCCATCCGCGGCGCCGACGTCGAGCGCGTCTGGCTCGGATACGTCGTCGAATGAGGTATCCGTGATCGCGTCATCGTCGAGGACCGCGTCGGGTAGCTGCCTCCCCGTCTCGTCTTGCACGACATCAAAAAAAGGCTCGTCCTCAGCACCCCCGTCACCACAGCCGCTAAACGCACCAACGGCGAGCCCAAGAATCGCGGCGTAGAGCACGCGGGTTCCGCTCTGGGCGGTTCTGAGACAGAGGGCTCGTGAGGGGTGGATGACGGTCATAGCAGGAAGACTAATCGATGCGGCCATCTTCGCAAATGTCGCTGAATGCACCCGTAGACGCTTGGAAGACATTGCGGCATACACACGGCCCCCAAAGTCCTGTCGTTCAATCCATGCCTCGCTGCTCCCCAATCGCCGCAGTTCTCTGCGCTCTGCTGCTGCCAGCTTTTGCGGCAGCGCAGTCTGCACGAGATCTCCCGCAGGCGCTCGCCGCCGCCGAGCAGCTGGCTCCCGAGCTTGTACTCGCTGAACTCGACGCTGAAACCGCAGAGTGGGCGCGACGTGAAGCACGCGGAGCGTTCGCGCCGAGCGTGACGGTCAATGGTGCGCTCACCCGTAACCGGGACGAGATACGCGTGGGGGGGGATGTCTTTGTGAACCAGTGGGACACGGCTGCAAACCTACAGGCGCGGCTCACGCTCGACCCGTCGAATGTGGCGCGAATGCGAGCGCAGACGTACGCACGCGACGCGGCGGTGCTTAGTGAGGACGAGCGGCGCGCTACGCTTCGGTGGAGCGTGGCGAGCGTTTATCTCGATTTGATCGCCGCCCAAGGCATCGAAGAAGCAAGGAGGAACGCAGTCGTCGCTCGTCAGACGACGGTCGAGGCCGTCACGCTGCTCGCGGCCGGCGGCTACGCGAGGCAATTGGACGTTCAGCGCGCAGAACTGGAGCGCGTCACGTCCGAGGCCGAGCTGCTGGACGCGCAGGCGGGCGTGAGGGCCGCCGCCGCCGCGCTGGCTTGGTTTACTGGGTGGTCGGCCGCCGAGCTCGTGGACGGAGAGTTGGACCTCCCGGAGTTCAGTCAAAGCGAAGCGCCGCTCGAGAGGGCGGCGGCCGCGCGTTCCGAACTCTTGCGGCTCGCACAACGCCAGCGATGGCGCGCCGCGCGGTGGGAGTCGGCTCCAGACTTCTCTCTGACCGGTAGAGCCGACTTTGGCCGCTCCAGCCTGCGCGCTCCGCGAGGCCTCGACTACGTGTTCACTCTCGGGCTGAGCTGGAACGTCTTCGACGGCACGCGCCGCGCTCGCATTCGAGCAGCCGCACTGGAAATGCGTCGACCAACGCTCAACTTTGCGGTGGAAGAACGTAGTCGCCGTGTAGACCTCGCCGAAGCCAGCGCTCGACTAGACGTCGCCGAAGCGCGAGAGATGCTCTCGCTCGAAGCCGCCGCTGTGGCGAGCAGCTTAGAGAGCGTGACGCGAGAGGCTTGGCGAGGGGGCGACGCGACCTTGCCCGAACTCGCAGACGCAGAGGCCGCCAGAACCGAAGCGGAGATCGATGTCGCGCTCGCTCGCCTTGAGCGTGAGCGTAGCCGCCTGAACGTGTCGCTGCTTGAAGGCGCCTTGGAGAGGGAAGAATGGCCACAGTAGCAAACACGTATTTTGATGCGGCAGCTCCGCTCCGTGTCGTGATGCTCGCCGCAGCGATCTTGGCCGCTTCAGGCTGCTCAAGCGGTGAAGACGCTTCCGCTGGTGGGCCTCCGTCCGGCGAAGACGCGCCCCCACAGGGTGTGCGTGTGTCGGTCGCTGAGAGCGGCCGGCTCGATGTGGAGCAGCCTTTCACCGGTGACGTCGTGGCGCTGCGCTCGGTGCAGCTCAGCCCCGATGTTGCGGGGCGGCTGGACGAGCTCTTGGTAGACGAGGGCGACCTCGTCACAGTGGGTCAAGTCATCGCTCGACTTGACGATACGGTCGCGCGATATGACGCGAGTTTGGAGCGACAGCGGGTCGAAACAGCACGCGCTCGCGTCGCCCGCGCCGCTGCAGAGATTACGGCCAACGGAGCCGAGCAGTCGCGCCTAAGACCCCTGGTTGAGGCGGGGGCGCGCACCAGCTCGGAGCTTGTTTCGTTGGCTGAACGCGCGGAGGTCTTGGCGACGGATCTGGATGTGGCGCAAGCGGAGCTAGACGCGCAACGCGGCGCCGCGAGCGCTGCCTCCGTGCGACGAGATCGCGCCGAAGTCGTCGCGCCCTTCGATGGCATCGTTGTGACGCGGCACGTCAGCGTCGGCGCGCAGGTCGACGCGCGAACTCCGGTTGTTGATATCGTCGATCGCAGCAGCCTGCGGGTGAGAGTTGAAGTGCCGGAAGCGCAGCTGCCGCTCTTGACGCCGGGCACCGGCGCAACAGTGCGATTCGATGGCGTGGGCCCGGAGGTTTTCGTGCTCACAGTGGAGCGTTCCGCTCCGAGAGTGCGCCAAGAGAGCAGAACAGCGACCCTCGACCTACGGCTGGCCGAGCCACCCGCAACTCTGGCCCAGGGGATGCTCGCTCGCGGGGCGTTCGTCACAGGCAGCGCGGAGGGCGGAGTGCTCGTTCCGCTACGCGCGGTGTCCCGCTCAGAAGAGGGCTCTTTCGTGTGGGTGGTGACCGATGAGACCGCCTCGCCGGTCGACGTTGAGGTGATGCTGCAGTCTGCGGACCAAGCGATGGTCAGCAACGTCGCTGCCGGTGACCTCGTCATCATCAGCCCAACGCGCGGTTTCGAGCCTGGCGTCTCGGTCGTCGTGGTGGGGCAGTGAGTCTCAGCACGCGGTCGGTGGCGCGTCCTGTCGCTACGGCGATGGTGTTCACCGCGCTGACGGTGATGGGCGCCTTTTCGTACCAGCGGCTTCAGACCGATCTCTTCCCGGAGTTGGACTTCCCGTCCATTTCCGTGGTTACGACCTATTCGGGTGTCGCGCCCGAAGAGGTAGAGACCCTGCTGACGCGTCCGATTGAGCGTTCGGTTGCGAGAGTTGAAGGAATCGACCGCATCGAGAGCTTCTCAGCCGAGGGCCGATCGAGGGTCGCGCTGAGATTCGTCTGGGGCATGGAACTCGACGACGCAATGCAGCAAGTTCGCGACGCCGTTGAACGGGCGCGCGCGCAGCTGCCCGACGACGCCGACAGTCCGGTTGTTTATCGCTTTAACCTCTCGAATCTTCCCGTGATGGAGATCGCCGTCGAGAGCGATCTCGACGAGGCCAGCCTTCGACGCTTCTCCGATGACGTCGTCAGCCCCTACCTCGAGCGGCTCGCCGGCGTCGCCAGCGCGGAGGTCCGTGGAGCACGCGACCGCGAGATCATCGTCGAACTCGATGTTGAGCGCCTCTCGGCGCTGGGACTCAGCGCCGATGGCGTCGTGCAGGCGATTCGCGACGCGAGTATCACCGTGCCCGCAGGCCGCCTCGAGGTCGGCAGCGACAACTTGCTCGTGCGCGCCGTCGGCGAGTTCTCGTCAGTCGATGAGATTGCGCAGGCACGCATTACGGAGCGCGGTGGAGTTGTCATCCGCGTCGCTGACGTCTCGACGATTGTCGATGGGTTCGAAGACCGCGCATCCACCGTGCGCATAAACGGGGTCGCCGGAGTACGCGCGTCGGTTCAGAAGAGTCCGGACGCGAACACCATCGAAGTCTGTGACCGACTGATGGAGGCGATCGATACGTTCAACCTCGACTACGCCGGCACCGCCTCGTTGCGGGTTATCGCCGACAATTCCGTGTTCATTCGACGGTCCGTTGATGGCGTGCGAGGCGCGATGGTGATCGGCGCTGGCTTGGCTCTACTCGTTTTGCTGTTCTTTCTGCGCGACCTGCGCTCGATGCTGGTCATTGGAATCTCCATCCCCATCTCTGTGATTGGGACCTTCCTC
>JBLFZA010000269.1:0-6268 GCA_047610025.1 Bradymonadia bacterium | reverse complement strand
AACGAGACGATCGCGGAGTATTGGTGCGCTCACCTCGCGTTCGACTGGTTCGAGCCAACGCCGATTGCGCCGACCACGTACCACGCCAAATGAGCCTGCGACCCTACCAACAGTCGGGCGTTCACGCGTTGCAGCGTGCGTCCGCAAGCCATCGCGCAGTTCTGCTTGTCGCCCCGACCGGCGCGGGCAAGACGTTCTTCGCGGCGCGAGGGCTCATGCTGCCCGCCGTGCAACGAGGGCTACGCTGCCTCTTCGTCGTACACCTAAGAGAGGTCGTCGAGTCGACTGCCAAGGCGCTTAGCCGACTCGGCATCGACGCCGGCATTGTCATGGCTGGAGTCACACCGAGCTCGCACGCGACATGCCAGGTCGCGTCCATCCAAACGTTGGATGCGCGCAAGGACTACCCGCACGCCGACGTCGTGATCGTTGACGAGGCGCACCGGGCGGCGTCCCCAACCTACCGGCGCTTGTTCGCGCATTACCCCAAGGCCCGCCTCGTGGGACTCACCGCGACGCCGATCCGCGGCGACGGCAAGCCGCTTCGCCCGCCAGACGCCCCCTTCACCGCCCTTGTGCAGCTCTGCCAAGCGCCCGACCTCGTGCGCGATGGATTCCTAGTGCCGGTCCGCGCCTATGGGGCAGACGATGCCGATGTGGAGCGGCTGAAGGTCGACCGAAAGACCAACGACTTCGACCGCACGGCGAGCGCGAAGCACATGCGACGAGCGCGCGTGCTCGCAGACCCGGTCGAGATGTGGCGCAAACATGCGAAGGGGCTGCGGACAGTCGTATTCGCCTGCAACCGAAGTCACGGCCGCGAGCTCGCGCAACAGTACCGAGATGCTAGCATTCCCGCAGCTTACGTCGACGGGCAGACGAAGCACCGCACACGCAAAGAGTCGCTCGAGCGTTTGCGGAGAGGCGAGGTCAAGGTGCTCGTCAACTGCGATGTCTACACCGAGGGTTGGGACGAACCGCTTTTGGGATGTGTTCAGATTGTGCGGCCGACCCGCAGCGTTGGCCGTTGGCTGCAAATGGCGGGCCGTGGACTCCGGCCCATCACCGATCAAGTGCGCAACGAGTGTCGCGCGGCCAGCATCGCAGTGCCGACGAAGAAGCATTTGGTGCTGATCGACCACGGCGCGAACCTACAACGACTCGGCTGGCCGACCGCGGCACGGGAGTGGAGCCTCGAAGGCGAAGACACCACGGCCTTCGAGCGTCGCGAAGGCGGCGGTGGGCTCTTGGTACCGCGCGGGTGGGTCTGCGACACCTGCCAGCGAATCAACGAAGCCGCCGCGACTCGTTGCGCGGAGTGCGATGCGGTCATGCCGCGCAACGCGGTGCCTGATGTGTTGAACGCGCAGCTACGCCAACTGCGAGCCGGTGAAGCGCTGATGTTGCCCCGCTGACGCCAACACCGGTGCAGCGGCCACACTCCCGAGCAGAATCGCGCGCACTCCGCGCGCATGCCTCTGGAACAGGGAAACCATGAATCGCAACGTCCTTCTCGCGCTCACCGGCGCTATCACGTTCGCTCTCTCCTACGTCGAAGCGCTGCCGGACCCCTGGGGCGGCATTGCTCTCATCGCGGCGTTCGGAGCCGCCATCGCGTTCAAGCTCGTGCCGGACACTCTCGTCGACCTGCTGACCAAGCACGGCGACACACTGAATGCCATTGAGCAGCAAGGCCGCGACTCGCTTGGGAAGCTCTCGAACCCGGACGCGCTCGCTGAAGCGCTCGAGCGACGCCGCGCGCTAGCCGAAGGACAACCGCGCACCGATACGCCGGCACCTGGCTCCGCAATCGTGCCGCTGCTCTTGTGCTGTCTGCTCGGTGCTTCTGGCTGCGCGTCCATCCAGTCGAACTTGCCGATCGACACGATTGGCGTCGCGGCGACGAGCGGACGAGAGACCTTGGCAGAGTGCGAAGTCGATATCGACGCGCTGAGCCAAGAGCACGAGAACGTCTGCTACGAACTCAGTCTCAACGGTTTCGAAGTGCTCGAGTCGTGTCGCGAATCAGACGCCGCAACGTCGAGTCAAGAGTAGACGATGTCGACCCTGGCTCAACGCGCGCCGCGCTCGGTGCGTGCGTCACTGTCCGAATCCCTGTCGTCTCTCAAACCAACGATGGTGCTCGGCCTGCTGCCGACGCTCTGCCTCTTCGGCTGGGGTATCGCGCAGATGGCGAAGCCGGAGCTTCTGCATGCCGTGTGCCCACCGAGCACGACTGCCTGCTCGATGTTGCTCGCGTTACCGATTCCGCCACAGGTCACCTGCGGCGTTGTTTCGGTTGTGCTCGCCCTGCTCCACCTCGATGCCTTCTTCGAGCGCGAGCTCGACGCATGGCTTCTGGCACTCACCACATGGGGGGTCGTAGCGTGGATGTCGCTGGTAGCTGGTGGCACACAGAACGTGCTCGGCCCGCTCTGGTTCGGTGTCGTCGGCCCCCTCTGCACAGTGTTGGGTGCCGTCGTTCGAGCGCGTAACGGCGCGACCTGATGGACCTCGCCAACGCCGATGGCGCGGCAGTCGTGGTCGCGGGCTCGGCAACCGTGGCGCTCCTCCGATGGGTCTACCGATTCGTCGACCGTCTACTCCAGGCGCAAGAGTCTCGTGCGACGAGCGTCGTCGAGGTCATTCGCGCGAACGAGCCGAGCATTCAGGCGCTGAGCTCGCTGTCCGAGCGGCAGGCCGAACGGATTCAGCTACTCGAAGAGGAGCTGGATGCCAGTCGGCGTGAGATTCGCGAGTTGGACGGGTTGGTGCGTTCGGCGCACGGCAAGGCGCATGCCGCGGTGGCGGCGAAGTCGGGGCTCGAGCGCTCGGTGGAGCGGCTGCGCTTGTTGCTGGACTCGCAGCGGGAGCGGGCGAATGCGTTGGCGCGGGAGTTGATGGATGTGCGGCGGGGTGGCTAGCTACCGCCGACCTCTCCGTCGTCCAGACAACACCTGCGCTCTACCGCAACCCGGTGAGTAACGCCGAGATATTCGAACTCGACCAGCGCACCGAAAGCAGTGGAGGCTGCGGTCGTGAAGCCCTCTAGCCGGATCGCTGATGGTGGTTGTGTCGACGGCACGTCGATCACACCACCGTCCACACAACCACGCGCATCCCAGGCGAGCAGCACTCGGAGAGCGTCGGGTTGAAATCGCATCAGTGGCGGGCCGATATCTGGCTCGAACTGGTCAAACAGGAGTCGAATGACCGCCGCCTCTGAGGGGCGAGTAGCCAGCGCTTGGCTGTGGACGGACAGCCCAAGATCCTCGTAGAATCGGCCCGTTGTGTTCGTTCCTGGGTTGCCCGTCTGTTGCTCGTCGGCGGAAACTTGGCAGTCCAACCTATCGTCGGTGCCGTCGAGGTCCTCCGCGGCGTCCGCGTCCGCGGTTGTCGTGCCATCCACGGCGGTGTCGGCGTCAACCACGTCGTTCTTTGATTCGGGCACGTCTGAACACCCTCCGGCCCCACAGAGCACAAGCGCGACTATTCTCAGCATTCTCATACGGTTGCGCGTTGGTGACGGGAAAAGATAAGTCACCTTAGCGCGCGGTCACTAGGCTGTCGAGTCCGACCTCGAGCCCGGCAGCACCCTGCTACAGTGTGTTCTGCAAGAAGTGCGACGCGTACGCGAACGGCTCGTGAGTGACCGACCGCGGACCAAACACACTGCATCTGCTGGTGTCGGTCTTCCGAACAAGGATCAGCTGGATCCGCTCGTGCGAGCCCTGAAACTCATGGTCGAAGCCCTCATTCGTATCGAATTCCCGTTGTGAGGTCGCCACACAACGTTCCTGGTCGGGATCGCAGAGCCACAAATCGTAGTCGATTCCCGGAACCAAAGCAGGAGTCCCAGGCACCAGATAATATTGCCCACAGCCATAACTGGCGAGCGACACCTGCAACCGGTCCGCTGGCGAGACACCGTAGAACGACTCCAAGACCGTAATCTGCAACGGGACCGATTCGTCGATAGCAAGCCCCTGCTGTGACTGTCGATTGTCGTTGTCCGGATTGTTGCCGTCCTCCGTGCTTTGCTCTGCTTCGGTTTGAGTTGCGGTCTTTAGCATCCAACTCGGCATATCGTCCCACTCCTCTTCTCCGGAAGATTGGCCGGCCACGGTGCTGCCGCCTTCTATCGGGTCCACATTGATGTCCTTACAATATGCCGAGATGTAGCCCCCATTAGGAAGACCCGCACCCACTCCGTAATCGTACCCAACAACCGCCGGGTCAGCCTGTTCGGCAAAGTTCGGAAGGAACGGATACGAGTCCAGGACTGGGAACATTGGTGGCACGTCGGCGGTGCCTGTGTAGTTCACGCCGTTTGGTACGACATCGGGCGCTCCGACTGCGAGGCTTGGCAGGTTCTGGCTCGAGTTCCGCAGCACGGCAGTCGCGAGCGCCACCGAGGTCTCCAAACCGGCCTCTGCACGGCATTCTATCAGTAGGGCCACCGCCGCGGTAACCACCGGCGCGGAAAAGCTGACCCCAGCGGGTATGATGTGGTCCCAATCCGTGACGTCAGGCCGGATAGGTGCGCAGACGTCTTCAAACGCATCATCCACGATCCCAGCCGTCCACACGGTCGGGTCTTCGTCCTCTGCTACGAACGCAACGGAGCCCATGGCCGGCGCCACCAAGTGTGGCCGTTCAACGCGCCCCCATTGCAGTTCGCCGTCCAACACGCCCAGTCGGGGCGTGTCCCGCCACACTGAACCGGGCCAGAAACCCTGCTGGCCCTCCTCGCCCGGCTTCTCATCGACAATGCCGCCGACCATCAGCCCAGTGCCGTGCACGGACCTCACGGATTGCGCGCTAAAGCCCTCTACCGAGTCTCCGATCGGCAGTTCGCACGCCAATTCCAGCGCTTTCCCGTCGTTGCCAGTCCCAGTAACCCACGTGATCTCGTTCAAACGAGCCATGGTATCCACCGCCAGGGCAAACTCCTCCCGTTCGGCGACAGTGGCGAACGCCCGAAAGCCCCAGGAGGCATTGACGACGTCGACGTTCTGCTCGACAAAGAAGTCCAATGCATCCGTTCGGGCCGGAGTTCCCTTCGCGTTCCCAAAGTACAAATCAGCGCCGAAGGCCCCTCGCAGGGTGGAGACCGGTTCGTGGCCTTCACGACCCAATACACTAACGGCACGCGAGGCGACCGCGGTGGCGTGCCCCAACACGCAGGTGTCCTGTACGCACCTATACGCGATCGCGGGGGGGCCACCGGGGGCGCGGCAGTCGGAGCGAACTGAGCAAGTCGCAGGATCGACCTCGTGCCGCACGCGAGAATACGTGAAGCTCGAGTGCTGCGCTAGGATCGCGCCCGGCATCCCCGGAAAGAACTCGCTGATACCAATTCTCACCGGTGTCGACGACCCGTCGACGTCAACTACACCATTCAAACCGAGGCCCCCGTTCAGGTACCCATCATGATCGATCGACTCGAATCCCGGTCGCCAATCGTCTGGCTCGGGATTGATACCGCCCGACTCACTTTCGTTCGACGCCGTCGCCTCTGCGATCGTGCCTACCACCTCATTCGACTCCGCCGCCCAACTCGCGATTGCGCCGTCAGCGAGCGGTAGGTTCCAGTCGAATTCCCTGATTTCCAATGGGTGGTCGCGGAGCAGGAAGCTCCAAAGATCCGCCAACCTAGCTTCACCCGTGACATCGATACGACCCCAGCGCTCCACTGCAACGAACCCGAGGCCAACTAAGCGCTGGACAGCGGGACTGTCGACCGTCACTCCTACCTCAAACTGGAACGCAAGCGGTTGCGTCTCGAGCGCCAGTGAAGGCTCCGACTGGATTCGTTGATAGTCCGTCGCCCATAGCGGCCCGAGTCGAGCGCGCTCGTCACGGTCAAGCGCGAGAACCCGGTCGTCCACATCGCTTTCCAGTCGCGTACCATCCGGGAGCTCATAGATGGTAAGCAGCAGGCCTTCAGCTGGCAATCTGACCCGACTGCGATAGTACCAGAGCTCGCCGCGAACCGAGCAAAACGGCGCGCTGTCGATGATCGTCGCGCCGTTCTCCTCAGCGAATTGTTCCGCGGCGATCGGACGGGACGTCATCTGGCACGAGAACTCTTCCCAGTTGATCGCCAACATCTGTTGGAGCTGTTCGACGACTTCGCCACTCTCGTCGTCGTTCCAAACCACAAGGGTTTCGGCCTCCGTCGTATCCGGCTCACCAGCCAATTGAGCTGGCTCAACGCATGAGCTAAGAATCAATGCCAGCGCTAGATATTCTGTTCGCACAGTCC
>JBLFZA010000268.1:0-6280 GCA_047610025.1 Bradymonadia bacterium | reverse complement strand
GGGGGGCCCAGTTAGCGCTAACGTCAGACCATGGATTTCGCTCTGACTCAACTGATACATATGAATACTCAAGTTGGCCGGCTGCTAGCGTTGCTTTGTTTCGTGACGCTCGCCGCGTGCTCCGACAACGCCGAGTCGACGACCGACCCCAGGGATGTTGCGCAAGAGGGTCCCTCGGATACTTCGGCAGAAACGGATAGCGACGCGCAGGATATCGCGGAAGATCCTCCTGGGGACGTCAACGACCCTGAGGACGGATCCGAGACGAGCCAAAGCGACGGCTCAGGCGAGGAGGACGTCGCTGCGCGGGAGTGTAATGAGGGCGAGCGGCTCGTCGCCGGACGCTGCCGTGACGCGTTTGACCGGGTCTGTGAGACCACCGACGACTGCCTCGCAGACGAAGTCTGCGTACCCGAAGAACCGCTCGGTAGATGCACGTACACGCCCGGGCCCGTAACGGTTTGCCCTGGCGACGACGGGTGCGAGTCCGGCGAAGGGGTTCTGCGCGCTGCCTTCGCCGCGGTGGACATCACACTGCCCGGCTTCGAAGTTGCGCGTGACGGCTACGGAGAGGAGCCCAACGAGTTCGGGGATCCCGAGCGTTTCGTTGGTGATGTACAGGACGTCACCACCTTCTGTGATTGCGGGCTCGACATGATCTGCCCTCCCACGGAGGACTACTCGGGCTGTCCTTCTGTTGGGGACTACGTTGGGCCTGACGCCGACGGCACCGAAGAGGACGGGTTCATGCAAGCGGCGTGGGTGGCAGGATTCAGCAACAGTCGGCTCGCAGCGCTCTGCCCAGAGGAGTGGCTGGCGGATGACTGCGAAGGCCCCCGCTGCTGCGACCGTGAAGTCGCCCACGATCCGCTCTGGGTGCGCGTCATCGTGCTCGACCGAGGAGATGTGCGCCACGCACTCGTCTCCATAGATACCGTCGGCTACTTCTACAGTGATCAGCTCCGCAACGCCGCAGCTCTCGACCCCGCTTGGGGCATCGATTTCCTCACCGTCACAGCCACTCACAATCACGAAGCGCCGGACACGATGGGACAATGGGGCACCGGACCCTTCGGCAGCCCGCTGCCGACGGAGACCGGTGTCATGCCGCAGTTCATGGAGCGAATCGAAGCCGCGATCGTGCAGGGAGTCGGGCAGGCGGTCACCGACCTCGCTCCGGTGGACGTCTACGCCGCCCACCTCAACACGGGCGCGGACGGCTTCGCGGCGCGCGACTCCCGCGACCCCTTCGTCTTCGATGACCGCGTCACCGCTCTACGCTTCGTTGTTGCTGGTGAAGAACCCACCGCAGACAGCACGATCGGCTCACTGCTCAACTGGCACAGCCACCCAGAGTCGCTTGGTGGCGGCAACGTCTACCTCACCAGCGACTTCCCGCACTTCTATCGGAGCTACGTCGAGCGGGGCATCCCGACCGCTGAGACAGACACAGAGACTGGCAGGGAGTATCCCGCGCGCTTGGCGTTAGGCGGGACCGCCATCTATCTCAGCGGGGCGGTCGGGGGGCTCTTGAACCCTCTTCGTCTCGCTGCGATCGACCGCGACGGGACCGCCTACGCGGAGCAAGGCTTCGAAAAGGCACACGCGCTCGGTGTGCGCCTCGCAGACGTCACGATCGAGGCCTTCGATACGGCGTGCGATTCGCCCGGTGACACCAACTGCGCGACGCTGCTTGAGGACACCAGCCTCAGCTTCGCGCATCGCGAATTGATGCTGCCGATCGAGAACATCCAGTTTCAGATCGCAGGCATCTCACTCGGCATCTTCGACCGCCGCATCTTCAACTGGCGGGAGAGCGACCGATTAGGGTTCTTCTCCACTCGCGTTCCCGAACTGCGCACGCTCGTGAGCCAGTTACGGCTCGGCATCGTCACGTTCCAGAGCTTCCCCGGAGAGGTCTTTCCGGAGGCCATCACGGGCTGGCAACCGGGCCAAACCTATCGCGATCCCATCCTCGGTAACCCAGACGACACGAACTGCGCCGAAGACCGCCTGACGCGACTCGAAGACGGAGACGAGCCGCGCTTTCCCTGTCTCAACAGCGCGAGCAACCCGAACCCACCCGACCTCACACTCTGGGGCGATGAACGCCCACTCGCCGCTGAGTTGCCCGGCGAGTACCTCGTGATTCTCGGGCTGGCCAACGACGCGCTCGGCTACCTCGTACCCACCTACGACTTTAAGGTAGACCCCGCGGCCAACGTGCTCGCCGAGGTCGAGGGTGACCACTATGAGGAGACGAACAGCCTAGGCGACGTCTGGCAGCTCGTGCGTGGAGCGGTCATCGAAGTGAACGAAGCGCTCTGACCCGAACGGCAAAAACGATAAAGGCCGCGCAGCACAAGCTGCGCGGCCTTTATCGTTCTATCGCCTTACTCGGCGGCTTCGAGGGCCTGATCAAAGGCAGCCTGAATAGCCGACGCCGGACGGGCGCCGCTGTAGGTCATGCCGTTGACGAACCAGCCCGGTGTGCCACGGACGCCGACAGCCTGACCCTCAGCCATCTGTGCAGTGACCGCAGCGGCGTAGGTGCCGTTGTCGAGGGCAGCGCGGAACTCGGTCATGTTAAGACCAACCGTCTCCGCGTGGCGCTCGAGGCCAGCTCGGTCGAGCGAGCTACGGTTCTCGAAGAGCACATCATGGAACTCCCAGAACTTGCCCTGGGCGTGTGCCGCCAGGGATGCTTGGTGTGCGAGGGGGGCGTTGCGGTGCATCGGAAGCGGGTATGCCTTGAGCACGACGCGGACACGATCTTCGTAGCCGACAAGCGCCTCATCAACGCTGTTAGCGAAGCGACCGCAGTAGGGACATTCGAAGTCGGTCCAGATAACGAGCGTTACCGGAGCGCCTTCTGGGCCACGTGTCGGTGCGTCACCAATGTTGATCTCGACCGGGCCAGCAGGTGCTGCCGGGCGTGCCGCTGCAGCAGGAGCCGCAGCTGCGGGCGGCTGAATCATCGGAGCCGCGCCACGTTCGGCGTCGGACTGCAGGTGCTCGTAGATGCCAGTGGGCGAAGCGCCGGCTGCGATAGCGGCGCGAGCCTTCACGAGCTCAGCGTCGATGACGCGCTGGAACGCCTCGAAAGGCTGAGCACCACGGAGACGAGTTCCGTTGACGAAGAAGTGCGGTGTGCCGCCAGCAGCGAGACGCTGTGCGAGCGCCTGCTCTTGCGTCACGCGTGTGGTGTTCGCCGGGTCGGCAATGTCTGCACGGAAACGGTCCATGTTCAGGCCGAGCTGCTCAGCCCATGCCTCGAAGTTCTCGTCCGTGAGGGCACGCTGGTTCTGGAACGCGATGTCGTGGAATTCCCAGAACTTGCCTTGGTTCTGCGCCGCGATGGACGCGAGCGCTGCCGGGATGGCACGGTCATGGAAGCCGAGCGGGTTGTGCTTGAACACGATCCGGACGTCATCGCCGTAGGTCTCAACGACCTGAGCCATCGTCGGGTTGACACGCGAGCAGTAGGGGCACTGGAATTCGGAGAACTCGATGATCGTGATGAGCGCGTTCTCAGGGCCCTTGAACGGGCTGTCGCCGACCGGCACGAAAAGTTCAGCAGCCGGGTCGGGCTGAGGACGAGCCTGACGCGCCGGTGCTGCTGCCGCAGCTGCGGGTGCAGCGGAGACGTTCTCGTCGAGGCGCAGGCCGTAGGCCTCACCAACGCTCTTGCCGCCTTCGATAAGTGCTTCCATGGCCACAATCTCTTCGCGGATGATGGTCTCAAACGCAGCGAAAGGCTGTGCGCCACGCACGTTACGGCCGTTGACCATGAAGTTCGGCGTGCCTCGGATTCCGAGCGTGCTCGCAAGGGCGACTTCTTCGTCGACCTGCGCCTTGTAGGTCTCATCATCGAGTGCAGCCGTGAATGCTGCGACATCGAGTTCAAGCGTCGTGGCGTAGCCAATGAGGTCTTCGCGGCTCATCGACTGGCGGTTCTCAGCCATGAAGAGGATGTCGTGCATTTCCCAGAACTTGCCCTGAGCATGCGCGGCGAGCGCTGCCTGGTGTCCAAGGTGCGCGCCGGGGTGCATCGGCAGCGGCATCTGGTGGAAGACGATCCGGACCTTGCCCGCGAACTCCTCGGTCTCCATGATCTGTTCAAGGGTCGGCAACACGCGGCTGCAGAAGGGGCATTGGAAATCCGAGAACTCCACAATGGTGACAAGCGCGTCTTCGGCGCCTCTGGCCGGCGAGTCAGCGAGACCCCAACGGTCTTCCGGGTCGAACTGATGGCCTGCTGCCTCGGCGGCACCCGTCGCCTCGCCCTCGGTGGGCTCGTTGACAGTAGCGGTATCGGTCGACTCGCCCGAGCGACAGCCGCTCAACGCGAACGACAGGGCTCCAAGCGCGAGCCAAAACGTTAGATTCCTACGCATAACAAACAACCTTCGAAGGACGGGGGGATAGCGAAACGCCGCATGTATCGAATCGGACAGGGAAACGCAAACGCTTCCCCGCGCATTCCTGAGCGGGCGAAAATGACCAAAGCACGCTAGATTCCTAGGCTTCTGGGGTACTAGATCGCGTATTCGCGGTCGGCTAGCCCCTCACATGCACTCCGTGCTCGTTCTGGCGGCGAATCAGTAAGAAAACGCCGTATTCACGAGCTCTGCGAGCTGCGGTTCTTCAAGTTGAGAGGTGAAACTGTACGCAATGCCTTCGTGCTCACGCACCGCGACATTGTACCCATCAAGCGCCCGGATGTAGGTGCGCCCAGCTTGAAGCTCTGCGGTCCGAGGAAGTGGAGCGCGCGCCGGGTCGAACACCATCACCGACAAACGCGCGCCGTCGATGTCGTACAGCAGGAACGCAGCATCACTGCGTTCCACGTTGCCCAGACGACCTCCAACGAGGTGGGCCCGCGCGGACAATTCGGGCGGAAGAACCGGGAACGAGACTTTGTCCGCGAACCAGTCGCGAACAACCGCGGGGTTCGGACCCGTCACTTCCACTGGCACCTGACGAGCGTGCCACCGCACCGACTCGTCCACCACGGCTGGCGCAGGGCCGTTCGGGTCATCGTAGACGCCAGAAGCTTCGGCGGACGTCTGATAAAGCCCGGAGAACGCTGGCATCACACTGCCCGCCGCGAACACGCCGCCGCCGAGCACAATCGTTACGCCAGCCGCTGCCATCCACCGCACTGGCGATTGAGTCCGCACCGATTCTCGATTCGCAGGCAGCGAAACATCTCCAAGGGCACCTGCGAGGCGACCGTGAAACTCGACGCTACACGAACTGTCGGCACCCAATGCGGTGAGCTGGGACCGCGTACGCTCCCGACGTTTGAGCGCTTCTTGGCACTGCGAACAGGCTTCGAGATGCATCGCGACTTCTGCGCACTCGTAGTCTGCAAGCTCGCCATCGAGGAAGACGTCGAGGGCCTGCATCGTTTCGGTACACGCCGACTCACACTCGCCGCTCATGCGTGTGCTCGGCGCTTCGCGTCCAGAGAGACGACATTGCCGCGATCTGTCTCGACCTGATTGCGGTAGTCTTCCCCGATCTCTCGCACCACGCCTTGCTCGAGCGCGTACTCGGCAAGCTGCGCGCGAAGGAGGCGACGGCCGCGGTACAACCGGCTCATAACCGTGCCGATCGGGATCTCGAGGATCTCTGCGCACTCTTTGTACGAGAAGTCGTACACATCGGCGTAGAGCACGACCATACGGAAGTCGACCGGCACTCCACGAAGCGCTTGCCCGACCTCATCGCCGAAGAGCCGCTCCACGTTCTCCGTCGCTGACTCCTTTCGGTATTCTAACTCGCTCTGCGGAACGACAGAGATGCGCTCGGCGAGCGGACGCCCGCGATCTTCATCCACCGAGAACACCCGCTGGCGTTGGCGCTTACGGTAGCTGTTGATGAACGTGTTGGTTTGAATGCGGAAGAGCCATGCCTTGCAGTTCGTACCGGCCTTGTACTTGTCGAAGTGCTTGTACGCCTTCAACAGCGTGTCTTGCACGAGATCCTCGGCGTCACGCCGTGACCGAGTCAGGCGCATGGCCGCTCCGAAGAGCGCGTCAGCGTGAGGCATGGCCTCCTCGTGGAAGCTCGCTTCGAGCGGGTTCGGTGCTGCCTTTCGTCTGAACATAGCGGCTCTCTTCGCTGTGGTAGTGCGGCACACGCCCGCACTCGTGGTTCACAACCATGGACGACTATACCCTATTCCCCATTCAAATCGAATCCAGCAGAACTCCGCCCCGCGCCCTCTCCGACGAGGGCGCGGGGCGGGGTCGCCCTTGCGAGAGAGCGTCCG
>JBLFZA010000267.1:0-6281 GCA_047610025.1 Bradymonadia bacterium | reverse complement strand
TACATTCGCTCGCTGCTTCGTGGCCTCTTTGAAGGGCCGCCTGCTAACCCAGAGCTGCGAGCCGAGTACGCCGCCGTGATGGAACGAGAGGGAGGGGCAGCGTTGCACGGGATGCTCGCGAAGGTTGATGGCGCCACGGCCAAGCGCTTACACGGGAACGACGTGCTTCGCGTGACGCGTGCTCTTGAGGTGTATCGACTCACTGGTGAGCCGCTCTCCGCTCACTTGGATCGTCACCGCTTGGCGGAGCAGCGCTATGACGCCACGCTTGTGTGCGTGACTCGAGAGCGCCCTCTCCTCCATGAGCGCATCAACCAGCGATGCGTCACGATGCTGGAGAGCGGTCTCGCCGCCGAGACCCACGCCCTTGTCGAGGCAGGCGCCTCTTGGGCTGCTCCCGGGTTCGCCGCGCTGGGGTACCGTCATATCGCCGATGTGGCGCGTGGCACGCTCCCCGAGGCGGACCTGCTCCGGACGTTCCAGACCGACACGCGACGATTCGCGAAACGGCAAGGCACCTTCTTCAGAGGACAGCTCAACGCAGATTGGGTCTCTGTGGACGACGAGGCGTTCGACACCGACGCGTGGTGCGTTCGCACGCTCAAGGACCTGGGCGGAGCCGATTGAAGCCTTCGGGTGAGAAAGGAGATGCCTTTCGCTGACCGGGCTTGAAGCCCATCGGTGCGCTCCATATAGAGGCCGCTCTCGAACCGTACGGAGCCGATATGAGTACCCAAACGCCGAGCCCTGAGTGGGTTCTCACCCTGAAGCCTTACGTGCCGGGCAAGCCGATCGAGGACGTTAAGCGCGAGCTCGGGCTCTCGCACGTCGTCAAGCTGGCGAGCAACGAGAACCCTTTGGGACCAAGCCCGAAGGCGATCGCCGCGATGACCGCCGCCGTCGCTGAAGTGCATCTGTATCCCGATCCGGGGGCCTACGCGCTTCGACAGGCGATCGGTGAGCGATTCTCCGTCGACCCGAATAGGGTTATCGTGAGCAACGGATCCAACGAGACCGTGACGCTGCTCACAAGGGCGTTCTGTACCCCATCCGAGAATGTCGTCTTCAGCCAGTATGGCTTCGTCGCCTACCGCGTCGTGAGCGGCGCCGCAGGTGTGGGTCAGAAGCAGGTGCCTGCGCTTGGGTTGGGCTGCGATTTGAAGGCGATGGCGGCGGCGTGTGATGAGAACACCCGGCTGCTCTTCTTGGCCAATCCCAACAACCCGACGGGCACGTGGAGCCGGCGCGATGACGTGGTGGAGCTGCTTCGCAACGTTCCGGAGCACGTGCTCGTAGTGCTCGACGAGGCCTACTGCGAGTATGTCGACGACCCAGACTACCCCGACGGGCTCTCGTTGCTGGGGGAACGTGAGAACCTCGTCGTCATGCGCACCTTCTCGAAGGCGTACGGCATCGCTGGTGTCCGCGTCGGCTACGCCGTCGCCCCAGACTACGTCTGCGACCGTGTGAACCGAATACGTGAACCCTTCAACGTGAACCACGTCGGGCAAACGGGGGCGATCGCTGCGTTGGGTGACTCCGAGCACTTGGCAAAGGTGGTGTCTCTGAACAACAGCGAGCGCACTCGAGTCGGCGACGCGCTGCGCGGGCTCGGTCTTGAAGTCGAGCACACGCAGACGAACTTTGTGTTGATAACGGTCCCAAGCGGCGGTGGCGCGTTCTATGAAGGATGCTTGCGCCGCGGTGTGATCACCCGCCCGTTGCAGCCGTATGGGTTACACGAGCATGTGCGCGTAACTCTTGGAACGCGCGAGGAAAATGATGCGTTCCTTGTCGCCGCTGCCGCAACGCTGGGGGAGGTTCAGTGAAACTAGTTATCACCCCATCCGCAGCTCTTAGCGGTAGCGTGCGCGTGCCCGGGGACAAGTCCGTTACGCACCGCGCGCTGATGCTCTCGGCACTCTGTGATGGCGTGACCGAGATCACGCACCCCGGCACGGGCGAAGACAACCTCTCGACACTTGAAGCACTCAAAGCTCTCGGTGTGCCGATTTCGTTCGATGACGCCGAGCACTTCACCGTCACCGGGGTCGGCCTTCACGGCCTAGTGGCTCCGGCCAAGCCTGTGGACTGCGGAAACTCCGGAACGACCGCTCGCCTGCTCGCTGGATTGCTCGCGGGTGCCAACGTGCCGGCCATCTTAACGGGGGACGCGTCGCTGCAGGCGCGCCCGATGCGGCGGATCGCGGACCCCTTGAACGACCTTGGGTACAGCGTGAAGACCTCGGCGGACGGCACGATGCCCATCACGATCGAGGCGACTCATGTTGACGCGGACGCAGAGCCAACGCCCGTCCGCGCGGTCTTGCAGATCGCGTCGGCGCAGGTGAAATCCTGCGTGCTATTGAGCGGTTTGTATCGAGGGGCAACCACGGAGGTCGTTGAGCCTGCGGTGAGCCGTGACCACACCGAGCGCCTCTTTAGGGCGTTGGGAGTCCGCATCGGCTCGAGCGGTCACTACGCGAACCCAGCCGGGACCAGCGAGGCGGAGACGCTACCAACGACGTTCCTGACCCCGCCGAGCAGAACGCTGCTCGCCCGGGGCTTAGAGATTCCCGGTGACCCGTCATCCGCTGCTTTCTTACTGGCAGCTGGCATGCTCACGGGCGGCTCGGTGAGCATCGAGGGTGTAATGACGAACCCCACGCGTGCGGCGTTCTTGAAGGTTTGGGAACGAATGGGAGCGGAGGTGCGCCTTCGTCGTCGTGCGACGCTCAGCTCCGGTGAACCTGTGGCCACGATTACGGTGACAGGCGACGCGCTGCTGGCGACGGAGATTGTGGGAGCTGAGGTGCCGCTGGTGATCGACGAGATCCCGCTTTTGTGTGTCGTTGCGGCTGCGTCCACGGGGACTTTCGTGGTGCGAGACGCTGCGGAGCTTCGCGTGAAAGAGAGCGATCGTATCGCCTCGACGGTCGCGCTTCTGCGTTGCCTCGGCGTGACGGTAGAGGAGGAGGATGACGGGCTTCGCTTTGATGGCCTCGGCATCGCGGAGTGGGGTGGCTTCACCTTCGATGCTGGCGGCGACCACCGACTCGGCATGGCTGCCGCGGTCGCTGCGCTGTGCGCGACGGATGTTTGCGAAGTTCGTGGAAGCGATTGTATTGCAGTCTCTTACCCTGGTTTTGTGGAAGCGCTACGTTCGCTTGGGTGTTCCGTCGAGGAGGCGGTGTGATTGTCGCGATTGATGGCCCGGCTGGCGCAGGCAAGAGTACGGTGGCGCATGGTGTCGCGCGTTCGATGGGTTACCAACTCGTCAACACCGGGGCGTTGTATCGTGCTGTCGCGATGCGCGCGCTTCGTGACGGCGTTTCACTCGAGGACGCCGAACGAACCTCGGAGATTGCGCATGATCTTCGCGTCGGATTCGGGTTCGCCGACGGCCGCGCGACGGTCACGCTCGACGGCGACGATGTCACCGATGCGCTCCGTGAGCCGGATGTCGGCGTCGGCGCGTCCATCGTGAGCGCACACGCAGAGGTTAGGGCGGCGCTGCTCGACGTTCAGCGGGCGCTAGGCGAGACTCATGATGTCGTGATGGAAGGCCGCGACATCGGCACGGTCATTTTTCCTGCCGCGGAAGTGAAGGTGTTTCTGACCGCGTCGGTTCGTGAGCGGGCTCTGCGCCGTCATGCAGAGGAGGCCACCCGTGGGGTAGAGACGAGCCTGGAGACGGTTGAACAGGCGATCCGCGAGCGCGATAGCCGGGACGAGCAGCGCGCCTGCGCGCCACTGATGGCGGCGGACGACGCGGTCCACGTGGATGGCACCGCCCATTCGCCGGAGGAGCTGATCGCTCACGTGCTGACGCTCGTTCGCGCCGTGCGTGAGTAGCCGTCGTTGAACGCTAGGCAATCGCGCGGTGTGCGGTTGGGGGTGAATGGGCCTCGGAGCCGCGAAGACTCTAGGGAAACGCACAGCGAAGCGTTGACAAAGACCTTGTTGCTCGCCTAGCTTCCGCGCTCCCTTGTGTAGGGCACTTGTAACGCGGAGCGGCGTACATGGCGTCTACGCACTCGGGGGAAGCGCCGAACCCTTGAGATGCGGCGCTTCCGCGGATGTCCCGCAACCCGAGCCGGTCGGGTAGTCGTTCACCGGCAGCGCATCGCGCAACCGCCAAACAACGTGCTGTATGGATAAAGTCTTTGTAGACCTCGAGAACGCAACTGACGCGCTAGCGGAATTTGCTGCCCTTTTGATGGAGGACGCGAGTGAGCGTTCGAACGTCGAAGAGGGCGCAATTGCGCAGGGCAAGGTGCTTGAGATTGTCGGCGACACTGTGCTCGTCGACATTGGCGAGAAGTCAGAGGGTCGTATTGACGCTGACGAGTTCCGTAATCGTGACGGAGAGCTCACGATTAAGGCTGGCGACATCGTCGAGGTGTACGTCGAGAGCCGTGAAAACGAGCACGGGCAGTGCGTTCTCAGCAAGCGAGAGGCCGACCGCCTCAAGATGTGGGAAGAGATCGCTACGAAGGTCGAGAACGACGAGATCGTTCGAGGCACTATCCTCAGCCGCGTCAAGGGCGGCCTGCAGGTGGACATTGGCGTCAAAGCCTTCCTCCCAGGCAGCCAGGTCGAACTGCGCCCCACGCGCAATCTCGACAAATTCTTGGGTCAAGACTTCGACTTCAAGATCATCAAGTTCAACAAGAAGCGTGGCAACATCGTGTTGTCGCGTCGCGCGCTGCTCGAAGAAGAGCGCGAGACCATCAAGAAGACGACGCTTACAAGCCTCGTCGAGGGCGCAATCATGCCCGGCCAGGTCAAGAACATCACCGAGTACGGTGCGTTCGTCGACCTTGGCGGCATCGACGGCCTCCTGCACATCACCGACATGAGCTGGGGCCGGGTCAACCACCCGGAAGAAGTCCTCAGCATCAGTGATAACATCACTGTGAAGATCCTGAAGTTCAACCCGGAGACGGAACGCGTCTCGCTGGGTATGAAGCAGCTTCTTCCTGACCCATGGGCAAACGCCGATGAGCGTTACCCGGTCGGCTCGCACGTGCTTGGTCGCGTAGTGTCGCTCATCGACTACGGCGCATTCGTCGAACTCGAAGAGGGTATTGAGGGTCTCATCCACATCTCCGAGATGTCGTGGACCCAGCGCGTGAAGCACCCCTCCAAGGTTGTGCAGAAGGGCGACATCATCGCCTGTGTCGTGCTTAAGCTCGATAGCGATGCGAAGAAGATTTCGCTCGGTATGAAGCAACTCGAGCCGAACCCATGGTCGCTGCTCGAAGAGCGCTACCCGGTCGGTACGCAGATTGCCGGCAACATCCGCAACATCACCGACTTTGGTATCTTCATTGGTATCGAGGACGGCATCGACGGCCTCGTCCATATCTCGGACATGTCGTGGACCCAGAAGATCAAGCATCCCTCTGAGGTCTACAACAAGGGCGACGAAGTCGAGGCGGTTGTCCTCAACATCGACGTCGACAACGAGCGCTTCTCGCTTGGTATCAAGCAGCTCGCTGAGGATCCGTGGGAGAGCCTCCCGGTCCGCATGCCGCCCGGCCACGTCGCTGAAGCGACCATCACGAAGATCACCGACTTCGGTGCCTTCGCTGAGGTGGAGACCGGAATCGAAGGTCTCATCCACATCTCCGAGCTGTCGAACGACCACGTCGACGACCCGGCAGATGTCGTGAAGCCTGGTGATTTGGTCAAGGTCGAGGTCATCTCGGTCGACCCCAAGGAGCGCAAGATTGCCCTGTCGATCAAGAGCTACCAGCAGCGAGCTGAGCGCGGCACTCTTCGCGAGTACCACGACGACAGCACAGCAACGCTGGGTGATGTCTTCGGTTCAGCCTTTGCTGGAGCATCGGACGAAGCTCCCGTTGACGAGGCTGCTCCGGCAACGGAAGAGCCGGTCGCTGCAGAGGCCGTAACGGAAGAGCCGGCAGCGGTAGAGGCCGCAACGGAAGAGACCGCAGCGGAGGAGCCGGCAACGGAAGAGACCGCTGCGGAGGAGCCGGCAACGAAAGAGACCACTGCGGATTCACCTGCGTCGGGCGAAGAAGAGTAGGGTGATTCTCGGCCCTTGGCCGAACCCCACATCGACGGACGGCCGCTGCACTCGCAGCGGCCGTCCTTCGTTCGCGCCAAAGTGATGTTTGGCTGACGGTAGCACCGAGCGCTCCGCCACCTGTCCACCCGCGGCGCCTTCAGCGTACCTGCCACACGAACGAGAGACGGCCGCTGCGCTCGCAGCGGCCGGCTCGCGTTAGGGGCCCACAGTGTTCGGCGACTAA
>JBLFZA010000266.1:0-6383 GCA_047610025.1 Bradymonadia bacterium | reverse complement strand
CGCGCGGTGGATCCTGTCCTGATGGCGCGCATCGCAAGACGTTTCGACGGCTAAACATCGGGCGCGGCGAGGCGATGACCGAGTGGAGTTCTTCACCTAGGCCGACACATGTCACGACCAACGATGCCCTTTTCTAATGCGCCCGGTGAAGAGCAAGCGCTCGCTGAGGCTGAGACCCTCGTAACGCAGCCTGTGAAACGACTGGAAGGTGTGCTGAAAAAGGAGCACGCTCCTGCGCGCTCTCCGGCATCGTCGGTGGGTGGGAGTCTCGCGAGTATGCGCTACGCACCAGCCTACACCGCTGACCTGCCGCCCGCGCGGCGCGACGTGGTGCCGATCTTCCGTTCCGTTCCGGAGACGTTGCCTGAGGCGTTCGCGTCCTTGTCTGCCGCCAATGTAGATTCTGCTTTGCCGGTGTTTCGCAAAGAGACCGACCTGATCGGCGTGCGCCTCGAAGGTCGCTATGAGGTGTTGTCGATGATTGGAAAGGGCACGTTTGGGGCGGTGTTCCGTGGCCGCAACGTGCGTACCGACGGCATCGTCGCGATCAAGGTGCTCATCCCATCGGTGGTTTCAGGTACGACGGGTCTGGGCTGTGACAACCTGCTCCGTCGCTTCGAGTTGGAGGCGCGCGCGGCGAGTCAGCTGACGCACGGCAATGTCGTCCGGGTGTTCGACTTTGGGCGCCACGAGAACTGCGCGTTTATGATCATGCAGCTCCTCGAGGGGCCGACGCTAATGGACATCATTGAGAAAGAATCCCCCGTCAATCCCGTCACCGCGTGCCATTGGATGGCGGACGCGTGCAGCGCGCTCTCGGAAGCGCACGACAACAAACTGATTCACCGCGACCTGAAGCCGCACAACATCATGTTGATGAAGAACGCGGGTGGGGCCGGGAGAATCAAGGTGCTGGACTTCGGCACGGTGAAGGGCACCGATGCGGACTGGAGCGGGGCTGGATTAACGGCTGACGGTACTGTGCTCGGAACCGCCTGGTACATGTCGCCAGAGCAGGCGAAGGGAGAGACGCTCGACGTGAGGAGCGACCTTTACGCGATCGCGGTGATTCTGTTTGAACTGGTCACCGGACAGCTCCCCTTCGATAGCCCGCACGCGGCGAAGGTGATGTTGCACCATGTGAAGACTCCGGCTCCCGGCCTAGAGACGGCGAATTCAAAGCTGTCGCAGTATCCGAAGCTGTGCGCGATCGTCGCTCAGACTCTGGCGAAGGATCGATCGGATCGACCCGAGAGCGCCCTCAAAATGCAGAGCGCGCTCCTGATAGCGGCGCAGGAAGTTGAAGCGGTTGATCGCTGCGACGACCTGTTAGTCGGTGCGACCGGGTCTTGACCGCTCTTATCCGTAGCGTTAGGCGTCGCCATCGCGCTTTTGGCGCAATCACTCGGGCCCCAGACGCCGGTCATGACGCAGCCTAACTTTCTTCAGGTTCAAAACGCGCTCAGCGCGTGTGTGACGTTCGTTGACGCGAACGCCAGCCTGACAAGTTCGCCTTATTACCTGCCGAAGATTCACGCGATGGCGGACCGATTCGAGGCCGCAACACGTGATACCGACAGGGTCTATTCCGAGTGGCGCGTTCAGCGCGGACAGCGGATGCGGCACTATCGAAACATGCGGCTCACGTACGACAAGGTCCTCGCGCTGGCGGACGAACACGCTCTCGATACCGTGCCGAACCGCAGAATTATCTACACGGAAGAGGCCGCGCTTGACGCGCTGATTGGCGAGACGGTTACGTGGCTCACGTCACAGGGTGAAGAGTGGGCGTGGACAGCAGAGTACGCAACGACGCTGACGGAGATGCAGTCTGAGGCAATCCGAGCGGCGAAGGAGTCCGACGCGATGTTCCACCGCTACTCGGTGATCGTGAAGTACCGGGTAGCCGCCTACGCAGACGCGGTCGCGTTGATTCGAGAGTATGCCGCCGAGGCGAAGCGAGATTCCAAGGTCGGTGGTGGCGCTGAGACACTGGTCATCGACGTCCTGTAGCCACATGGGCGACGCCGTCGAGCAGGCGGCCGACACCCTGCTTGGCATTGAGGCTTCGAGGGCCTCGCGAGCGTGGCAAGATTTAGAAAACTGGGGGGCGCGAATTGAGTCAGGCACAGACGTGCCTACTCTTCTTATCGTACGAATTCTCACTTGAACTCACCTGACGGGTTTACCCACATGACTGAAGAACGAGAAACGACAACGGCGGAGCCGACGCGCCTGCCAATCCTGCCACTGCGGAACGCTGTCCTGTTCCCACAGGTGGTGATCCCACTCGCTGTCGGACGTGAGCGGTCGATCGCGCTCATCAAACAGCTCGCCCACTCCGAACAGCGCATCGCTATCGTAACGCAGCGAGAGGCCGAGATTGAGGAGCCGACAGAGGCGGACCTCTATCGGGTTGGAACGTCCGCGCGCATTCTCAAGGTCGTCAAAATCTCGAACGACAATTACAGCGTGATCATCCAAGGTCAGGAGCGCATCCGCCTCAAGGCGGTGACCCAAGAGGAACCCTACCTCATCGGAGAGTTCGAGGTCATCGAAGAGGCCGAGCTCGCCGACGATGATGTCGAACTTGAGGCCTTGTTCCGCAACTTGAAGACAACTGCGAAGCAGGTCGTCAAGTACCTCCCGGAGATGCCGCGAGAAGCGGTGCAGATGATCGATTCGGTCGACGAGCCGATTCAGCTCTGCGACTTCGTCGCCGCCAACATGGACATCAGCACCGAGGAAAAACAGCAGATTCTCGGCAAGGTTGATGTCAAAGAGCGTCTCCGTTTGGTCGTCACCTACCTCACGCGGCAGCTCGAGGTCGCGAAGGTCTCCGACCGCATCCAGTCGCAGATCAAGGAAGAGATCGATCGGAACCAGAAGGAGTACTATCTCCGCCAGCAGTACAAGGCCATCAAGGAGCAGCTCGGCGAATTGGACGGTGACGGTAGTGAACTCGAAGAGCTCGAAGAGCGCGTCGCAGAGAAGGACTTGCCGGAAGAAGTCGAGAAGGTCGTTACCAAGCAGCTGCGGCGATTGCAGCAGATGCAGCCGGCGAGCTCTGAGTACGGTGTCATTCGCACGTACCTCGACACGTTGCTGGACATCCCGTGGAACGAGACGACCGACGACAACCTCGACATCCCGCACGCCCGGAAGATTCTCGACGCCGATCACTACGGTCTGAACAAGGTGAAGGAGCGCCTCGTGGAGTTCCTCGCGGTCCGTCGCCTACGAGATGACATGAAGGGGCCGATCCTCTGCCTCGTCGGTCCTCCGGGTGTCGGCAAGACCTCTCTCGGGAAGTCCGTCGCTCACGCGCTCGGTCGCGAATTCGTGCGTATCTCGCTCGGCGGCGTGCATGACGAAGCGGAGATCCGCGGCCACCGCCGCACGTACGTTGGTGCTCTGCCTGGTCGAATCGTGCAGGCGCTGCGCAAAGCGAAGACGTCGAACCCGGTCATCATGCTCGACGAGATCGACAAGGTCGGTCGCGACTTCCGTGGTGACCCGCAGTCGGCTTTGCTCGAGGTGCTCGATCCCGAGCAGAATGGATCGTTCAGCGACCACTACGTGGAGATACCTCTCGACCTGTCGAAGGTGTTGTTTATCGCGAACGCGAACCAGATGGACACCATCTCGCCGCCGCTTCGTGACCGCATGGAGGTCATCGAAATCCCCGGCTACACGCCGGATGACAAGATGAACATCGTGCGGAACTTCCTGCTGCAGAAGCAGCTCACAGAGCACGGTATCGCCGACCAAAAGGTGGAGTTTACCGACGACGCGATCAACACGATCGTCGACAAATACACGCGTGAAGCGGGTGTGCGAACGTTGGAACGCCGAATCGCGACGGCGTGCCGCAAGATCGCGGTGCAGGTCGCTGATACCGGACTCGACGAGAATGGGATCACGGTCGATGCGGCGAAGATTGCAGAGTTTCTGGGACCGTGGCGCTTTGAGCGCGAGGTCGTCGACCGCGTAACAGACCCAGGGATTGCGACGGGTCTCGCGTGGACGCCGTCCGGCGGAGACATCCTCTTCATTGAGGCCATCAAGGCCCCAGGGAAGGGTGAACTCAAGCTTACAGGGCAGCTGGGAGACGTGATGAAAGAGTCGGCGCTCGCCGCGCTCTCGTTCCTCAAGATGAGGGCGGGAGAGTTCGGGCTAGCGCCGAACTTCCTCGCGGACACCGACGTGCACATTCACTTCCCCGCAGGTGCGGTTCCGAAGGACGGGCCATCGGCCGGTGTCGCTATCTTCACGACGCTGCTCTCGCTCTTCAGTGGGCTGCAGGTGTCGCATGAAGTCGCCATGACCGGCGAGATTACGCTCCGCGGAAACGTGCTCCCCGTTGGCGGTATCAAAGAGAAGACGCTCGCGGCCCACCGCGCGGGGATCAAGACCATTATTCTGCCGAAGCGGAACGAAAAGGACATGGTGGACGTGCCGGACCAAGTGAAGAAGGAGTTGACGTTCCACTTCGTGAAACATGTCAGCGAAGTCCCGCCGATCGCCTTGGTGGGGACAATCACTCCGCTGCCGCCGATCACAGCTGGCGGAACGGTCGAAAACCCAAGCGCGAACGCCTAGCCATGCTGGATGGTATACGCTGCTCAACGTGCAAGGGCCCGGTGGACATGCCACCGGGTAACCTCGCCTTCCCCTTCTGTGGCCAACGCTGCAAGATGGTCGATCTTGGGCGATGGATGGAGGGGGAGTACGCCCTCGATCCAGCCACCGGGAAGCTCGACGTCATCGATCCAGACAAGGCTGAAGAGGTGTCGTTAGATAAGGGGAACTGAGCGCGTTGTCCGCTGCCAACCCAGTATCGGTTGGCGTGGACCGCCTCGGTCCAATCGGTGAGTGGAGCAAACGCCTCCTCTCGTCAGACTTGCGTACCTAATGGTGCGCAGGCCTCGACGTTCAGCACAGGATGGGAACCTCTGCGCTCGCCGATGGTCTTACTCGTGCGCGGCATGTAACTGAGAGGTCGTCCGCGCTGCCTCTGACCCCCGAGCGATGAATGCAATTCAAACTCCCTTCTGCCGGCGAACTCGGGTTGTTCAGTGGTCTCGCCGCCAGCCGCACCCGGCTGACGATTGTGTCTGCTGTCGGCGTGTTGGGGGCCCTTGGGTATGGCCGATGGCTCTCTCGGTTCCTGGAGATCACGAGCGAGAGCGTGACCGTCAACATGGTGCTCATCGCCGCGCAGTTCTTCATCGTGATCATCGTGGGATACGTTCTCGCGATGAGCGTCGGGAGCTACGTGTTCGGCGACATCTGGCGTGACCGGACGTTGGTTCGGGGAGAGGCGGGGCTCGCGCTATCGGACGCGGTCGAACTCGACGACGTGGACGAGGAGCATGAGATTGAGGCGTTCAAAGATCACACGATCGCGTTCTATGCGCTCATCGTGGCGAGTGTCCTTTTCAGCTACGGCGCAGTCATCGCGGTCGCCGGGAACTATGTGAGCCGCTACAACGAGATCGGATTTTATCGCACTCTGCTCCGGAACGACGATCCGCTCGAACGCATTCGCGCTCTGCGAACCTTGGTCGACCCGGTGTTCGATGAGTCCGCCGAGAACAGCGTCCTGCGAGGGGACCTCGCGGGCGCGTTGGACGATCCTGACTCGGACGTTGCGGCTTGGGCGGCTTGGGCGTGCGGGCAACTTGGAATTCTCGACGGTCAGCCCGGGCTGTTGCGTCTGCTCAGCGATGCAGAACAGCCTGTCGCCGTGCGGGCGGAGGCCGCCATCGCGCTCGGTCGCTTGCGTGACCCGGAGGCTGAGCGGCGAATGGCCGCGATGCTGCCTGACGCCGTGCAAACGCCGGAGCTCGCGAACGCGCTGGTCACCGCGTTGGGGTTGGTTCCGTCGTCGTTTGCAGTGCCAACACTCCAAGCGCTCCTCGGGTCGTCCGACTTGGCGCTGGACACCAGATTGCTGTGGGCGATTCGCCGCACGCGTAGCTTAGACCCCCGGAAAACGGTTCTCGAACGGTGGGACGCCGCGGAGACCTTGCAGGAGAGATGTGCTGTGGCAGAGGCGCTCAAGTCGGTCACGACCATCGCTGACGTGCAGCTCCTGAAAGAAGCCTTCTCGACGCTAACTCCAGGCGAAGCGTGCGAAGAGGTGCGGTTCGAGGTCAGGCCCTACGCCGATGATCAGCCGATAGCGCCGGTGGTTTACATCGTGCGCGAAGAGCTCCGTCAGAAGCTCGTGACCGCTGTGTTCAACATCCGGCCGCCTGGAATCGACGAGTGGCTGGCTGAGATCGCATGGGCTCCTGCCGAAACAGACGCCCTGAAGATCTACGCCGACAACTTGTATAAGATCGTCGATGGCGAACCTTTGCGGGTTCCGCGCGAGT
>JBLFZA010000265.1:0-6450 GCA_047610025.1 Bradymonadia bacterium | reverse complement strand
AGCCCGTGTGCAGGTATGTCTGGTGTCGGGCTCACGACTACTCTAGCTCGTTCGCAAAGTAGAGGCCGCCAGAGCCTTTCACCACACCCTGCTCGACAACGCCGAAGCGGATAAACGTCGACCGGTCGCCATCACCATCGAGATCCCCGAACGCCGACGCAGTGAACGACGTCGATCCGGCACTCTGAGACGAGTCGTACTGGTACACGAAGTCGTGCGGGTCCGTCAGCGCGAAGTTCAACGCCACCCAAGTCGGGTTGCTCGACCACTCGGTGGTGAGCGCTGTGATATCCGAGGGTGCCCTCGTTGGCGTTTGGGAAGCGGACTCTGGAAACACGCCGTGCTGCGAATAGTACGCGACGGAACCATCGAATATTGCGCGGATGTTCATATACGCCTCCGCGGTCTTCGAGCGCGTCTGGTAGTTCAAGAACGCAGGCAGAGCGACGGCCGCCACAACCCCCAGCGCCATCACTACGACGACGCTTATGCAGCCGACTAACAAGAAGATCTTCGCGCCGCCCTGCTTTCGCTGCGGATAGACGTCCACCATCTGTCGTGGGGGGCCGCTAGGAGGGAAACCCGGTGCGTTAGTCCCGTTGGCGGGCGCTGCATGACTAACTTGCGGGACAATGGGGTGTCTCATGATGCCTCCTGCGCCTAGCGTAGCGCAGTCGGAGTTCCGCTGTCACGCGTCGGGAGGGCGCAGGCGCAGGGCGCAGGCGCAAAGCACTGCGCCCGGCTCCCCTCAAAGCGCCTCGCTCAGAATCCAAACGACTCGCGCTTCAGCTCCCGACCCATCAGGTCCACCAGCGCCTGCGCCGGCTCTTTGTCTTCATACAAGACTTGGTAGACCTGCTCACTGATCGGCATCTCGACGCCCGTCGCCTTCGCCATGTCATACACCGACTTCGCGGTCTTCACGCCCTCGGCGACCATATTCATCTCACCGAGGATCTCACTGATCTTCATGCCTTGGCCGAGCTTCACGCCAACCGAGCGATTACGGGAGAGGCCACCTGTGCAAGTGAGCACGAGGTCGCCCATACCCGCGAGGCCCGCAACCGTCAGAGGGTTTGCGCCGCGCGAAACAGCCAAACGACTGATCTCCGCGAGACCTCGCGTAATGAGCGCGGCGCGGGAGTTGTGGCCGAAGCCCATGCCGTCCGCGGTGCCGGTCGCGATCGCGATCACGTTCTTCAACGACCCGCCAATCTCGACGCCTTCCACATCGTTTGTCCGGTACGTCCGAAAGTAGGAGCTGCGGAAGGTCTCCTGCAGCCCGATCGCTAAGCGGTCCGAGTAGCTGGCAATCGCCACGACCGTTGGGTGCCTCTCCCCCACCTCGCGCGCAAAGCTCGGTCCGGACAGGTACGCAAGGTACGGGTGGTGCTTGATGGGCAGAACGTCCTGCAGCACCTCGCTGATTGTGTAGAGGCTGTCGTTCTCGATGCCCTTCGTGGCGCTGACGATCGGCACGGAGCTCGGCAGATAGGGCGCGGCCTCCGTGAGCACCCGACGCGTTACATGTGAAGGTGTGACCGACACGATGAGGTCTTTGCCGCGGCAGGCCTGCTCCAAGTCGGTGGTCGCGCTCAGCGTGCCCGGCAGCTCAATGCCCGGCAGGTACATCACGTTCTGGTGCTGCGTGTTGATGTCGTCGACGCACGATTGCTCGTACGCCCACATTGTGACGTCGTACCCTTTGTCCGCCAACAGAAAGGCCAACGCCGTTCCCCAAGAGCCCGCGCCGATTACACCAACTTTCATCACTCAACTCCTCGTAGTGGCAGCGATTCGCCTCGCACACTGTTCGCCACTGCACCTCGCTTGTCTAGCCCCCACGGCATGGCGCATTGCGACATGGCGGTCATCCTGACGGCCGGAACCGCCACCGCTCTACTACACGCCGGCCTGTCTGACGGGCAGGGACCACCACGGCCAAGCGTGGTGGTGGACGGCGCTACTCCGCCGTGATGCGCTCAGCGATCAGGGGCAGCTCGATGGCAGGCCCATCGTCAATGGTCACCGCGCCGACGACGCGGGTCACCAGCGCATGCGCACCATCACGCGCGTGCAGCGTGGCTAGCGGGTCGCCTTCGCGCACCTCTTGCCCGATGCGAACGTGCAGCTCGAGGCCCACGGCTGGGTCGACAGCGTCCTCGGCGCGGGTACGGCCAGCGCCCATCGCGCCAGCAATGCGGCCAATCTCCGCGCACGCGATCTCGGTGACCACTCCTGGTCGCTCGGCGCGAACTGGGATGAGGCACGGGGCACGCGGTAAGCGAGAGAGGTCGTCGATGACCCGCGGGTCGCCGTGCTGCGCTTCGATGATCTTGCCGAAGTGCTCGAGCGCCGCGCCCGAATCGAGCTTGTCTACGAGCAACGCATGCGCGGCTTCGAGCGTGTCCGCCTTTCCTGCGAGCACGACCATCTCAGCCCCAAGCGCGAGGGTCAGTTCGCGAACGTCCGGCGGCCCGCCGCCGCGCAACACCACGATCGACTCTTCGACCTCAAGCGCGTTGCCGACGGCCTGGCCGAGCGGCTGGTTCATATTGGTTAAGAGCGCGACGACCTCCTTGCCGGCCCCTGTGCCCACATCGACCAGCGCATGGGCGAGGCGCTTGGCGGCGCTGTACTCCTTCATGAACGCGCCGGAACCAAACTTTACGTCCAACACAAGGCCGTCGATGCCTTCCGCGAGCTTCTTCGATAGAATCGACGCCACGATCAGCGGCACGCACTCCACTGTCGCGGTGACATCACGAAGCGCGTAGAGCGTTTTGTCGGCTGGCGCGATCTCGGCTGTTTGGCCAATGAGGCCGCAATTCAGGGTGTTCACGAGTTCCTTGAAGCGGCCAACCGAGAGGTCGGTGCGGAAGCCGGGTATCGACTCGAGCTTGTCGAGCGTGCCGCCTGTGTGTCCGAGTCCACGACCGGAGATCATGGGTACAGGCACGCCAGCGCACGCAACTAGCGGCGCGAGAGGCAACGAGATCTTGTCTCCCACGCCTCCCGTCGAGTGTTTGTCGACGGTGCGCATTCCGAGGTGGCTCCAGTCGACGACGCTTCCCGAGTCGCGCATCGCCAGCGTCAGGCCAACAGTCTCCTCCGGGCTGAGCCCGTTGAGGAACATCGCCATAAGCATCGCGCTCAGTTGGTAGCGCGGCACCTGCTCGTCCGTCACGGACGCGACAAAGGCTTGAATCTCTGAGGGCGACAGCACACCGCCGTCACGCTTCTTACGGATCAGATCAACGACGCTCATACGGACTCTAGGATGCTTGTGCCCCGCGGGTTTCCGGACGGAGCGTTGAAGTAGTGGGCGATCGTGCGACCGACGTCTGCGAAGGTCGCGCGTGTGCCGAGGTCCGCCCCGGGGGTAACTCCCGCCCCTATAGCGAGCAGCGGCACGTACTCTCGCGTGTGGTCGGTACCCCGGTAGGTGGGGTCGTTTCCATGGTCGGCGGTGATCAGCATCAAGTCGTCATCTCCCATCGCCGCGAGCAAGCTCGGCAGCGCGAGGTCAAACTCTTCAAGGCAGGTCGCGTACCCTTCCGGGTTCCGTCGATGGCCAAACAACATATCGAAGTCGACCAAGTTGGTGAAGACGAAGTCATACTCACGCGCCGCCATCGCAGCGAGTGTTTGTGCGACGCCGTCCGCATTGTTCTTTGTATGGACATCGCCGGCAATACCCTGCTGCGAATAGATGCTGCCGATTTTCCCGACACCGAGCGTCTTCACACCCGCCTTGGCGATGTCATCGAGGTAGGTGGGCGTGGGCGGGGAGAGCGCGTAGTCCTTGCGACGATGCGTGCGTGTGTACGCGCCTGGCTCGCCCTCAAAGGGGCGCGCGATCACGCGAGACATGCCCGCGGGGATGCACAAGGCGTAGGCGGCCTCACACCAGGCGTAGAGCGTCTCGAACGGCACGACGTCCTCATGCGCGGCGATTTGAAAAACCGGGTCCGCCGACGTGTAGACGATCGGATAGCCCGTGCGCACATGCTCAGCGCCGAGCTCTTCGATGATCGCGGTACCAGATGCTGCCACGTTGCCAAGCACCGCGGGTTGCCCGATCGCGTGACAAAATGCTTCGATCAGCGAGCTCGGGAACCCATCGGGAAACGTGGAGAAGGCTGTCTCCGAAACGAGTCCCATGAACTCCCAGTGACCCGTCGCCGTGTCCTTCCCGTGTGCCACCTCGATCAGGCGCGCGAACGCGGCGGCCGGAGCATCGACCGGTGGCACTCCGGCCAGCGGACCAGCATCACGCGTCACGTTCGCGATGCCGAGACGCTGCAAGTTTGGGATGTGTAAGGGCCGACCGGCGGCCTGACGGAACGCCGCGATGTGTCCCAGCGTATCTCCGCCCACATCGCCGAAATCAGCGGCGTCCGGTAGCTCGCCGATCCCGACGGAGTCTAAAACGATCAATGTGCACTGGCGCGTCACTGTCATCGCTTCTTGGCCTTGGCGTCGATGATCTGCTTTACCTGTCGTTGCACGACTGCAGGCACGTTGCGGTTGCGCGTCAGTGCTTTCAGGTCGCGGTCGACCAGGCTCGGCATGATCCGCGTGGAGTGCTTGATCGGGCAGCGCGGGTTGTTCACAAGGTTCACACAAACATTGTACATTCGCCGATAGCGGCGGTGGTTCGCGATGAACTCCAGAACGCCGACAGGGATCGTGCGATTGCCCGACCACGAGACGACGTCCTTGAGTTGGGCCTTCGGGGATGTCGCCGCGGCCATGTGCACAAGCCGGTTGTTGTCCTTGACGAGGAACTCACGCTCTTGAGCGCTGCCAAGGGTCGCCATGCGCACCTTTCCAGAGATGTTCATGCCGAGAAGTTTGGTCTGCAGCGACTTGTTCCGGGTTCCGCCCTCTTTCTCGTCCTCTTCGATCTCCTTTCGGATATCATCGGAGTCGTCGGCGTCGCGTTTTAGGGACTCTGCGAGCAGGTCTTTGAACTGCTCGTCCTTGCCGGATGACGCCGCCGCCGTGGAATCGGCTGCCGCACGTTCTGTGTCATATCGGTGGTCCTCGACGAGCTGCTTGAGGATCGTTAGGTGCTCGAACTTCACGCCATTACGGCGCGCGAGATCGATGACGCGGTCGAGGGTCGACTGCCGCGCCTTGGGGTTCATGTAGAGAGCTTCGATGATCTCTGGGGTGCGCAGCAAGCGTACTTCGTTGGTCGCGATGAGCTCGCTGATGCTCTCCGTCGCCTGTCCTGCAGCCCAGACGAAGGTCTCATCAAACGTGCAGCGGTTCAGCAGCACGGACTCCATCGTGACGGCTGATCGGAAGTGCAGGTGCGCGAGCCAGTCGAGCACTTGTCCATCAATCGGGGCCGCCGTCGCGCCGCGAACGACCTCATCTGGGGCACCGCCCATCGTATCGGCGGCTGCCTTCGAGATCTTCGGGTCAACATCGAGATGAAGCTGATAGGTCAGCATCGCCAGATCGGCGGGCCCGACCGGCAACATGCCTCGAGCAGCCATCATCTTTGCGCCGCCGGGGGCGTCAGGCGCGACGTTTCGCTGGAGTTGAGCGGAGAAGACGCTGATGTCGAGCGGCTGGTAGTCCATAACCATAGAGTCGAGGGAGAATGCGAGGGAGAGTATGCGCCCGCTGGGTCGCCTACGCAACGGGCGTGCTCTACGTTATTGACGCGGATGCTCGGTGCGGGGAAGGTGCGCGGCAGCACACCCCTCTCAGACCGTTCTATGAGCACAAAGACTCGCAGGCTCGCCCTGCGCTGCGCAGGCGTGGGCTTTGCCCTCGCGTTCATCTTTCTCACTGCAGTTGGCTACGCGCAGGGGGATGGCTCAGGCGAAGCAGCGGCGGCTGTCGCGACGGCGACGACCGACCTAGGCGCCATTGGCGCGACCGGGGCCACGATGGTGGACCGCGCGATGTCCTTCGTCGGCATCTTTGCGCTTCTCGGGATCGCGACAGCGTTCTCAACGAAGCGCAGCGCCATCGACTGGCGGCTCGTCGCCGTTGGAACCAGCATCCAGATCATCTTCGCCATTATCATCCTGAAGACCGGCCCCGGCCAAGACTTCTTTGCGATGGCTGGCGACGGATTCACGCGCGTCATCAACTTCACGAACGCTGGTGTGGACACCGTCTTCGGCAGTTTCATGAACAACGGGCAGATGATGCCGGCGATGGAGACCTTCGCCTTCCGCATCTTGCCGACGATCATCTTCTTCTCGTCGCTGATGGCGGTGCTCTACTACGTTGGCCTCATGCAGCTGCTCGTCAACGGGCTCGCGTGGGTAATGCAGAAGACGATGCGCACGTCCGGCTCCGAGACGCTGAGCGCAGCGGGCAACATCTTCGTCGGTCAGACAGAAGCGCCGCTGCTCGTGAAGCCCTTCATCGAGCGGATGACACAGTCTGAGATTATGGCGGTGATGACCGGCGGCTTCGCGA
>JBLFZA010000264.1:0-6495 GCA_047610025.1 Bradymonadia bacterium | reverse complement strand
ATCTCTCGAAAAGCAGGGTAATCCAGCTCGTTGTTCAACACATCGAGCTGCAGGGCCACGTTTGAGCCGTACAGATTGGGTTCGAGGAACGACAGCTGGAAAGTCGTGCGCAACGAACTCAGCATCATGTTCAGCGACAAGTTCTGCCCACGGCCGAACAGGTTGTTCTCCGTAATCTGAGCCGTCGCGAGGAACGACTCCGCGCTTGAGAACCCCGCGCCAACCTGCAGCGAGCGAGTATGCCGCTCCACAACCTGGATCTCTAAGTCGATACGGTCGTCGCCTAGGCTGGATGGGCGCTCGCGGATGGTGACTTCCTCAAAGAAGCCCAGCTGGGTCACGTAACTCTCTGAGAGCCGAATCGACGTGCGGCTGTAGAGATCGCCTTCTTCAATCGTCAGCTCTCGTCGCAGCACACGATCGCGAGTTGAGGTGTTTCCCACGACCATGATTCGCCCGACATACGTCAGGGGCCCGCGGTCAAGGTCGTAGGTGAGCGCGATGAGGTCGTTCTCTTCGTCGACGTCGGTCAGCAGGTTCGCGTTGGCGTAAGCGTAACCAAGGTCCTGATAATGCTGGGTTGTCGCCTCGATATCCTCGCGAATCGCGGACGACCGGAAAATGTCGCCGGGCGCGATGCTGATGCGCTCCATCGCCTCTTCTTGTGACTCAAGCAGGTCGCCCGACACCCCGACGGCGGACACAGAGTACTGATCGCCCTCTTCTATTGTGACCGTCACGAAGACCCGCTCGCGGTCGCGAGAGAGTTCAACGACCGCGTCGGAGACGGCGACGTCAAGGAAGCCCGACTCGTAGTACATAAAACGAAGGCGCTGAAGGTCGTCTCGGAGGTAGGACTCTTGGAACTGCCCCAGACTATTCAGGAAACTCAAAATGTTGCCCGGCCGCGTTTGCATCACGCGAAGCAGTTCTTGGTCCGTCAGGCTGTTGTTGCCGATGATCGAGACCGTGCCGACCTGCACCTTCGAGAACTCCTCAACGGAGAAGACAACGGCAACCTGCCCTTCGCCCGCAGGCTCGAGCGCCCAGCTCACCTCCGCGAGGAAGAAGCCCTTGTCTCGATACAGCTCCCCGATACGACGCGCAGCGCGTTCGACCGCCGATTCGTCGAGAATTTGACCGGTCTCTAGCGTTATCTCTTCGAGAATGTCTTCGTTGTCGACGCGTTCATTACCGACGAAACGCAGCTCGCGCACCGACGGCTTCTCGGTCACGATAAACGTGAGAACGACCCCTGCTTCGGTCTCGCTGGCGTCGACCTGAATGTCTTCGAAGAAGCCCAGGTCGTAAATCGCGTTGATGGTTTGTGAGAGCAGCCGCGGCGAGATTTGGTCGCCGGCAGCAAAGCGAATCCGACGCCGAACGGCCTCATCTTCAACTCGCACAGTCCCCTCGACCTCGATCACATCTACCGCGAACTGCGCAGAAACGGGCTTCGAAACGGCCAAACACATCACGAGCGCGACGCACGTGAGACAGAGCTGGAGCACTCGGCTAATCGTCACTGGCTCACCTCGCCCGCCTCGAAAACCTGCCCGTCACTCATCACAAGCTGGCGACCCATCGCCTCTGCGAGCGCATGGTTGTGAGTAACAACAATAACGGCTGCACCGAGTTCATCGGTCATCTCTCGGAAGAGCTCGAACACCGTGGCGCCCGTCTCCTCGTCGAGGTTGCCGGTCGGCTCGTCTGCCAGAAGCAAGCGAGGACGCATGATCATGGCGCGCGCGAGGGCGACGCGCTGCTGTTCGCCCCCGGAGAGCTCGCCGGGACGATGATCTAGGCGGTGGCCTAGCCCAACGCGCTCAAGCAATGCTCGGGCGTCGTTCATCGCCTGCTCGCGTGGGCGGCGATCGATCAACGCTGGCATCGCGGCATTCTCGACCGTGGTGAACTCAGGCATGAGGTGGTGAAATTGGAACACGAATCCGATGTGCCTGCCGCGGAAAGTTGAGAGCCCTGCGTCGCTGCGCTTGAACACGTCTTCGCCGTCGAACACCACCCGCCCCGACGTTGGTCGGTCGAGCGTGCCTAGGATCTGCAGCAGCGTGGTCTTGCCAGCGCCGCTGCGGCCCATGATCGAGACGGACTCGCCCGCCTGAATCGACAGGTCGATGCCACTAAGCACATCGACCGACCGACCCGGCATCTCAAATGAGCGTCGGAGCCCATCGAGGCGTAGCAATGCAGTATCGGGATTCGCGGTCACGTTCACTCGTGTCGGAGCCCCTGCGCGGGGTCGAGGCGCGCAGCTTGCACAGACGGGGGGATCGTTGCAACCAGACTAATGAGCAAAGCGGCAATGGTGACACCGATGAACTCGAACCAGTCGATGTCAATCGGCAGTTTGTCGATGTAGTAAATCTCTGGGTCCAGCGGAATTCCGTACACGTGAGCTGTTGCGATCGCCACGCCCGCGACGGCAGAACCGATGAGAGAACCGGCGAGACCAATCGCGAATCCCTGCACCATGAAGACGTCCCGAACAACCCGCTTGGACGCGCCCATCGCCCGCAGAATCGCGATTTCGTCGCGGCGGTTCAGGACGATCATGATCAACACCGAGAATACGGCGAAGCTCGCAACGATGGTGATGAACAACAGCACAAAAGCCATCGCGACTTTCTCCAACTTCAGAGCCGCGAACAGGTTGCGGTTGAGCTCTTCCCACCCTCGGACTTGCACGCTGTGTTCTTCATTCAGGGCCGTTGAAAGCGCCGGAGCGAGTTCCTCTGTGGACTCCGGGTTTTCCGCTCGAAGCTCGATGCCGGTCACTTCGCCATCGTCGACGTTCAGGAACGCTCGCGCGTCCTCGAGCTGCATGTAGACGACCGAGTTGTCGAACTCGTAGAGCCCCGTGTGAAAAACGCCGACCACTCGGTACGGCCAGCTGCGCGGCAGCATCCCGGTTGGCCCCACGTCGCCATCGGGGTTGATCAGCTGAACGACGTCCCCGACATCGGCGTTTAGCGTCTCTTGCAGCTCGGAGCCGATCACAATGCCGCGCGGCTCGCGTCGCTCGATGGGCGCAGGGCTGCCAGCCCCACCACCGCCGATTGTGGGCGGCACGCGCGGCCCACCGATCGGTGGAGGCGTGCGGTTTCCTCCAATGGGCGGCGGGGTGCGGCGCGCGTCGGGGTTTGGCTCGACGGGCGACGGCGGGGCCGCCAGGGGTGGAAGCTCACTGCGCGGCGGTGGAGGGTCGCGCCGAGGCAAGGGAGTGATCGACGCGTCGCGCAACGCGCGGCGCTCCTGAGCCTCGTCTATCGCGGCCTGCAACCCGTCGAGTTCGTCGCGCAGGTCGCTCGCTTGGCTTCTCGCCTCGTCCAGCGCTGCCTGCAGCTCTGGGTTCTCGGCGACCTCGTCACGGGGGAAGAAGTTCAGATCGGCGCGGTGCTCGATGGCGCGCTCCGGCGTCCCCATCCACTCCAACGAGCCTTCGCTCATGTAATCGCTGATGTTCGTCGCGGTACGTAGCTCGTCTGGGACGATGCCTCTGAGCACGACGCCCGAATAGTTCGTCGTCGACGACGCCATGACGTCGGACTCAACGAAGCGCGACGCGCCGATCAGGCCGGGCTGCCGCTGCAACTCCTCCATGACCGCATCCACGTCGTTCAACGGTCCACTCTGGGGTCCAGTGACGAGCAAGTGGGCCCGAGAGCCGAGAATCTTCGTTCTCAGATCGGACTCAAAGCCGCCCATGACGGCGAGCACAAGGATCGGCACCAACACACCGACCGCCACCGCGGTCACCGACACCATCGTGATCCCAGAAGGCAGCATACGGCGGCGTGTCGCCACGAGGTAGCGTAGACCTATCCAGGACTCAAACGGCATGTACTGGCTACTCGGGGCGCATGTGCGGGAAGAACAAGACGTCGCGGATCGACGAAGCGCCGGTCAGCATCATCACGAGCCTGTCGATCCCGATGCCTTCGCCGGCGGCTGGCGGCATCCCGTACTCCAGCGCTCGTACGTAGTCTTCATCCATCGGCATCGCTTCATCGTCTCCCGCTTCGCGAGCAGCGAGCTGCTCCGCGAAGCGCAGATACTGGTCTTCGGGGTCGTTGAGCTCGGAGAAGCCATTCGCGATTTCGCGTCCGCATGCGTACAATTCGAAGCGGTCAGTAAGGCGCGAGTCGTCGTCCTTCCTGCGCGCGAGCGGCGAGACGGCGGCCGGGAAGTCGACGAGAAAGGTGGGCTGAACCAGCGTCGACTCGCACGCGGCCTCAAAGATCTGGAACATGAGCTTACCGGGGTCCACCGTGCCCGGGAATTCAATTCCCAGCTTCGCCGCGTGGGGACCGAGCTTCGCCACGTCCCAAACATCTTCCCCTTCGAGCGCGGTATGCGTACGCACCGCGTCGGCAACCGACACGCGGTTCCACGGCCGACTCCAGTTGATCTCGGTCCCGTCGAATTCTGTTGTCAGGCTGCCATCTTCCCGCGGGAAGACGGACTCCACGATACCAACAACGAGTTCCTCCGTCGTGTTCATCAGGTCTTCGTACGTTGCGTACGCCTGATAAAACTCGAGCATCGTGAACTCAGGATTGTGCTGTCGGCTAACGCCTTCGTTCCGGAAACTGCGGTTCAATTCGAACACGCGCTCGAGACCACCGACGAGGAGGCGCTTCAGGTAGAGTTCGGGCGCGATGCGCAGGTAGAGGTCGAGGTCGAGTGCGTTGTGGTGTGTCACGAAGGGTCGCGCAGACGCTCCCCCCGCTGACACATGCATCATCGGCGTCTCCACCTCGAGGAACCCGCGATCCTCAAAGTAGCGTCGGATGTAACGCACGATCGCGATGCGCTGCAGGAACACTTCGCGCGAGTCATCGTTCATGATGAGGTCGACATATCGCTGTCGAAGTCGTTGCTCGACGTCCGCGAGACCCTTGAACTTCTCCGGCAGCGGTCTCGTGCTCTTGGTCAGCAGCACGACCTCGGTCACGAAGACACTCAGCTCGCCCGTACGGGTCCGCATGAGGCGTCCGCGGACACCCACAATGTCGCCTAGATCGAGCGACTGCGAGAAGACAAAGGCGTCATCGCCGACCGCCGACTTGCTCACGAAGAGTTGCAGGAACTCGTCATTGGGAGCTTCATCGTTCCACGGTGGCTTCACGCCTGGGCGGCAGCTTCGATCCTGAATCTTGATGAAACTCGCTTTGCCCATGCGGCGAAAGAACCGAATCCGCCCGGCGACCGCGACTTCGACGCTCAGCGCCTCAAGCGCGTCGTTATCGTGCTCCGCGTGTGCCGCGAACAGCTCTGCTGCTTGATGCGTCGGCTCGAACCCGTTCGCGAACGGGGCTGGACCGTCGCTGCGCAGCGTGTCCAACTTTGCCAGTCGCTCGTCGAGCACGCGGTTGTCGAGTCGCGCGCGGTACGCCGTCAGAGCGAGTTCGTTCACTGTGGAATCGGTCATGGTCTAAAAGGCCTTGGAGTCGTCTTCAGCGCCCATAAGCAGGAACGCCTCGATGAATGGCTGTAGATCGCCGTCGATCACCGCCTGCGGGTTCGACGATTCGTGCTCCGTCCGGAGATCCTTCACCATCTGGTACGGGTACAACACGTAGCTTCGGATTTGGCTTCCCCAGCCAATCTCCGCCTTGCCCGCGTTCACGGTCGCTTGTTCTTCTTCGCGCTTTCGCCGCTCTTCGTCGTACATACGAGCGCGAAGCACCTTCATCGCGGTCGCCTTGTTCTTATGCTGCGACCGCTCGTTCTGGCACTGCACGACGATGCCTGTTGGCATGTGGGTGATGCGCACCGCGGAGTCCGTTCGGTTGACGTGCTGCCCACCCGCACCGCTCGCCCTGTAGGTGTCGATACGCAGGTCACCGTCGTTGATCTCGACCTCAATATCGTCGTCGAGCTCCGGAAGCACGTGCACGGCGGCGAACGACGTCTGTCGGCGCGACTGGCTGTCAAAGGGTGAGATCCGCACGAGCCTGTGAACGCCTGACTCCGCCTTGAGGTACCCAAACGCGTACGCACCATGCACTTGAATCGTCACGCTCTTGATGCCGGCCTCTTGGCCATCGAGGCGTTCGAGGATGTCGGTCTTCCACCCCTGCTTCTCGCAGTAACGAAGGTACATGCGCAGCAACATCTCGGCCCAGTCCTGAGACTCCGTGCCACCGGCCCCCGGATTGATACTGACGATAGCGTTCGCCCCGTCGTTCTCGCCAGAGAGCATCCGCCGAAACTCCATCGACGTCAGCGCGCTGTTTAGCTGCGCGATCGTCTCTCGAAGCTCGTCAATGACAAGCTCCTCGCCCTCTTCCTTGCCCATCTCGCCGAGCGTCTTCGCGTCCTCGACCAACACCGCCAAATCATCAAGCGTTTGGATTGTTTTCGAGGTATCGCTCCGCTCCTGCAGCACAACCTGCGCCTTCTCGTTGTCATCCCAAAAACTGGGCTCGCCAGCGATCGCGTTTAGCTCTTCGAAGCGCTCTTTGAGTCGAG
>JBLFZA010000263.1:0-6495 GCA_047610025.1 Bradymonadia bacterium | reverse complement strand
ACGTCGGAGCGGAAGTGCTCGAGCAGCGCATCACGAACGTCACCGGGAAGCTGGGGCCGATCCAACGGCGCCTCAAACACCGCAGGTAGCGCGTATCGCAGATGTCGCAGGTACGGCACCGTCGCAATCGTCGCGCCGAGCCTGTTCGGGCGACCCTTGTTCGAGGACGCATGATGAACCTTCCCGAAATCCGCGTGAGTGAAGGTGGCGTCCACGCCGAGGAAGTCGAAAACATCGTGCATCACCCGCGCGGGGTCGTCACGCATCGTGGCGAAGTCGACGAGGTGAACTTGGTGCCTCGCGTAGTGCTTGAGGAACGCGAGAAGTTGTTCGTGGTATCGACTCGTGACGACGTAGTTGTTGCTAGGGAAATCCGTGAGGGCGTCTTCAATCACACGCCGCTCGCGGCCGTGCGACAAATTGTGACGGTAGTGAGAGAGGGTGCGTTGCAGCGGATCGCGCAGCACATAGATGAGCTTCGCTCTCGGTACCACCCGGGCCATGCGCTCAGGGACACCTGGAAAACGGGCGCTCTTAGAGTAGTTAACCGACGACTCGCCGGCGATCGCCCCTTCGTTCGGAAACGACCACCTGTACCGGCGAAGACCACCGAGCGGAGCCTTGCTATGGGTGAAGAAGTCGAGCTCCTTCGTCCGAGACATGGCCAACTCGGGATGCAGATTCATCCACGCGTGAAGGCTCGACGTCCCGGCCTTCATCGCGCCAATGGTGACGACGAGTGGGCGGGAAAACTCCGGTCCTGCTCCTTCTGCACTCACACCGACCCCACCAACCCGTCGACACGCGCCCACATCTCAACGCTGCGCTGCTTGTTCCACGCCGCACGCTCCTGAAGTCTCGCCTTCGTGGCCGCGTAGGCCTCACCAGCGAGCAGAGCGTTGATAGCGCCATCAAGGCTGCCCGGTTCGGTCGCGAGCAGCAGGGCCTCAGGGCACTCATACTCGGTGAGCAGGTGCCGGTACTTGTGACTCCACCCGGTCGCCAGCACTGGGACTCCCTGGCTCAAACCGCTCACCAAGCCGTGGAAGCGCGAGGAGAAGATGCACTGACAGCGGCCGATGATGTCCTTCAACTTCAGCGCATCCTCTTCCACGAGTACGGGAACAGGGAAGGGGACACGCTTCTGGACTTGATCGGCGAGCGAGCGGTCGAAGCTCGCGTGCGGCAGCATGAAGGGCGAGTACCCTAGCTCTTGGAAGCGCTCCGCGACGAGGACGAGAAACGCCACGTATTGCTCTTCCGTCAGGCCGCCCTGCTGAACCATCTTGCGGTTGGGGATAATGGCAGCCGGACGCTCGCCTTCGGGTAACGCAGGCCCAGACTTGCCGGCGATCAACGCCGTAAAGTCGGGTGATTGTTCCATTCGCGCGTCATCCGACCCGAGCAGCGTTCGCAGGCACGACGCGGCGGTGTCATCGCGCGGGAAGACCAAGTCGACCTGTTCGAAGAGCGCCGCCGCGGTGTCACGAACCGCGGTCGCCTCAAAGGGCCCCAACGACTGAGGGAGCAGCACCACCTTCGCGCCAGCGCGTCGCAGGTATCGATAGTAACTCGCTGCGGCGACCGCGCGATCGGTGCCCCACTGATCACCGTAGGCGAAGCCCGCCGCGTCGAGAACGAGGTCGACGTCGGTTGGGTGCACGTAGCCGAAGAGCCCCGTCGGGACGAGCTGCTTGGGCGGCACCCAAAATGAGCGCTTTCGCCAGACAAAGGCGAGGGGGAGTATCCCAAGGGCCTCTCGCTGCCCGCGGGTTCCTACGCGCGCGTTGGCGGTGAGCGTGACATCGTCACGGCCGGCGAAGTGATCTACGACTGCCCGCAACATGAGCTCGGCGCCCTTGTTGCGGTGATGCACGTTTCGAATCTCGACGATCATCGGCTCAACGGTTGAAGGAGCGTAGGCTCGAGAGCGGCTGCTTCTGAGAAAAAGGCACCGCGCCTTCCGGGTCAGGATAGCCAATGGCCATCAGCATCACCGGGCGCTGGTCAGCCTCAAGGCCGAGGGCGCTCTTCATGGTCTTCTCTCGGCTGGCGACGTCGGGCCAGTTGATCGGGCAACTGCTGAGCCCGAGGGTTTCGAGCGCGAACATGAACCCCATCGCGGCAAGGGAGCCGTCAATGTAGATAAGATGGCGGTCCTTCGCCTCAGGGTAAGCCCTCAGTTGGCCGATGATAACACAGACCATCGGCACGTTGTGCGCGAAGCCCTTTGTGCCGGCCGGCATCTCCAGAATCTCGCGAACACGATCCGGTTCATCGAAGATGCGGAAGATGAAGGGCTGACGATTGCACGCACTCGGCGCTTCGAACGCCGCTTCGAGCGCCTGATCCACCAATTCGTGAGGCACAGGCGTGTCGAGGAACCATCGCACGGAGCGTCGACGACGGGTCAGCGCGCGAAAATCAGCGTACTCCACGGGGGGGGCACCCGATAGGTCCCGCGCGTACGGCACCGCTTCAGGCCCCGCGCGTTCGCACGGCGGCAGCGCTTCGAATCGGGAGCGCAGTTCATCGACCACCGGGTGGGCATCGACCACCGAGAAATACTTCCGCAACACGTCGTGCGCCCATTGCAGATCCTCCTGAACGAACGCCCCGGTATGGAACTCAACGAGTGCTCTCTCATACACGTCAACGGTCGCTTCGATGTAGCCCAGCGCGAAGAGCCCGCGGCGAGGGCGCATGATGAGCCCCTTCTCCAAACGGTGGGTGTTGCGGCGCAACAGAAAGCGGTTCGCCGCGCCGTCGCCTTCGACAGCCTCATAGGCTCGCATCCCCGCAAGCACCGCCCGGTGCTCACGTCCAAAGCCCCCGTTGAACAGCCCCCAGTAGAGTGACGCCGCGGCCGAGCTCGCGCCGAAGAACGCGCGAAGAAGCTGCGCCGGCCGACGCAGCAGGGCGCGCCTCCAGACGTTGAATCGCGCCGCTCGAACCTGACTGTCTGGGGAAACTTCGGCCATGAAACTCAGAAGGGGTGCCCGACGCTTCGCTAGCGAAACGGAAAGAACAGCGCACGTGTCATTTGACGCAACATCGGGTGTGTAGGCCGGTACAGCGCGGTGGAAAGGTAGTGCGCCATGGCATACGAGAACACCGTAGCCCACGCAGCGCCGAGGCCACCGTAGCGCGGAATCAGCCAGATATTCAACAGTACGTTCACCACCGCGCCGGCGCTGTGTCGAATGAACGAGAAACGAAAAAACCCCTCCGTAATGATCGCCTTACTGTTGATGGCTCCCATAAAAACGAAGGGCGCCGCCAAAATAAGCACACGCAAGATTCCGACCGCTTCGGAGTAGTCGGTCCCGTACACCGTGTTGATGAGCGGCCCCGACACCAGGCACACCAAGAGCACGACACCGAAGGCCATCAGGACGAGCAGGTCGAACAAATCTTGGAGACGCTCGCGGTAGTCGTCGACGCTGTGGGCGTAAATGCCGACGATTCCTGACAGCGCGCTCGTCCCGATCGCCGTCGGTAGCACGTACCAGATCTCCGAAATCTCCGCGGCGACCGAATACACGCCGACCGCGGTATCGTTCACCATGCGCTCCAACATCAACTGATCGACGCGGAGGTATACTTTTACCGCCACCGCGGACGCGATCAGCGGCCAAGACTGTGACAGCAAGTCCTTCGCCTTCTGGAAACTGAAGCGAAGGTTCGTGGGGATCCCCTCCGCCTTCGCGCAAAGAACCGTCAGCGCGAGACCACCGAGGATCGTGTCGGACACGACAATAACGGCGAACACCTCGACTGGCGCTTGCATGAAAGCGGCAATGAGCACCCCAACGCCTGAGATCACCGACGGGATACTCTTCGCGAACACCGTGTAACTCGACTGAACCTTATACTGAAACCAAAGGTTCGCGATCCGAGGCGCGTGAAACAGCACGCCCAACGTGAAAATCAGGACGAGCAGAAGCTTGCGGGGATCGTCGATGACCGCGGACGCCACCACGACGCAAGTCGTTACGCTGGCCAGGCTGCCCAAAACATAGAGAATCGCCGTTGTACCGAGCGTCGTCGCAGCGTCGTCAGGCTCTTGCGTCAGTGACTTCACGACGATGCCGTAGAGCCCCAAACTCGTGAACGAAGAGCACAGCGTCACGAAAGCGAGCGTCGCCTTGAGCACGCCGAGATCCGCCGCCCCTAGACCACGAGCCATGGCGGCGCTGATACCAAACGCTAGGAGCATTCTGCCAAGCTGGTCGCCGATCAGCCAACCAGAGTTGGAGAACACCGCGCTTGCGTCGTTCCAGCCGCGCACCCGAGCGAACAATTCGCTGATTTTCGAAGCTCTCAGCATAACGGCTAGTTCGAATGACGCCGGACAGTGGAAGCGCCTCAAACGCGTGTCAATCTAAAGCGCTAACAACGCGATCCGTCCCGCAACATGGACAATGAGCACACCAATTCGCGCGTCCCCGCAGATAGCACACCGCCTCTCCCTCACCCGGGATGCTGTATTCTCGCCCGAGGTCTTGCAGGGTCGGCGTAGCTTGTCTCCTCGGTCCACAGGAGCCTCTAGGTGGTCCGCGCTGTACGTTAGCGGGGTGGTCTCACGGCCCATCTCGGCTCCGAACCCACTGCTTACCGATGCCACATTCGGAGCTCGTACTCACCGTCCGCCGCGCGCCGGAAGGCTCAGCGACCCTCTTCCTTGGTGCCTGCCACGTGACGGGCGAGACGCACACCTGGCGCAAGCTGTCAGCGAGATTCGGCGCGGGCTTCGGAGACTGCTCGAGTCTGGATGGCTGCCGGAACACGACCTGAGACGGTGGACCGCCCAGCTGAGCACCGATGGCTGTTCAGACGCGCTCGATGGCCTGTCGAACGCTGAGCTGATGCGACGACTCGTTCGGTCGCGACGGGGACATGGCTACTGCCTCGCTGTCCCCGCGGGGGTATCCGAGGTCGTGGACGCAGGGTCGCCTAGCTGCAAAGCACCGGTCCATGCAGACGCTACCGAAGAGCTAGCAGCATGCCCCCTGGAGCGATGCGGGTTTTCGACCGGAAGGTCGTCCGCAGCATGAGTTCGCCCCCATCCACTCCTTCGCGCCGTCTGCTGCTTCACACAGCGCCAACTGCTCACAGCGCCAACTGCTCAGGGAACAGGGAGCGCCACCTCGATCAAGAACGGGCCATGGGCGCGCAGGCTGGAGTTGGCTCGCAAGACGATTCTGCCGAAGTTCGACGCGCCGTCTGGGCGAGGAATGGTCATGGTCACGTCAACGGTCTCTCCGGCGAGCAGCAAGCTCGGCCCTTCGGGCTCGTTCGCATTGAGCGACCGATAGTAGGGCACCTCGCACTCCGGCAGCCCCTCTTGTCCGCAGCAAGCCGGCTCAGACGCCGGGTCGCAGAACGACTCGTAATTGATGCGAGACCATTCGACGCCCGCAATATCGAAGGCCGCGGAGTTTGTGACGGGGACGCTGACCAACAGGGGGTCGCCCGCTTCGTCCACGGTGAGCTCTCCCACACTCAGTGTGTCCGGAGGCACCAGCGGGACAACGACCTCCTGTACGACATCGGTGGAGCGATCCGCGCCGGCCGTGAGCACCACGAGTGGCTCTACTTCGATCAGCTCCTCGGCGACTGTGAAGCGCCATCGCAGAGTCTCTGTATCCCCGACTCCGATGTCCACTGGGGACGACACGGGCGCGGAATCCACCGCCAGCGCCTGGCTGCTAGCGCGCGCTGCCAACGTGAGGCCTGTTGCGGCCGCGTCTCCGCCATTTCGCAGCTCTGCGACGAGCTGCCAACGCTCACCGAGTTCGATATCGCGGTTTGAGTTGCCGTCGATTCGCTCGAAGCTAACATCGCCCCACTCCAGAGATGGCGCGTTGGGGCCGACGACGTCGAGCGTTGTCTCCTGGTCGACCACGGTGAACCCCGATGACGCCTCCGCGCGCAGTGAGACGCTTCTGGGCGCACCGGCGATCTCCACCTGAAGGGCGATCGCGACCGCGGTCTCCCCAACATCAGAGAGAGTCAGCGCGGAGGACTCCGTAAAGACGAGCAACGCGTCGTCGGTCCGAAGCTCCACGTTCACCTCAACCCCGGACTCCTGCGCGTTCTCCGCACGCAGCGCGGTCGAGACCTGCCAAACTTCGCCGGCTTGAGCGGCCGTATCGCCATTGCCCGTCGCCTCCGTCCACACGAGCGGGCTATCGAACACCAGCGCGAGCGATGGAGGATCGATACATTCTTGGTCGCACTCCCAAAATCCTCCGCTGCAGGCGCAGGTACGCTCACAGAGATTGTCGTTCTCCGTGACGCCTTGCCCTGGGCAGTCGCACGGGCCGCCCTGCACGAGCGGGTTCATCTCGACGCACTCCTCAGCGTCAGGCGCCTCTCCGCTGCCGTCGAACGCGTCGCTCACAGTATCGGTTGACGGGATGTTCGGGTCACCCGCGCAAGACATCGCAAAGAGCGAGGCCAGGAGAAGAAAAGATGCGAGGCGCGATTGCG
>JBLFZA010000262.1:0-6516 GCA_047610025.1 Bradymonadia bacterium | reverse complement strand
CTAGAGGCGCTCGCGGCGTCGGCGGAGCTGGGCTTCAATGGCGGTGTGAACCCGTGCCAGGGCATGCAGGGCCCACGTGGTCGGCGATGCCGCGATGACCGAGACAGGGACCGACGACGATTTGGCAGGCGCGTCGAGAGCGAGCGCGAGGCCCTCACCCTAGCGCTCGCCACGACGGAAGCCGAGCTCGCCACGTTACCCGCGCGACCGGCTCTCGGCCGCTCGTCTCGCACGGTCGGTCGAGCGGATGAAGCGCCTCCCGTTCGCGATGACGGCTGGATACGAGGCTTGATGGAGATGGCCGATTTCGGCGGCGACGGCCCCGACGGCCCGGCGGTGGTGTGGACCTTCCAGGGCCTGCGCTCGCTCAGTATCGATGGGATGAACGGCGTCGCTCCGCCGAACACGCTCTACCTAACGATGACACTCGACCGAGACCCCGTGCTCGCTGGCCGGATGGCGTTTACGGACGAGGACGCGGCGCAGGCGTGGGTTAACAACTGGCAGAACATCGTCGCCGCAAACAACGGCGCGGTGATTCGCCTCAGCGGTCTCTTTCCAACGTTGAATGAGGCCGAGTGGTCGGTCGACCACAACGAGGCCATCTTCCGCTCGGTGATCTCCCGCAGCACGATGACGCGGTTGTCGCTCACGCTGTAGACTGTGCGCTGAGAATGAGGACGCGCGAGGGGCACGGCGCGAGCGGCATGATACGAAGGGTCACAGCACGAGGGGTTGCAGCTCTCGCAGATCCGCTCGGGGATCGACCCTCAAACGTTGTTCCCCTTGCAGAACCGGCGAAACGCGGCTTGAAGGCCGGCATGTCTGGATTCACGCTGCAGCTCCATCGCCCCCCTATTGACCACCCGCACGGCTTGCACGGCGCCTTTGACTCGGCGCTCTATGCGATCGCGCAAGACGGCGTGACGCTGGACCGCGACGCCGCAATGGTCGCATCCGGCCTCGCGTTTCGCACGTACCAGTTTCGGGCCAGCGACAACTGGGCCTGGCTCGACAGCCACCCGGGCGCCCACTGGCGTTGGGCGTCGCTCATGGTGGAGAACTACGGCGCGTTCGAAGCGCTCGCCGCGCACAGCAAGCGCGACCTCTGCTGGTACAATGACCTCAAGCCCGTCGAATGGCTGGGGCTTGTGACGTATGAACTCGAAGCGGGCCGTACACCCGTTGTGCAGACGCCTGAAGCTGGCGGGCGCGTGCGAGACGATGACCGACGCCCCAGCGCCGTGTGGGCGTTACACGCCGCCGCTCGTGAAGAGAAGTCGTGGTCAAACGCCGCGGCGGGTGGCTCACACGACAACGCCATCTCCATCACCTACCCCGCCCTCGACGTGCATCCAGCCGATGGAGAGCTGCGCGTCGCTGGCATGTTGGTCGCCCGGCCGGCCGCAGAAGAGACGCCGGATGCGAGACTGCCCGCGCTCTGGCGCGACGCTCTGTCTTTCGCCGTTCGACACGCCCAAGGCCCGCGCGAACTCGAGTTTGGGCAAGAGCTCTACTACGCGTCCGGCGCCGAAGCGTGGCGGGCCACCATCGAGCTGCTTGAGCAGCACGCGGACGACGAAGAGCTCCTCACCTACTGGCAGCGATGGGCTCACCAAATGGCCGACGCTCGCGGCGCCGCGGCTCGGATGCTGCCGAACTGGATTGCCCATACAAAAACGCCACTAGCCGGCGACCCCGCGCAACTCAACGCCGCGGCCGAAGCGTTTCACGCGGTCTCCGCTTTGATGGCGTCTATCAAGAGCGACCCCATCGACGCACCCGCGACACTCACCGCGCTGAGCGAAGCCGCGGCACACGACAAGCGCGCCTTCGACGCCCTGGCGAAAGCCGCGCAGTAGCGAGGATTTTCCCAACACCTGCTCTGGCGAAGGGACTCGACGGACGCCCCGTCGGCGCCGTGGCGTTCAGCACCAAGGATACGTCGCAGTGACGTCCAGCGCGTCGCCTACTGCGCCGTGATGTTCAGCACGTACGCGCCGCGGCGGGCGTTGGCGTAGCCGGAGACTTCCACAACGTATTCGCCTGGCGGCAGGGTGCGGGCGATGCGCGAGCAGAAGCCGGCGGCGTCACTCCCGTCATCGTCCGACCCAAGCACCGTACCCGCCGAGTCGAACAGGGTGATGATGGTGTCCGTCGTGCAACTCCCCGTGACCCCGCTCGTCTCCAGAACAACGTCAGAGGTCAGGCCGAGCGAGAAACGGTATCGATCGACGTCGCCGTTTGCTTGCAGCGCGGCTTCGACCGAGGTCGGCGCAGCGCCTAAATCGTTCGCGAAGTCCGAGGTGTCGTTTGGCTCAGACTCCTGACGGATGCCCGTAGTGATGTTGAGCCGGTAGCTGAACTCATCGAGCGAGTCTCCCGTGTAGTCACGGACGCGCACCGTGTAGTTGCCCGGCGTCAGCGTTGTTTCGATGCGAGAGCACAGGTTGCTGCCGCCATCGTCATCTTCGATGAGCACGTTGCCGTCGTCGTCGAAGAGCACGATGACGCTGTCGAAGTCACAGCCCGAGTCGGTGTTCTGCGTTTCAATGACGACATCTGTGACCTCCACGATTTGCAGCGCGAAGTACTCGATGTCTTCGGTATCGGTGAAGAAGCCATAGTCGTGGTTCAGCCCGCCAATATAGCTGGATGTTCGAGAGATCGGGCCGGTCGCCGACCCGCGGCCGCCGTTGTCTTCAAGCTCCGTGATCTCCGTCACGCGGATGTTGAGGTGGTAGTGGCTGCTCTCCCCTCCGCCTGTGACCTGCAGCTCATGCAACCCAGTGTCAGGCGTGCGGTAACTCAGCGTAGGGCACGTCCCCGCGCCGCCGGAGCTCGATGACGCCAAGCTCACGCCGCTCGGCGAGTTGAGCTGAAGCAGCAGCCCGGTCGACTCGGTCTCACAATCGCCCGTGACGGTGATCTCGATCAGGCCGGTGTCGCCGGGCGTTAAGAAGCGATAGCTGTCGACTTCGTCCGCGCACATGATCAGGTCGGCGAGCTGCGAGCCGCGTCGCGCGGTGGTTTGCGAGCTGCCAGCAGCCACTAGCGTGGCGGTCGACAACATGTTGTTGGGCTCCAGATGGTCGTTGTCGCAGGCACAGGTGCCAGCCAGGCACGACTCGAGGTCTTCACACACCACGCCGCAGGCGCCGCAGTTTTCTTCATCCGACCCCGTCACGACACAGTCCTCGTCGCACGGCTCCGTGCCAGCCGGGCATTCGTCGGTGCATGCACCGTCAATACACAAGAAATCGTCTTCACACCGTTCGCCGCACGTGCCGCAGTTGCTCGGATCCGACGAAATGTCGACGCAGCCAGAACCGCAGTCTGCCGTGCCCACCGAGCACACGCATGCGCCCTCGCGGCAGAGCTCATCACCGCTACAAGTCTCGCCGCATGCGCCGCAGTTCGCGGGGTCGTCGTCGAAGGCGAGGCACGCTCCACCACATTCTCCGAAGCCAGCGGGGCACTCGCAAGAGCCGGTGTCGCACGCCTGATCGGCGCGGCAGCTCTCCCCGCACGCACCACACGCGTCGTCGTCGTTCTGAAGGTCACGGCACTCGCCGCTGCAATTCGTGGCGCCGTCTGGGCAATCACATTCACCCCCTTCACAGAACTGCCCTGGAGCGCACGCGTCGCCGCAGGCGCCACAGTTGGCCTCGCTGGTCGCGGGGTCAATGCACCGGTTGTCGCACACGATCTGCTCGTCTTCGCAGTCGGCAATGCACTCGCTATCGAGGCAGACCTGGTCGTCGTCGCACGGGTCGCCGCACGCGCCGCAGTTTTGTCCGTCGACCCGCGTGTCCACACATGCGTCACCGCACTGCTGGAATCCGGCTGCGCACGCGCAGTCTCCCGCTCGGCAGGTCTCGTTCGAGTCGCAGGTCGCGTTGCAGGCGCCGCAGTTGGTCAGGCTGGTCGTGACGTCGACGCACCGCCCGTCGCACTCTTGTTGTGGCGCGCGACAGACGCACCCAGAGCCCTCACAGACTTGGGCGAGGCTGCACGTGACGCCGCATCCGCCGCAGTTGTTGTCGTCGTTGGTGACGTCCACGCACTCGCCGTTGCACTCGAGCTCGCCTGTTCCACAGCCCAGCGAGCACGCGCCGTCCACGCACGACTCGCCCGGCCGACACGCGTTGTCGCACTCGCCGCAGTGCGCGATGCTTCTCGATGGGTTCACGCAGTCGCCGCCGCACGACACCAGCCCGCCGCCACAAGACTCGCCACACTGTCCGCTGTCGCACACCTCGCCGCCGATACAGACGCGGTTGCAGGCGCCGCAGTTGAAGAGATCGGTCTCGAGGTTCACGCAAAATCCGCCACAATCTGTCGTGGGATCCGGGCAGCCTGGCGCAGCATCAGGCTCGGGCGTGCTGTCCGGATCATCCGTGTCGATGCCAACGTCCACCATCGGCACGTCTCGGGCGATGTCGGTCAACCCACCGATGTCGCGTGGACCGCCGCCGACATCGATCGGCCGCGTGTCTTCCGGCTCGCTAACACCGTCATCTTCTTGAGGTTCTCGTAGGTCGCCCGTCGCGCACGACGCGAGAGCACAAGAGAGCACGAGGTACAGAGCGATGCGCATAAGCCGAGCGGTTCGAGAAGGCACGCGTAGGCATAGCGGACGCCGCGCGGCTCGGCAATTCGATGCGTGGGGGGACGTCGCTAGACGTACTCGGGACATCGCGCAAACGCCTGCCACAAGCCGTCTGGGACGGTCTGTGGCAGGCGTTGTGCATCGATAACTCGACCGTCCGTTGGGTCCTCTTACTTCGCTAGCCTCGCGTTGCGCTTCGAGAGCTTACCTGATGTACTGGGCGATCCCGATACATCGAGGTGCTCCCTGCCGCAGGCCGTCGTGGACGGGCTGCTTGACTGGCGCTGTGCCCCGGGTTGTCACCCGAGGTATCCGTGCCAGCCGAACGCGTTCAGTTCGAGTGTACAGAAGCCGAGTTTGCAGGGGCGGGGTTGCAGGCATCGTACGTGGGAAGAGCCACACACTGTCCTGCGCCAGTTCCCAAGGTCAGAGTCGTGTTGGTCAACGATCCTCCGTAGCATGCGTTGGCACCGAATGTCGCCGTCAGGGCATTCATGTCACCCCTGACGTACGCGCCGGCACCGAGCGTCGTGGTCACGGAATCCAAGTTGAGATTGACGAACGCGCCGGCACCGAGTGTCGATGTTACCGCGTCGAGGTTTTGACACCCGTAGGCGCCCGCAGCCAGCGTTGCCGCCGTGCCCGCTGTCAGCTCTCCGGTGACACCAGCGTTGGCGCCCAGTGTGACCGTGGCTGTTGTGGACGTCACATCACCATGCACGACGGTATCTGCACCCAGAGCCACTGTCGTTCCTGCGGTCAGATTGCCAACTTGCACGCAGTTTGCACCCAGTGCCACTGTCGATGCCGCGTCCACGTTACCGGTGATGGAGCTGAATGCACCCACCGCGGCGGTTGTTCCCGCGATCAAGTCTCCGACCATTGTCGCGCCCGCACCCAGAGCTACCGTCGTTCCGGCTTCCACGTTGCCGTAGATCACCACGTCTGCACCCAGCGCGGCCATCGTTCCCGCAGTCAAGTCTCCGGTCATCTGAACGCCTGCGCCCAGCACGACCGTCGAACCCGCCTCTAGGTTTCCGTTGTAAGTTGCCCCTTCGTCCACCGCGACCGTCGATGTCGCGACCCCATCTCCAGTCAGAGCGCTGTCCAAGCCCATGGTGATCGTGCTCGCGAAGAAGTTGCGGTTAATGTCAACAGTGACGCCGCCGCCTACGTTGATCGTGTCGAACTCGCTGTCCGCGAAAGCGCTCGTACAGACGTAGTGCGGAGCGTCACCCAGAGCGTTAACGAGGGTACAATCGTCGACCGGGTCGCCGGCGAAGTTGAAGCCAGCAGCGCTCGCCGATGCGGCGAATGCTGGGGAAGTGAGAACGGCGAGCGTAGCGAGGCCGCGTAGGCCTGATGCCAAATAATTCTTCGAGTGATTCATAACGTATCCTTCCATGGTGTACTGATGTATACGAGACGACGAGGTTATGCCATCGGGTCGAGTGAGTGTCAAGGCAATCTTAGCAACTGTTTCAGCCCGAGAGATCGTCAATGTGTGTGCACAATGTGAGCCGAAAGCGCTCTGGGTTTGGCTGATAAGCAGGCCTAAAGCCCGCAAAGCGCGCGGGCTTCAGCGTTTGAAGCACCTCCAGAGGCGTCGCGGACGCGATGGCCAGGGTATGGGATGCGATCACAGCAATAACGGACCCTAGACCAAACACAAAGCGAGCGGGCTCAAAGTATGCGTTCGCGCGCCGTTTTCAGCTCGCCAAGCGAGTCGTTCTCGGTGCTGGTGGCACGCCTCGGTAGCTTGAGGTGCGCGCGCGACACGGGCTCGCCGAGACGGCTTGAGCGGCGCGCCAAGCCATGGTGTCTGTCGCTCTGTCGCTCTGGCGATCTGTCGCTCTGGCGATCTGTTGCTCTGTCGCTCTGTCGCTCTGTCGCTCTGTCGCTCT
>JBLFZA010000261.1:0-6518 GCA_047610025.1 Bradymonadia bacterium | reverse complement strand
CGTCTTGCCGGAGACAGCGATCGCACGCCGACTCATGCAGGTACCGCACGGCACGATGTTCAAAGCAGAAGTCACGGAGTTCGCGGGAGGTTCAGGAGGTCTCAGCGGGCGGCGAGTGTACCCGCGATGCCGCGACAGGTCGAGGGACGACTCTCTCGATGCCACGGCAAGTCGCAGGAAGGCCCGGCGGGCGCTGCCCTAAGCCCCAAAACACCGAAAAGAGCGCCACCCTCAGCATGGTCATCTCTAGACTCCACAGTCGATCACGGCGGCGGGGTAAACGCCCATACACAGAGCGGGGAGAAGGCGCGGCAGCGTGCGAGGAGTAAACACGGCATCGGTGGCAACCACATCCCGCACCGGCCACCAGCGGTAGCCCTTCACGTAGGAGTCGCGCTGAATCGGAGCCACGGTCGTCTGCGTTGTATGCGCGACAAAGAAGCGCTCGTACTGATCGTGCTGCACGCCGTCCCACATAAACTGATGACGACGCTCCCATACCCATGGCCCGATCGGTGCCACGATCCCCGTCTCTTCGAGCAGCTCGCGCGCGGCCGCCCGCTCATACGTCTCGCCAGCCTCTAGACCGCCGCCGGGGCACAGCCAGAACACACCATCAGAGGACGATGTCTCCGCTTTGAGCAGAAGAACACCGCGCTGCGGATTGAGTACGATGATGCGGGCGGCGGATCGGGCCATCGACGAGAAGACGGAGGACGAAGGACGAAGGACGAAGGACGAAGGACGAAGGACGAAGGACGAAGGACGAAAGAGAGGAAACATGGCCGCAGCGGGCGCTAGCGAATCAACGTGACTTAGAAGCTCAACAGGTCGTCCGCCACCAGCGTTCGTTGGTTTATGCGGAGCGCCGGGCTGGATGAGATCCGCCGAACACACCAAGACGACGCGGTGTTCTGCCGAGTGCAGGGTTTATCGGCCCGCCCTGGTCGACGGACATCGTTACTCCAACTCCCGAAGCGCCGAGATCGCCTCCGCGGACGACAGGTGAGCACGCCCGCGCGCCGCCTCAAGGTGCTCGCTGCACATCCAGACCATCCCCTTTGGGTGGCCAACTCGCCGAGCAGGAAGGGGCTCGTAGTGCGCGAACTTCACCGTTCGGAAGGTCACGCCTTCCGCCGCGCTCGCCTTTGTGGCGCCGCACACGCCGCATCGTGGGGGCTGCATCGGCTTAGATGTCGCAGGCGTCGCCCACGCCGTCGCCGTCCGAGTCTCGCTGGTCGTCGACCGTATCTGGGTTCGGGTAGCGAAGCAGCGAGAGGTTCGGTACCGCGTTGCCATCGGCGTACACGATGCGTGCGCGGAGGTTCCACCCGCTGCTGCCGTTGTAGACCTTGAACGCGAGGACGTTCACGCCGGCGACCAAGTTCACGGGCACCGTGTCTTGATCATCGCCCGACCCGCGGCACGCGGAGACCGTGTACGTCTCTACGCCGTTCACCCAAACAAGCGCGCCGTCATCCGACCCAAAGCGGAGCTCTGCGGCGGCGGGCGAGGGGGCCATCACGTAGGCGTACATCCAGCTCGCGCGGTTGTCACCGCCACCGAATATGTTGTCGAGGCGCTGAGAATTCTGCCGGTCGTTCACGTAGCGCCAGTTGCCTTCCCCAATAGCGTCGCCAGCAGCCGGTCGGAGAGTCGCGGGGTCGAATCGGGACTCTGCGACGGGCAAACACTCACTCGCGCTCTCCTCGTCATACGCGGTGCCGATCCAGTGCCACATGTAACCATTGTCAGAGAGCGAGAGCCTTGGCGCGTCTCCGCCGTTGGCGACCGATGGGCAGTTGTCCTCCTCGTCGAGGTAGCCGTCTCCGTCGTCGTCATCATCGCAGACGTCGTACTGCCCGTCATTGTCCACGTCCGAGCTTCCGGGCACCTCCCAGTCTTGGTCGCAGCCATCGCCGGTCTCGACAGTAAGCGTGTACGTTCGCTCACCGCGGCGCAGGAGCGCCTCTGCGCACACGTAGTAGCGCGTGGCGGTCAAGACCCGCAGTCGGTCGGCCTCATCCGCGGGGTCCAGCGTTGGGCAGAGACCATCATCTCCCGTCGCGACGGTCTCCAATGCGTCGCCGGCCTCGTTGTACACGGTCAGCGTCATTGCGCCTTCACAGGGCATGTCAACGCCGAGCGAGGCGCGCATCCACTGGCCTTCGGTCTCGAGGTCGATCGCGTAGCAGTCGACGTCACCGTCATCGACGAAGCCCTGAATGGGCATACCAACAGCGAGCGGTGTTGCGTCACTGATCACGTCATTCGGTTCCGCCTCGAAGCTGCCGGATTCCATGGTGCACATGGAGGAGCACCCGTCGGCGGACGCCGTGTTGCCATCGTCGCAGCCTTCTCCGGCGTCGACGACTCCGTCTCCGCAGCGGGGCAGCAAACAGTCGATACGGCATCCATCGGGTGCGGTGTCCGAGTTGGCGCTCCCGTCGTCGCACTCTTCGGCGCCATCGAGCTCTCCGTTGCCGCACAAGAACCCTGGGCCACTGCCGATGGGCACATCGGTGCCGGCGTCCGCGTTTGGGGTGTCTCCACCTTCGCCGCCAGCGTCTCCGCCACACGCGAGTAGCCCTAGTGATGCGACGGCCATGGCCACGATGGCCGTGGCTGGGGCTCGCAATGCTGAAGCTCGCAATGCGAGGACTCTCCGCGCGGGGGCGAGGCCCTTGCGCGTGTCATACAGGTAGGGAGGAGCGGGCGCCGCGGCGTGTGCCGTGTGGGCAATTGCGTTCGTCTTTCGGGACATCTTAGCCAAACAATGGGAGAGGGCCGTCGGCCATCGGGTGAGCGATCGACGACACGTTTTGGTCGATACCGGCCAAACGACGGAGCGCCGAGTGGATGTGTGCGGGTCGAATCCTTGTGCCAGACTCCGAGAGCTGGAGCGAGCCTGGGTCAACCATGAGGGGTGACTGGCGCTCGTCCGTGGCTCCGATGACGGTGTTCCCGGGGATGCCGGGGCCCATCAGCATCATACTGGTTGTGGACCAGTGGTCCTTGCCCATGCCGTCGTTGTAGCCCGGTGTGCGGCCGAACTCGGAGCCGATAAGCACATACAGTTTGTCCGCGATGCCCTGACGTTCCGCCTCGTTCATGAGATAGGTGACGCCCTCAAGCACCTGCTGCAGGCGCGGAGTGTGACGGTTGTCGTGGTCGCCGTGCGTGTCGAAACCGCCAACCGAGAGGCTCGCGCTGACGCTCACGCCCGCTGCGAAAGACGCACACGCGACCTCCGCCTGCGAGAAGAGCGGGTTACCGCCAGCGATGTCGTCTGGCAGTCGCTCTGCGAGGCGACGCAGCGAGTTGTCCGAGCTTTGCGCGTCGAAGAGCACGTTTGCAGCGCGCTGCTCTCGCGGCAAGGTTGAGCCGTTGGAGATGCGCTCGAGTCGTGCGAGGTTCGCTTGGCGAATGCGGTCCCGCGTGTCCCCGGTGAAGAGCGCGCTCTCGGGGTCGGAGGCATTGATCAGGTAGGGGAACGCCACCTCTTCGATCGCCGAGACGTCTGGGAGACGCGTGGCGGGGACAAGCCCAGCTGTTGCGCTGTGCCCTCCATACGAGAGGAAGGACGCTGGCGCGCGCCGGTCTTGGATGCTTGCCACCAGCGCTGCGAACGCGGGCAGTGTGTCTTCCGGGCCGCCAGACCACACGGACATTCGGCCGGTTGTGTGGCTGTTCGTCCCGGCGTCGATGCCGTTGATGACCATCAGCCGTTCGCGGTGGCGTTCGAAGAACTCCTGGTGCCCTTCAACGGGTGCGACGCGGAAGTTTCCGACCTCGGCGATCTCGTCCCGCATGAACATGTTCACGGGGTCCGGGTCGGCCTCGGTCGCGCGTCCCTTCGGGTCGCAGAGCAAGGTCGGGTCCCAGCCACCGCCGGCATGGATGGTGACCCAGTAGGGGCCTTCGTACGGGCCCTCTGCGAAGGCCTGACCGGGCTTGATGATAGGAGTGGCGACCGCGCAGCCAGCAGCGGCAGCCAAACGAAGAAATGAACGTCGATCGAGATTCATGGTTTGGGCTCGGTTACTGGTAGAGGAAGCGGAAGTCGCGGTGCATGTAGCTTGCGACAGCCATCCATGCTCGAATTGTGTACAGGTCGTCATCTTGCACTCGGCGGCCTTCTGGCAGGTCTTCGCCATTCCAGAAGTTCTCTCGCGACTGGCACTGAAAGGGCAGCGAGACGTCGAGTTCGCCTTCTTGAACGAGCGCATAGCCCTCGGCCCATGTTTGTACGAAGAGGTCATACGCGGCCTCTACTTCAACGGAGCCGATGGCGTGCTCTTCGCCCCATACGCGGAGCAGCAGGTACTGGATGTTTCTGCGAATATGAGCCTGTGCCTCAGGGATGTCGAAGCCTTGCTCTGTCTCGGGCACGATGGTCGCGTCTACATAGGGAAGCAGCAGCCGGTCGGCGGCGTCGAGGCTCAGGTCGCGTGGGATGTGTTGGCACGCGACCTCGTTAGCGAGGCGCTCGGTGATGGCGATCATGACGCCGTTCGGATCCTGCAGTCGCTCGGTGATCGCGTCGGAGTCGATGCCACCGTAGAGCAAGTTGTAGTCGTCCATCAGGCGACCCGCGTCTTCTGGATCATCGGCCCAAGGGTAACCGGTCAGCGCCTCGATGGAGCGGCTCAGTTCTTCCGGCGTGAGCAAGCGGAAGCGACCGGCTTCGAGAACCTCGGCCGAGGTCGCGCCATCTTGCGCACCGACGGCGCGGAACGCGGAGCTGAGCAGGAGCTCGCGGATGAGCACCTTGAAGTTGTAGTTCTGCGATTCAAACAATGTCGCGATACGCTCGAAGTCTTCCTGCTGCGCCGTCCATGCATCACGGCGCGCCTCGGCCTCCGCAGAGCCATCGTTCGACGCGGGAGTCAGCGGAGCCCGACCCATCACCATTTGGTACGCGTTGCGGGTCATCGCCAGGCCAAAGCGGTGGTCGGTGACGATGCGTTCGGCGAGCCATTGCAGCGAGCGAGGGGTGTCAGCGCCGGGGATCATCTCTTGGCCCATGCCGGGCGGGCGCATATCCGTGAACCAGCCGTCTGCTGGCGGGGCGTAATGGCCGTCCTCATCCCAGTTCTGGAAGGCGCCAGCGGCGGGGTCCATCACGGAGTGACACAAGGTGCACTGCTCGTCGTTCATCGTCGGGTTGTGCACGGTGCTGCTCGCGCTGTCGACGGGGCGCTCTGCGAGAGTGAGAATGTCTGTCGCGAGGAACAGGCGGTAGACAGCCCAGGTGCGGTGCCGGTTTCGGTTGGTCGCGGTGGTCGGGTACCGGTTGAGGAAGACCGGCATGGTCAACACGCCCGAGTGGGGGATTCCCTCGAATCGCGCTTCATAGAAGCTCTCGTACGAGGGCTCGTTCGGGTCAGGCGTGTTGAGCGCGAGCCCGTAGCTTCGCGCGCTGTAGCCGTTCACCATGGTGAAGTCTGCGGTGAGCAGCTCCGTCATGGGCCTGTTATTGCGGACCAAGTGTGCGGCCAGCATCAGTGGCTCGCTGGAGATCGCGTCGTTGATTCGGCGCTGTAGTAGGTTCTGATCGCCAGAGGCGCTTTGGTACCAGAACAACTCTGGGAAGCGCGCTTCGTCGGAGAAGTCGATCGCCTCGCTGCCGCCAATATACTTGTCCGTCAGCAGCATATCGTTGAACCACTCGACCGAGCGATCGATGAATCGCAGGTCTTCCATCAGTTCATCGATCATAACGGAGAGGGCTGGTTCGCCACCCGCTTGCACCGACGCGAACTGGTCGGCCGTCGGCAAGTCGCCGATCAGGAGGAGCGACGCCCGGCGAAGCGTCTCTCCCGGTGTGGACAGCTGAAGTCGGGTTGTCCGCGGGCCTGCATCGTCTGACGCGCAGGTCGGCGTGGGGTTGTCGAGGCGACGAACGAACTCCTCGAGCGCGCGTGCCTCGTCTCCGCTTGCGGTGATGACCGTGCCACCGCCGTGGGTGATTTCGCCTGTCGGCTTCAACAGAATGAGCGACGTCCCGTCGCGCTCGAGCGTCGCGACCGACGCGAGGGCGGCTCGGTTTGCGTCGAGGAACCCGACCTGACTCTCTGAAACGAACACAAGGTCACTCGCCGCAGCGGCACCATCGGCGACATGACAGCCGAGGCAAACCGGCTGGATCACGTTGGGCCAGAGCTCATCCGCGAATTGGGTCTCGTCATCGACGCAAGTCTCGGCGGACTTGTCGTCCTCCGAAGCGTCGTCGGCACACGCTCCGAGGCAGAGAGCGAGCAGCGCGGCGGCAGCGGAGTGGGAGAGTCGAAGCAGGTGAGTCATCGCAGCCTCTAGATCGGGAACAGGTCATCGTTTAGGACACCTCGGATCGTAGCGACTCAAATTAATATATCAACATATAAATTATAATCTTGATCACCTACAATGTCGCACAAGTGCGGCTGTTACCGACGTTTGCGCGATATTGGCGGGGATGGGCGAGGTGCCGCGCAGGGTCAACTTCGGCCCAAGTGGGACGACAGTTGCGCGCTTCT
>JBLFZA010000260.1:0-6554 GCA_047610025.1 Bradymonadia bacterium | reverse complement strand
ACGACGGGGTCGCCATCGATGTTGTCGAGCAGAACGAGGCGAGTTGTCAGACTCGACGAGAACGAAGCCTGATGCGGAAGGTGATCGCCTTCATCGGCCGCTCGGAGGCGGGGTGCCGGCCGGCGGTTTTCCTGCCAACTTCGGCAAGAACCACGAGAAGGCCAAAATGGCGAAGCCAAGGCCGCCAAAGAGCGCCATGCGCAGAATGATCGGCGCGTTCGACATGTCGATGAGCAGCAGCTTAGCGGCGAGCATCACGAACACGCCTCCTCCTAACGCCTTCAGCAGTTTGTGATCGAGGCGGATGCCGGCGACGACTTGAGCGCCACCGAGCACGGCCCAGCAGACGCCTGTGAAGATAGCCGCCGCATGCAAGGGGCCGAACATCCCAAGCGTTCCCAGCAGAGTTGTGCCGGTTGCGGCGAAGAGAGCGACCTTGCCTAGCGCAGCCCGGAGCGCCGTCGCCGCGAGCATCCACCAGACACCAATCGTCGCGAACCCGCCCACAACCACAGCCCAGTCTTCACCAAATGGCGCTCGGTAGTTGTCCAGCATTCCGCCGAAGGCCGCGAGTGTTGCGGCGAGCAGCCATAGCACCCCGACGAAGCGAAGGTGCGCGATGCTTCGGAGAGTGAGCAATGCGACGAGCGAGAGCGCGCTTAGCGCCACGGCCGAGTAGCCGAAGTCTAGTGTGCCAATCCCGACGGCTGTCACGACGAGCACGGAGGCGCCGAGGGCGTGGCCGGCTGCCAGGCGCTCGAGCCTGCGCAGCGTGCAGCCGGCCGTCAGCGCGATCGCGCCCAGCGCAAATGCGGCGACGACAGCGAAGCTGCTCCACCTGTCGACGGCGCCTAGCGCGCCGCATGTCGTGGCGACGCTCATCGGCCAGCTCAGCGCGCTGAGGCCCGCGATGTCAGAGGTCGTGCTGCTTCCAATCAGGAACGCGCGGATGGCCGGCACGAGCGCGAACACCGTCCACGCCCCAAAGGTCATCAGCAGGCCCGCGACCACCATGTCGCCGTCGAAGAAGCCGATGCCGGACGCGGTCACAAACCAAATGATGCTGGCGCCGGCGCTCGTCCACAGCAGCGCGCGCCAGGTGCGTCGCACGTAGATACCGGCAGCGAGGGCCGTCGTCACCACGTACCATGCCGCGAAGCCGATCGCGTTCGGCGCCTCCGCCTCAATCACGAAGGGGATCGCGTAGGCACCCGCAAGCCCAAGCACTGCCATGGGCGTGTTGTTCCAGCGCAGCGCGAAGAAGAGCGCGACGGCGACGTCGAGCGCGAGCAGCGCGGTGCCGGCCGTCTCTGGAATGAGTCCGTAGAGGTTGGCGCCGGTCCAGATCGTCGCTGCCCAAACCGCGACTGCGCCGCCGAGCAAGGCCGCGCCAAAGTTCTCGCGCTTCGAGTGCAGCTTAACCGCGCCCCCGAGTAACCCGGCGCCCAGCACCGCGCCAATGACCAGTCGCAGCGTCTCGCTGACCCACCCTTGGTCGATCGCGTACGCGAGGAAGAACGCAGCGCCGAGCACGACGAGTACAATGCCCAGTCGCGTTAGCCAGTCCTCGATCGGTACGGGCTTTCGCTCCCGTCGCGGTGTGCGCGCTGGCTTCGCTCGCCCTGGCGTCGTTCGCTCTGGCCACCACGCTTGGCCAGCCGGCCCCTGGGCATTCGGGCCAGCACCGGGCTGTGCGGATCCATCGGGTCTCTGAGTGCCGGGGACATACCCCGCCACGGCGGATTGTCCTGGGCCATACGGATGCTGCGCGGGATCAGATGTCGTTGGCCCCGGTGCCGGCGGGGTCGCTCTGAGTGTCGCCACCTCGTCACGCAGCGCGCCAACCTCGGCTTCGAGCGCTTCAAGACGCGCAAGCACTGGTGAATTCTCCGATTCGCTCATCACGACGGTTCCGGCTAGGGCAATGAGGGCTTGCTCGTTCGCTTGTCGGGGCAAAGGGAGAGCCATGGCAAGGCTAGCCGATAGCGCCTGTTTGAGCTAATGCGTGCCGCAACTTGCCATTGAGATTCCCAACGCTTTCCCGCGAGACGCCAGCATGAGCGCGACCATCATCTACACGAAGACCGACGAGGCACCTGCCCTCGCCACCTACTCCTTCTTGCCGATCGTGAAGGCGTTCGCAGGCCAAGCCGGCGTTGACGTTGAAACCCGCGACATCTCGCTCGCCGCCCGCATCCTCGCCGCATTCTCGGACAAGCTCCCCGAAGCGCAGCGCGTACACGATGCCCTCGCCGAGCTCGGTGCGCTCGCGAAGACGCCGGAAGCGAACATCATCAAGCTGCCGAACATCAGCGCGTCGGTGCCGCAACTCAAGGCCGCCATCGAGGAGCTGCAGGCACGCGGATTCGCGCTGCCCGACTACCCCGAAGAAGCCGGCACCGACGAAGAGCGAGACACCCTCCAGCGCTACAATGGCGTGAAGGGCAGCGCGGTGAACCCCGTGCTGCGCGAAGGCAACTCCGATCGCCGCGCTCCCGCCGCCGTCAAAGAGTACGCCCGCCGCAATCCGCACTCGATGGGCGCTTGGTCCTCCGACTCGACGTCGCACGTCTCCACGATGGGCAAAGGCGACTTCTGCTCGAACGAGCAGTCCGTCACGCTCGCCTCAGCCGACACCGTTCGCATTGAGCACGTTGGTACCGACGGCGCCGTCACCCTCCTGAAGGGCGGCCTCGCGATGCAAGCGGGCGAAATCGTCGACGCCACGGTCATGAGCAAGGCCGCGCTCGTCGCCTTCCTCACCCACCAGGTCAACAAGGCCCGCGAGAGCGGCGTGCTCTTCTCGCTGCACATGAAGGCGACCATGATGAAGGTCTCCGACCCCATCATCTTTGGCCACGCCGTACGCGTATACTTTGCCGACCTCTTCGCCGCACACGGCGCCACCTTCGATGAGCTCGGCGTTGACGTAAACAACGGCTTTGGCGACCTCGTCGAGAAGATCGCCGAGCTGCCCGCCGACAAACGCGCCACTATCGAAGCCGACATCCAGGCGGCCTACGCGAACGGCCCCGGCCTCGCCATGGTCGACTCCGACCGCGGCATCACCAACCTGCACGTACCCAGTGACGTCATCATCGACGCCTCCATGCCTGCGATGATCCGCACCTCGGGCTGCATGTGGAACGCCGACGGCAAACTGCAAGAGACGAAGGCCGTCATCCCCGACAGCAGCTACGCCGCCGTCTACCAAACCGTCTTCGACTTCTGCAAAGCGAACGGCGCGCTCGACCCCACCACCATGGGCAGCGTGCCGAACGTCGGCCTCATGGCCCAGAAAGCCGAAGAGTACGGCTCGCACGACAAGACCTTCGAAATCCCGGCGGCCGGCCGCGTCCGTGTCGTGAACGCCGCAGGCGACGAGCTCATGAGCCACGACGTCGCCGAGGGCGATATCTGGCGCATGTGCCAAGTCAAAGACGCGCCGGTGCAAGACTGGGTCAAGCTCGCCGTCACCCGCGCCCGCGCTACCGGCGTGCCCGCGGTGTTCTGGCTCGATGAAGCACGCGCCCACGACGCGCAGCTCATCCAAAAGGTAAACGCCTACCTGCCGAACCACGACACCAGTGGCCTCGAAATCCTCATCAAGAACCCCGCCGACGCGACGCTCTTCTCGCTCGAGCGCATCGTCGAGGGAAAGGACACGATCTCCGTCACCGGTAACGTGCTCCGCGATTACCTGACCGACCTGTTCCCGATTCTTGAGGTCGGTACCAGCGCGAAGATGCTCTCCATCGTGCCGCTTATGAACGGCGGTGGCTTGTTTGAAACCGGCGCCGGTGGCTCCGCACCCAAGCACGTGCAACAGTTCGAAAAGGAGAACCACCTCCGATGGGACTCGCTCGGCGAATTCCTCGCGCTCGGTGTCTCCTTCGAACACATCTCTGACCGTACCGGTGACAAACGAGCCGCCATACTCGGCCAAACACTCGACAAGGCAACCACCGAGTACCTGCTCACAAACAAGTCGCCGTCGCGGAAGGTCGGTGAACTCGACAACCGTGGCAGCCACTTCTACGTCGCCATGTATTGGGCACAGGCCTTATCGGAGCAGAGCGGTGACGCGGCGCTGAAGGCGACGTTCACGGAGCTGGCAGCGACGCTGGCGGCGGCTGAAGAGGCCGTCATCAGCGAGCTGAACGGGGCACAAGGCCCGGCGATGGACATCGGCGGCTACTTCATGCCCGACGACGCGAAGGCGGAAGCCGCCATGCGGCCCAGCGCAACGCTGAACGCGATCATCGACGCGATCTAGACAAGATGATGGGGTGGGTTGGATGACGCGGCGACGTTTCGAAACACCGCTGAGTTGCCAACTCGCCAGTGTTCTGGGTTGATGAAACAGCGTTCACGCAAGACGAACGAACACTCTAGATAGCTAGCTAAAGTCCAGGACGCGGTTAACGAAGGAAGATACTGCCGTGTCCTGGACGACGCTGCACTGCAGCGCCGACTCATCATCGTGGTCACCTCAAAGCCCTACGAGATCCACGGCCTACTCGACTCCTCCAGCTGCTAAGCGCTGAGCTGATTGACGGCAGTGAGGTAACTGGATAGTAGACTTACAAACGCGTATCGCTCGCCATTGGGGTTTCATGACAGTTCCTTCGTTCCTTCGTTCCTTCGTTCCTTCGTTCCTTTGTTGGTTGATGGTCGTCGGGTGTGGCGAGAACAGCCAACGGTCTCAATCGTTTTCCAATGACCTAGTTGGACTCGATGTGCTGGTGCTGGCCAACGGAGATGGCCTTACGTTTGCGAAGAGCGGCTCAGGTCGATTGGTGACGGCACATTCCGCGGTAACAATCCTCGGCGATGTTACCGGAGTCTGCGCAGACCGGGTGCATGTGAACGGTTTGCCAGTTGAGCTGATTGAGCGCGGCTTCCAGGTTTCGGAACTGGTTAAAGGCGAGTCGGAAATCGAAGTGGGGGTCTTCTGCGCGGAGCAATTGGTCATGCTCCAGAAGATCTTGATAAGTGCCCCCGCTGAATTGAAACTCTTGGAGTTAGAAGCCCTGCTCCCGGAGACGCTTGCGCCGGGCGAACGGGTTGTTCCAGCATGTCTAGGCGACGTGGGCGAGGGGCTATGGGTGCCACTAATCTCTCCCCAGGTGGTTTCGGTACTGGGCGGCCCCGTTCAACACGTGAACGGTGGCACGTATCAAGTGACCGAACATGGCGATGTTTCACTCTCCTGCATTTCGGGTGAATTTGTCGCTGACACGATGAGGAGTACGGTTGGAGGAGCGCCAGTCCGTACCGAAGCAGCGCTCTTACAGGGGACACACGTTCAAGCGGGCGTTCCGTTTGAGGTCGTGTGTGCGGGATATGATTTGCATGACGTCAGGACGTCGGGGCATTTACTCTTTGCCGTGTCGGAGTCTCCAGGCGTCCGGGCGTTGGGCGAGTCCAGATTCGTCGCTACCGCTGCCGGGCGAATTGAACTCTTCTGTGAGTCAGGAACGGCCGCTCAAGAGATGCAACGCCCGAGTAGCGTGGAAGTACGGCCCGGGATCGAACACAGTCTGTTGGTGGATTTCGGGGACGCATTCTCAGTACAGCCAAACACAATTGTGCCTTTCACCGCCAACTGGGTGGATGGTTTTGGGAATCTGGTACGCCCCGGTGCGGCGGATGCCCGACTGTATCGGCACGTATCCTTACCCCTGCCGGCGCAGCTGGAGTTCATGACCCCGGTTGTCGCGTCGCCCACCGATGGCTCTTTTCTGGTCGCTGGTCCCGGCCTGTATTCTGCGACAGGGCCTGGTCTTAGGGAACGGCTAGAAGCTGGCGATGTGTTTCCGCCACCTCAGTTCGTTGCGGAAGATCGTGCCGGCATCGAGACACCGCCGGACGGCCGGCACCCAGACGATCGACGAAACTGGGACAGGGATTCGGATTCGACTGGGGCGAGTCGAAACGAGTCAGACTTTTTTTCATCTTGCGCCCTTGGCCGTCGGCCTCTGCAATGGCAAAGCTTCGGCGGCGCTGACGGATTTCAGCAGGACGCAGCAGCACAGCTCCTTGGCGGTTTCAACATCAGAATGCCGAAGCTGCTCAACCCTGGCGGAGATCTCGACGCAGTTGAGGTCAGACTCCCGAGTGGTGAGTGGGTTGATGTAAGTCAGAACTACAGCGGGCCGCAAGACATGCCGCCGTGGCGCACTTGCCCGCCAGAAGCAGTCGATGACGAAGGAAATCCGCTGACGGGCAGGTGTATGAGGGACTACCTGATCCTACCACAGCTCGGCCCGGATGGCATTCAAGTGGATGATGGTGCTGGCAATCCCGTCTTCGAGAACGACGGGTGGGAAGCTTACGATGAGGCTCGGGTCTCTGTGGTCCGCTCGTTCGTGCCAGATAGATTCATTGCCAATGCAGAAGCGGGCGCGGGTCCGCGTACGCTCGAAGAGGGTTGGTATGTCCTACGTTACTCGTTCACGGACGACGTGGACCGAATTCAAAGTACACACTTCTGCACGGTGCACCTTCGAGATCAAACTCATCCTGATCGGCCCTTGCTGGATGGCATAACC
>JBLFZA010000259.1:0-6567 GCA_047610025.1 Bradymonadia bacterium | reverse complement strand
CCGCTGTACCGGATGTGGCGCCTGCCAGCGACGGGCATCGGCCGGTGAATATGCCCCAGCGCGACGTACGAGTAGCGGGTGTCAAAGATGTCTGGGGAGAGCGCGTCGAGCGTGCCGATGCTCAGTCGTTCGGACCCGTCGAGCGTGTCAGCCCCGTTTCCCTCATTCTGCCCTTGGATCTCGCCCGCGCCCGCGTGGCCGAGCTGTGCGCTTCGGTGGAGCGGTGTATGGTAGTCGCCGGTTTGCGGCCCTTGTCCCTTGGCCTTGCCATACGCGGTGAGGTGTCCGGTCGCGATAAGTGCAGCGCCGGGGTACGCGCTCGATGCCCGATCCGCCAAGTCTCGATACAGTCGTTGGAACGCGTCAGCGTAGGCCTGTTGCAGCTTAGCCTCGCTGCGGTCGCCGAGCTCGATGCCCAACATTGCTTCTTGCACGTAAGGGACAGCGGCAATGACCAGTTCGACTTGGCCACCGTCAGCGCACACCGGTACGAGGCATCGATCCAGCTCGTCATCCTCACGGGGCAGGGCGCCCACAACGTGCACGTTCAGCGCACCGAGCACCTGACTCGGCGCGTCGATACCCGACGGCGAGTCGTGATTGCCTGCGACGATTACGATCTGTTTCAGCGACGCGATGCCCCGGCACGAGGCAAGGAATCCGTAGTACATGGACTGCGCAGCATTGGATGGTTGCGCGTAGTGGAACACGTCGCCCGCGACGACCAAGACATCGACTTCGTGCTCCACCAGCGCTTTGCCTAACCATTCGAAGAACAGCTCGTGCTCTTCGGCGAGGTCGACCTGTTGGAGCTTCGCCCCGAGGTGCCAGTCAGATGTGTGGAGGATGCGCATTTTACCGCAGAGTTCATGAGATGGAGCTCTGCGGGTAGCACCGCTACGACAGACCATCAACGCGAGACGCCGAGCGCTCGGCCGGAAGGCGTAGTGCGGATCGTATCAGGCCGTTGCGGGTTCTCATGCGCACCGTTTTTGCGGCGTTCGAGAGAGGGCGAGGTGTTCGTTCTACGGCGCGGCGACGACGTTTGTTGTCTGACCGGCGAAGTAGGATGCAATGTTGGTTGCCGTGGCGTCGAGCAGTCTCGTGCGCGCCTCGCGAGTGCACCACGCGATGTGCGGGGTGATCACGCAGCGCGGCGCGCCGTAGAGCACGTGGTCAGCCGGTGGAGGCTCCACATCGAGCACGTCGGTCGCAAATCCACCGAGAGTGCCGGCGTCTAGCGCAGCGCGGGCGGCGACGGGATCCACGAGAGGGCCGCGTCCGGTGTTGACGAGTAGCCCCTCCGAACCGAGCCACGCCATCTCCCGCGCGCCAACAATGCGCCTCGTATCGGGTGTGAGCGGCAGGTGCACGCTGACGACATCAGCGCTTTGCCATGCGTCTGCCCACTGCACGCGCGGCACGCCATCGCGTTCGGGGCTCTCGCGCCCAGGCAACTGAGCCGCCACGACCCTCGAGCCAAGTGCCGACGCTATCCGCCCGACAGCCTGACCGATGGCGCCAAAGCCGACGACTGTCCACTGCTTGTCTGCCAACTCGATGAGCGGTGAGTGCCAGTACGAGGTCGTGCGCCTCGCCCACTCGCCGGCGTGTACCCCAGCGCTGTGCGCGCCGGCGCCTTGTGTGAGCTCAAGCACCAGCGCCAGCGTCATCTGCGCGGTGGACATCGTGCTGTACGCGGGCACGTTGCACACGGTGACCCCGGCTGCCTTCGCCGCATCGAGATCAACGGTGTCGGTACCGGTGGCCAAGATTGTGACCAGCTTCGCCTTCGGGCCGCGCGCGAAGAATGTGCCGTCGAGACGCACCTTATTGGTGACGATGACGTCCGCCTCGCCGGCTCGCTCCCAGGTCTGGTCGGGCGCGGTGCTCGCGTGCACGGTGAGGTCGCCGAGCGCTTCGAGCGCGTTCCAGGGCAGGTCGCCGGGGTTGGCGGGGTTGGCGTCGAGCACGACGATGGATCGTAGCATTAGGCGGGAGCGTGAGGACGTGGGGCGACTGCGTCGGAGCGCAGGCTCGGGGAGACCTTAACGTACGCGCAGCGAGCGTCGCTCGCCAAGCCGTGCGGCTCGCGTGTGCACGATCATCGCAGATTGCCATGCGGGTTCAGACGCGGTCGCCAAAACGACGAAACCCCTCTGACCGAAATCAGAGGGGTTTGCCGAGGTAACCCGTACGGGATTCGAACCCGTGTATCCACCGTGAAAGGGTGGCGTCCTAGGCCTCTAGACGAACGGGTCGGGTTACCTGGAAACGAACAATTTACGAAAATGATTCAGTGGGTCGTGCCGGGCTCGAACCGGCGACCATTGGATTAAAAGTCCAGTGCTCTACCAACTGAGCTAACGACCCGTTAGACCAGCGTGGGCGCGGACAATAAGTCCAAAGATATTGCGCTGTCAAGTGAGAGTTGACCCAACTTGACCCAACTTGACCTGTTCGCTGCCTCACCCTAACCTCTATCTTCTAAGACCCGCCTGCAGAACCCCGCTTTGGCTGCGATATGAGCGTCCGACCTGTCACCCTGAATATCGCTGGCGAGAAGATCGGAATTCACACCGACGCCAGCGATGACCAGCTTACCGAGCTGTCGCGCGTCGTTGAGGAACGGCTCAGCGCCATCCGAGGTGGTGCGAAGACCGCGCCTCAGCATAAGATCAACATGCTCGCGGCGCTCTCGTTCGCGCAGGAGCTGGAAGTTGCGCGGCGCGAGAAGCTCGAAGCTGAGCAAGAGTTAGAGCGCCTGAGGCGTACAGCGCTTGGACATTCGCAGGGTGCTCTTGAGTTCCTCAAGGACGCGTCGAGCGCTGGATAGGCCCTCCGACGCGTCTCGGATCGAGCTGCGAGCGTGGGCGAAGGCGGTGCGCGCGGCGATTACTGACGATGTGCGGGCGGCAGCCGATGCGGCGATCATGGCGCATCTTCGCCGATTGACCAAGGCACGCTGCGCTGGCGGATGGGTCGCCGCTTACTCGCCCTTTGGAACAGAGCCCGCCGCCGCGCGGCTTTGGGCGGAGGCGCAAGGGTGGAAGCACGTCTGCTTGCCTATCGTATCAGGTCGGGAGATGCGCTTCGTTGCTTCCCCCGCGGGTCCAACTCGAGTTGGCGCCTGGAACATCTCGGAGCCCGACCCAGAAACAGACGACGAGGTAGCTGCGAGCAGCATCGTCGCAGTACTGGTCCCCGGCCTCGTCTTCGCAGCGAATGGGAACCGGCTCGGCTACGGGGGAGGCTACTATGATCGCTGGTTCGCCGCGTCGCCAACGCAAGCCATCCGGATCGGGATCTGTTATGACTGCCAGCGCGTCGATCGTGTGCCCTCAGAGGACCACGATCAACCCCTCGACTTTATTGTGACTGAAACCGGCTGTTGGCCCGCTCTGCGGGACACGCCGAGGAGCGATTAACATGGTGTATGCGGCGGCGGTCATCGCCCTCATAGTTGGCGCGGTAGCTGGCTACATGTTCGGATCTGGTAGCGCGAAGAAGGAGGTCGAAGACCTCCAGTCAAAGGCGGAAGCCGAAGGTCGGGAGCGCGCGAAGAAGCTGCTCGCTGATGCTGACGCGGAAGCCTCCGCCACTAAGAAGCAGTCGGCGCTTGATGCCGATAAGATCCGTCTCGATGCCGAGAAGGACGCCGAACACAAGGCACGCAGCCGGCGTGGTGAACTCGACAAGGTAGAGTCTCGCCTCACCAAGCGTGAGGAGAAGCTCGATGAGCGAGCCTCCAGCCTCGATAGCAAGCAGAACGAAGTCTCCTCCGCAGAGCGAGCGATGCAGGGCCGCGAGCAGTCGCTTACCTCGCGCACGCAGACCTTGGAGACTCGGGAAGGCGAGCTCGACGGCAAGTTAGAGGAGATCGCAGGCCTCTCGCGAGAGGACGCTCGGGCCGAGCTCATTGAGCGCATCACCGAAGACGCCAAACTCTACGCGGCTCGAAAAGCCCGCGAGATTGAGGAGTCGGCGCTCGAAGAGGCGGACAAGCGAGCCAAGAAGATCCTGGCTGTTACGATTCAACGTTACGCAGGTGAGTACGTGACGGAGCGAACGGTCTCCGTCGTGAACCTCGCCAGCGACGATATGAAGGGCCGCATCATCGGTCGAGAAGGGCGGAATATCCGCGCGATGGAAGCGGCGACCGGCGTCGACTTCATCATCGATGACACGCCCGAAGCGATCATCCTGAGCGCGTTCGACCCGGTTCGCCGTGAGATCGCGCGTCTGTCGCTTGAGCGCTTAATGGCGGATGGCCGTATTCACCCGTCACGCATCGAAGAGGTCGTCGCGAAGACCTCAAAGGAGATGGACAAGCACAGCAAGGAGCAGGGCGAAGCAGCGGCCTTCGAGCTGGGTCTCACCGGTCTACACCCGGAGATTCTGCGCTACATGGGTCGCCTGAAGTACCGCACGTCGTACGGGCAGAACATGTGGGCGCACTCCATCGAGGTGGGGTTCCTGTGTGGCCTCATGGCCGGCGAGCTTGGGCTCAACATCAAGCTGGCTCGCCGCGCAGGTTTCTTGCACGACATCGGCAAGGCAATGGACCAGTCCGACGAGGGCGGCCACGCAATTGTCGGTGCGAACTTCATCAAGAAGTACGGCGAGGACGACATCATCGTGAACGCCGTTGGCGCTCACCACGAGGAGATCAAGGCGGCGAGTGTCATCGCACACCTCGTGATGGCGGGCGATGCTCTGAGCGGCGCACGCCCTGGTGCACGCCGCGAGATCCTTGAGTCTTACGTGAAGCGTCTCGAGGACCTCGAGCGCATTTCGGAGTCCTTCCCTGGCGTGCAGAAGTCATTCGCTGTCCAGGCCGGTCGCGAGATTCGCGTCATCGTCGCCAACGACAAGGTGAACGACGACCAAGCGGCGATGCTCTCGCGCGACATCGCACGGCGCATCGAAGACGAGCTGACCTACCCCGGCTCGATCCGCGTCACGGTGATCCGTGAGATGCGCGCCACTGAGATGGCACGCTAGCGATAGGCAGGGTCGTCGAAGCGCCTCGCCAGCTCTCGCCGAGCTGCCGAAGCGTCTCGTCACACCTCCCCACCCCGTCTCGATGCCTCGCCGGTTCTTCCCGAACTGCCGAAGCGTCCCGGCACGTCTCCTCCAATCCGTCTCCGAGTCCCGGGAGACCTCGCTCTCCGCAGCTGCGGGCAGCCTCAGGCAGCCCGCGCCGCCGAGCCGTCTGCCTCGCCAGCCCTCCCCGAGCTTCCGAAGCGCCTCGCCAGCCCTCCCCGAGCTTCCGAAGCGCCTCGCCAGCCCTCCCCGAGCTTCCGAAGTGGCCTCGCCAGCCCTCCCCGAGCTTCCGAAGCGCAAAAACGAAAAACGCGGAGCCGAGGCCCCGCGAAAATTCTGAGCCGCCTTAGTTGCGGTTGTTACGGCGAGCCGCGCGGACAGCACGCCGCCGACGACGCTCCGCTTCCATGCGCTTACGCTTGTCCTTCACGCTCGGCTTCTCGTAGTGCCGGCGGTTCTTCACTTCTTTGAGCACGCCCTCGCGGGCCATGGTTCGCTTCAAGCGACCAATGGCACGCTCGACACTGCCTTCGACTTTGATTTCGATTGGGCCGAGCTGCTCTGGCTCGTTTCGGTTCATCGACATGAGAAAGCGTCTCCTAGTAGTCCGTTGGTGGGCCTCGGACGGCGCCACGCGCGATCCGCGATTGTTCGCGGGGCGGAGGTTGTAACAGCGAGGATCTAGTGCGTCAAGTGGCCGACGCGCGACGGACTACGAAAGAGACCGCCTCCTGCGTGACAAAGTCTCCGCCTCGTGCTGAAATGTAGCCTATGTTTATTGCGATAGAAGGACTCGACGGCGCCGGCACCACCACGCAGCTTTCGCTGCTGGCAGCGCGACTGCGCGAGCGCGGTCGAGGCGTCACACAGACGGCCGAACCATCCACGGGCCCCATCGGAGTGTTGATTCGCCAGGCGTTGCGTCGGCGCGTGGTCACCCAAGCGGGAGACCGAGTTGCGCCCGACGCGCTCGCGCTGCTCTTTGCGTCGGACCGCTTGGACCATGTTGTTGACGTCGTGGAGCCCGCGCTTGAACGTGGCGATATTGTGCTCAGCGACCGTTACGTTCACTCCTCGTTGGCCTACCAAGGGGGGGAGTGTGACATGGACTGGGTCGTCGAGATTAATCGCAACGCCCGCACAGCGGATCTCGTCATTTTCGTGGATGTGCCCGCGGAAGATGCCGTGAAGCGCATTGGCAACCGTGGCGCAGCCGTCGAGCTCTTCGAACAGCTCGAGACACTGAAGGGAGTGCGCGCACGTTTTTCGGACGCCATCGATCGGCGACCGGAGCGAGTGCTCTATGTCGACGGGCTCGGCTCTGTTGACGAGGTGGCCCAGCGCCTGTGGAGCGCGCTAGAAGCCCATCTCTAAGATGACAGTCGACACCGACTAGCGGTGGGGTCCGCTCAGACGGCGACTAGGAGGGCGGCGACTAGGAGGGCGGGGCGCCCAGCGAGAAGGTCTCCCGAAGGACCCGGACAACGTCTGCAGCGAATGACGCGACAGACGGCGCTTCGC
>JBLFZA010000258.1:0-6590 GCA_047610025.1 Bradymonadia bacterium | reverse complement strand
CATCGAGGCAGACGCGGGCACCGACACGGTGGAAGACGTCGACATGGGCCCCGAGCCGGCCTTGGCATCGTGCGTGTACACCAACCCCTTCGGCGGGGCGGAAGAGTGCAAAACATACACCGGCACGGCGTGGACAGCAGAGTCCGCAACTGAGGACTGCGAGACGCCCTTCCCGGGCGCGGATACTGGCGTGTTCACACTCGACTTCGCGTGCGACCTCAGCCCAATCATCGGCGAGTGCATCATCGAGGGCGAGGAAGGCGTGCTGCTGCAATTCGCGGGCAGCGAGGAGAGCGCATGCGCCGGCGCAGTGCTCGGCTGCGAGACTTTCGGCGGCGGCACCTTCATTCCTGAGCCTGTCTGCGGCGGCACTGGCCCCGGCCCCGGCCCCATCACGAGCGGCGTCTTCCTGCAACCCTTCACAGAGTGCGTGAACGTGCCGGAAGGCGAAGGCAGCACGGCGGACGGCGAGGTCTGCACACGCGTCGCGATCAGCGGCTGTACTGAGCCGGGCGAGTCCTTCGCGGACACCGGAGCGTGCGAGACCGTGCTCACGCAGCGGCCCTACTACCCACTGCCCGCCGAGTACGACGAAGACCCGAATGACCCGCGTTTGGCCGATGCGGCGTATATGGCCGAGTCGGATTGGGCGCGGGAGCAAATCGCGACATGCGGGTGTGTGTGCTGCCACTCCACCGAGGTCGCGCCCGAGGGCCCCTCGTTCTGGTACATCGACCCGCCGCTGTGGATCGACACACTGAGCGACTCTGGCTTGGCTTTGTTTGCAGGCTACGCCGACTCGAGCTCTTTGGGCGCCTACCCGGCGGCCGACAACAGCGGCTTTGATCGCGAAGCGCTCGGCATCCCCACCAATGACGTCGACCGCATGCGCGCCTTCCTCGAAAACGAGATGTCACGCCGTGGCATTACGCCCGAAGAAGCATCGAGCATCACGCCCTTCGGCGGCCCGATTTACGACCAACTCGTGTTCGCGCCCGAAGCGTGCGCCAACGGAGAGGGCGTCAGCGCGGACGGCACTGTGACATGGCGCGGCGGCGACGCGCGCTACGTGTATGTGCTCGAGAACGGCGCCGGCAACCCGGGCGTGCCGCCTAACCTCGATACGCCGACCGGCACCGTGTGGCGCCTCGACGTGCAGGCGACGGGTACGCCGGTTGCGAGCGGCGTCGCGTATGGCGCAACGCGGGACGGGTCAGATCAGCGGGTACCGGAGAGTGGCGATGCACCCGCGCTAGTCGATGGCGAGACGTACTACTTGTATGTCTTACTCGATGTGGGTGTGCCGGTGACGCGCTGCTTGTTTGAGTATGGTGGGGCGTAGGACGCCCGACCTACCGAAGCGCTGCGGAAGTTCGGGCCTCTCAGGGGCGAGGCCGTGCCTCGCCCGACGCCTATCGACCCGTCCCGAAACATCGCGTTCCGCCGACCAACGCGCCACGCCAAGACATCTCCGATCGACTGCATTGATGCTCCGCGAGTCGACCACGAGATGTCCCGAAGGACCAAGGCAAACGTACAGGCCGTCTGAGCCGGCCTGCGTCGGGTTGCACCTCGACGTCCCGGGTCATCATGGTGGTAGCCCCCAACCCACCACCGAGCCACGCCAAAACTTCCCCGACGCCGGTCGCCAGGCGACCGGCGCGCCTGCCCCCAATGCAACGCCCACGCCACCCACGCCACAACATCCCCCACGACGCCCCGCCACCCAGCCCAACCCTCCCCACCCAGGAGATTCCCCAATTGACGCGCCAAAAAAATCGGAGCACGATTAGCGTATCCAGTGATTACCCCTGCAGAAGGTCTACGATGAAGACTCCCGTCTTTGCGTTGTTCGTCTATGCGATCGTGCTTGCCGCGTGCGGTGACGATAGCTCCAATTCCCCCATCATCGCCCCTGACGTGCAGAACGACGTCACCAACGATGCGAGCGGCGATGCGCCAGAAAGCGACGCGGACGCGGGCGACCTCGATGGGTCGGAGGACGCCACAGCAGACACGGACACCGATGACGACACTTCGGACGACACCGGCGAGCGCGACGCGGATACGGGCGACGCGGAGGCTGGGGACACCGACGACGACACGACGGACACCAGCGGCGAGCTCACCGCCACCTTCGTCGTCGACGACACATTGGTCCCCGAGCGCGCGAGCCACCCCGCGCTCGACGGCGGAGACGAGCGACCCGTCGCGCGCTTCGAGGACTCCGAGGGCCGCGGCGCGGAGTTCGTCGAGAACGAGCTTATCGTCGCAACAAGCGACACAGACGGACTCAACGCCCTCCTTGAGCGCTGGGACGGCGAAGTCATCGCCGACGTCACGCCAGACTCCGACGCGCTGCCGGGCCTGCCGACCATCTACTTGGTGCGCATCGACACCCCAACCGACGAGGTCGACGCGCTCGCCGAGAGCCTCGGCGCGCTCGGCATGCAGGGTGCCGGAGAGTACAGCGTAAGCTCGGAGGCCGGGCTGGCGCTCATCGCAACGGCGACGGCCGAGGCCTCGCCCGAGCGGGATGGGGGTATGCAGGTCGGACTGAACTGGATCGGCCAGAGCGATGCGCAGTTCATTGACGGCGTGAGCAACGAAGCCGCCAACGGACGAGACCTCGACGGCTACAGCCGCAACGCCTTCAACTGGCCGCACCTCGCGGACGGCTCGACCCAAGATTTCGGGGTGACCGGCGCGTGGCGCGATATCGAGCTCGCAGGCCGGCTCGAGAACCGCGTGGACGTCGCAATTCTGGACATGGGCTATGAGCTCGGCGGCGACCTCGGGCCTGGATTCGAGTTTTCGAACGTGCCCTTCATTCTGGACATCGACGGTCAGTCGAGCTTGGGCAGCTGCGGTGGGGGCAGCTGTGATTGGCACGGCACCAACGTGGCGGTCGCCGCCTTTGGGTTGCCTGATAATGGCGACGGTGCAGCCGGGCCCGCCGGGCCGATCGCGAACCCGATGTATGTCTACACCTACTACGACTTCTTCACGTCGATCAGCGCTATCGTCGTCGCCAGCGCAGCCGGAGCAGACGTGCTGAACATGAGCTACGGCGCTCCGGTTCCCGGTGTTCTCGGGTTCAGCGTATGGCCCTTCGAGTTGACCACCCTGATTGCGCGCGAAGCTGGCGTCTTGATCTTCGCCTCGGCTGGGAACGCCGGCATCGACGTCGACGACGAGAACTGCTTCCTCGGCATCTGCTGGGAACACACGTGGCACACGCCGTGCGAGAACGCGGGTGTCATTTGCGTAGGCGGGCTAGGCAGAGACAGCATCGCGCGCGCTGGAAACTCGAACTTCGGCGAAGAGCACGTGGACATCTACGGCCCATACACCGTGTGGGTGGGGCCAGACCCAGACAACGTCGCGGACGAAGCCCGGTCGATCAACGGCACAAGCTTCTCGTCGCCCTTCGTCGCCGGCGCCGCGGCCCTCATCTGGGCGGCCGACCCCAGCGCGTCGGCAGATGATGTCGAAGCGCGCCTCTCTGAGTTTGCGCGCACCGACAGCCCTAGCGCCGAAGTCGCGCGCTACGTGAATGTGCGCGATGCGGTGCGCGACGCACTCGGCGGGCCCTTCTCGCCCTTCGTCGAGATCGAGGCCCCGAGCGAAGGCAGCAGCTTCAACGGCGGGCTGCCGGGCGTCACCTTCCGCGGCGTCGCGGACGACTACGAAGATGGCCCGCTTGAGCTGACCTGGACGAGCGACGTGGATGGCGAGCTTGGCGTCGGCAGCCCACTAACCATCTCGACGCTCTCGCCCGGCCCGCATGTCATTCGTGCCAACGCAATTGATTCCGATCGCACCAGAACAACGCGGGTCGTACGGCTCACAATCAACAACACGCGACCGGTTGTCGACATCGTGGCGCCGGACACGGGTGCACGTTTCTTCTTTGGTGAAGACGTCGCCTTCCGGGGCTCGAGCTTTGACCCCAACGAGCTAGGCAACTCGCTCACGGACGGCGACATGAGCTGGAGCAGCGACCTCGACGGCACGCTCGGCACCGGCATCAACCTCACGTTCTCCGCGCTCAGTGAGGGTGCACACACAATCACGCTGACCGGCACGGACTCCGGCGGTGCAACCGGTACGGACAGCATCGGCCTCACAATTGACGCGCCCCCTGTCGACCTGCCACCGCGTGTGATCATCACGAGCCCGGCCGACGACTCCGAGTTCTTCTGGGATGGCTTCGACGACGGCGCCGGCGCGTTCTACTACGACATTCAGCTCACGGCGACGGCGAGCGACGACGAAGACGGCACACTCACGGACATCAACTGGTCGACCGACGCCACCGAGTGGCAGCCCGCCTTCCTCGGCAACGGCACAACGCTCGACACCCGCCTCTTCGGCGATTGCTTCGGTACGACACACACACTGCGCGCCACGGTCACCGACTCCGGCGGCAACACCCGAAGCGCCACGATCAGCATCTTGATTTTCACGCTCTGCTAGTTCGGACGCCATGCGACCGGCGCGTCTCCCCCGATGCCACAACATCCGTACGCCAACGCCACCCACCCCAGCGCCACCCCAACGCCCCAACCCCGATTCGCCCTCAACACCAACCCTTGCTACGCTACCAACGCGCCCCAAACCCAGCTCGAACGATTTGCCATGATGACCCGACCACTCGCGACCGCTCTACTCGCGACCGCTCTACTCGCGGCCGCGTGCCTAAGCGGCTGCAACGATAGCCGCTCCGGAGCGTTCGACGACAGCGACACCGGCGCTGACGACGGCGACAGCCTCGACGCAAGCAGCGGAGACGCGGCCACCGACGCGCTGGTCCCCGTGCCGAGCACGCCCTGGCCCAGCGGGGCGGGCGGGCTCGCCGTGCTCTTCCCCGCCGACATTGAGCCGCTCGCGCAGGTCGGGCAGGCGCTCGATATGGGTCTGAGGAGCGATGGCACGCGCGTGCTCGTCGTCGGCGACAATTCGAGCGACCCCGGCGACGAAATGAACTTCGTTGGCCGCGTGACCGTGTTCACGCAGGCGCCCGGCGAGACACAATGGGTCGAAGAGGCCTCGCTGCGGCCAAGTGACCCATCTCAGCAGCTCAGCATGGCGGTGTCCGTCGCCTACGAAGACGACGTGGTCGTCGCCGGCGCCGTCGATTTCCCCGGCGACCCGGGTCGCGTGTACGTGTTTGAGCGCATTGACGGAGAGTGGCGAGAGAGTGCGCGCATTGAAAGCCCGCCCACCTCTGATGAAGGCGCTGACAACTTCGGAAGCGCCATCGACATCAACAATGGCCGCATTGCGGTTTCTGCAGCATCGCGTGGTTCCCAAGTGGGCGACGACATTGTTTGGATTCTCGAACGAACAAACGGGGAATGGGAGCCTGCCGCCGTCTTGCGTTCACCGGACAACGGCGGCGATGCTTTTGGTCGCTCGCTCTCGCTCGACGGTGACCGAATTGCCATCGGTGACAACACCTTTGGCGGCACGCTGGGTGGCGAAGTGATTGCCGCACACGGCGTTGCCTACGTTTTCGACCGCCGCGACGACGGCGCGTGGATTCTCTCCGGGCGACTGACGCCAGCGAACGCACAAGACTACGACGCCATGGGCCGGTCGATCTCGCTACGCGGAGACATGCTGGCCGTCGGTGCACCGGGGAGCTGGGGCATCAACCTCACGGGCACCGTGCGCATCTTCGAGTTCGAGGGCGGCGAATGGAGCGAGACCGCGTCATTCACCGGCAGTGCGACCGACCTGCACCACGAGTTTGGTGCTGCTGTGGCGCTCGACCCGCCTAACCTGCTCGTCGGCGCGCTGCTCGAAGAGAACGGCGCGCGCGCAACGGGCGGTGCGTACCTCTTCAGCCTCGACGACGGCGAATGGAGCGAACGCGTGCACTGGCAGCCCCCCACCGACGAGACCCAACAAGGGTTCGGCTACCGCGTTGCGCTGCTCGGCGACACGGCTGCGATCGCCAGTACATCCGACGATAGCGGCGCGCAGAGTGGCGGCGCGATATTCGTCGCCACGCGTCCATAGAGAAGCACCGTCGACCATGCTAGAAGCGGGCCTCCACCTCATCTAGTTCCCTGAGCGAATGTCGAACGACACGATGCCGGCACGCCTTCTGACGGGCAACGACCTCACGCTGGCGCGCGTCTTTGTGTACGGCCCTGAGGGCCAGGCCTCCGTCGTGCCGTTGCGCTTCGCTGACGATCGGGCGGCGCGAGAGCAACCAGCTGACCTTGGCGGACAGACGCGCGAGTGGCGAGCACGCAGTGCTGCGCAATTTGGAGGTGGGCCCTCGCATCGCGAGCGACGACGACTTCGGGTCGATCGAGGCGACGGCCGTTGAGAGCGAGCTAGCCCGACTGCGCCGCTCAACTGCGCCCGTGCTGACTCGCGGGAACACTGGCTCCGGCAAGGGGCACTACGCGCGGCTTATTGCGCAGGAATCTGCCCTCGCCAACACTCTGGTGCACGTGAACTGCGCGGCGCTGCCGAGCAACTTGATCGAGGCGGAGCTCTTTGGGCACGAGAAGGGCGCATTTACGGACGCGGACGCGGACGCGGCGAAGAAGGGCCTGATAGAGACGGCCGAC
>JBLFZA010000257.1:0-6598 GCA_047610025.1 Bradymonadia bacterium | reverse complement strand
GATCATGACCTGCGTTCGTTTTTGTACTTTTTTGGGGCTAGCTCTTGCGCTCTTGCGCTCTCCGCATGCGCCGCGATCGACGAGACGCCGCTGTTGGACGACTCGCAGCAGCGGGAATCTCAGCAGGCGCTGTGGTGTCCGATCCGTACATCTCGCGGTGTTCTCGAAATCGTTGTTCTCACCACCGACCCGGCGACCATCGGCGCGACGCCAACGGCGTGCTGCCAGCCAGAGGAGTTCCCGTACACCACGCTCGGCGCCTTCTGCGCGGACGTCCCAGTGGAGAGCAACCTCGGCGTACGGCTACGGTACACGCAGGCGGAGAGTACCTCCGTTACGCCGTCGGTTGGCTACAACGGTTATCGCTTCGCGGCGCGCGGCTGCCTCATCGGCACCGATCCAAGCACGCTCGGCGGCGACCCCGCCGTCGGCGAGACCTGTACGACAGATGATGAGTGTTTCCGCGAGCTCTGCGACGAGGTCGCTGGTGTGTGCGTGTCGACGTGCTCGACATGCTCGACGGATAAGTGGGGGCCAGACTGCACGCCTTGCAGCTGCGATCATGGTCTCTGGTGTAACGGCGCCGAGATCCGTGACCCGCACGTGGGCTGCATGATGGGCATCGCGCCCGCAGTGGATGATGGGAACTCATGCACAGTGAGTACCTGCGACGAAGTCGCCGATGTGGTGGCGAGTGTCGGGTCGGCTGGGTCCGTTGCGGCCGCACTCTCGGGCGGCGTCTGCCTGCCCTGAATCCGCACACTGGATTGGGGGCTGCGCAGCGCGCGCATTGCGTGCCGCTGAGCGCGCAGGCTGATTGACAGCGCGCCGTTCAGCGCGGCACGTGGGACCTGAGCACGACGGCCGACCCCCCACCGCCACGTGCGCGGTAGCCCCTTGCAGATGATGCGCCCTTGTTTCGACTCAACCGCACCGACCAACCCGTCACGCCGTGGAAGAATGGTGGTGGCCGAACACGGGCGCTCCTAACCGAACCTGCAGGCGCAACAATTGAGTCGTTCGACTGGCGTGTGTCCGTCGCGAGCATTGATGGCAGCGGCCCCTTCTCGACGTTTCCAAACATCGACCGCACTCTCGTGCTCTTCCGAGGCCGCTCGCTTGAGCTGCTCGTCGGTGGCGAGGCGCATCGACTTGCTCGGGCGGGCGAGCTGCTCGAGTTCCCCGGGGAAGCCTCGGTGTTTGGCACCCTCCATGATGGCCGGGTCGAGGCGTTGAACATCATGGTGCGACGTGATCGATTCGTCGCAGACGTAAGCGTCGTTGAGCAGGGGAGGGTGTCGGGCGTGCTGGTAGGACTCGCCGAGCACAGCGTGGTCAACGGCGAGCCGCTGGCGATTGGCGATCTGGTCGCCGGCGACGGGCTTGAGATTAGTGGGCGCGTCGTGTGCATTCGCATCGTGCGCTCGGCGAGCTAGCGACGCAGCCCCCGACGGGCGCAACGCGCGCTAGCCCTTTGGCGGAGCCTCGCTAGAGCCCCGGGAGGCTCCTAGCCCTTCAGCGGCATTCCATTCGCGCCCACCGGGCAGCTCACGCCCGTGCCACCCAGCCCACAGTACCCACCCGGGTTCTTGTGCAGGTACTGCTGGTGGTCGTCCTCGGCGAAGTAGAACTCCGGCGCCGGCAAGATCTCGGTGGTGATGTCGCCGTGCCCGGCCGCTCTCAGCTCGGCCTGATAAGCCGTGCGCGACGCGAGCGCGGCTTCCTGCTGCGCGTTACTCATCGTGTAGATGCCCGAGCGGTACTGCGTGCCGGCGTCGTTGCCTTGGCGCATGCCCTGGGTCGGGTTGTGACTCTCCCAGAAAACGCTCAGCAGCTCGTCGTACGTCACTTTCGAGGGGTCGAAGATGACGCGCGCGACTTCGTTGTGACCGGTTTGGCCGCTGCACACTTCGCGGTAGGTAGGGTTCGGCGTGAATCCAGCGGCGTAACCGACCGCGGTCGAGACGGCTCCGGGTGTTTGCCAGAACTTCCGCTCCGCGCCCCAGAAGCAGCCCATGCCGAACATCGCGACCTCCATGCCCGCAAAGTCGCTGTCGAGTGGCGCGTCGAGAACCGCGTGCCGTGACGCGGTTGGCACTCGGACTTCGCGTCCGGACAGTGCGGTGGTGGGGTCGGGGAGCGTTCTCTTGTCTTTGTTGAACAACATGCGTCTCCTACAGGGGTGGCGAGTCATGCCAGTGGCAGACACGACAACGTAAGCACCGACGCTTCGGATTCGAATTCATGAAACCTAACTGGTTTATCGCGCTCCCCATTCCGGCTGAGAACTGGCTGCCTGACTTGCTGTCAGCGGCGCCGAGGGGCTGCCGCCTTTTTCACCAGGCGGACGTACACCTCACCGTTGCGTTCCTCGGTGGCGTCTCCGAAGAGCAGGCCATCGCCGCGTGGCGCGAGGTCGGCGTTGGTTCTCGGCGGGCCCCACTCGATGTGACGTTGGGCGCGTCTCGACCAATGGGGAACCCCAAGCAGCCGAGTGCGCTCGCGCTGACGGTGGATCGCGGCCACGACGCTCTCGTCGAACTGCTCGATGGCGCGCGTGGCCCAGCGTTTGGCGCAGCCGGTATCCCCGCCCCGAAGCGTCCCTCGCTGCCGCACGTCACCATCGCCCGGCCAACGCGTCGAGCAAGCGCCGCTCAACGCGACGCATTCTTCGGGTGGGGCGCGGGCCTTCAGCCGCCTACTGAGGCCCTCACGCTCGATCGCATCGCGCTCTACACGTGGTCGCCCGACCGTAAGGAGCGCCTCTTCTTCATCAAGGCGCAACGACGCTGGGTGGGGCACCCCGACGAGGGGTAGGGCTCTAGCGCTTCGTTGTGCGCGGCTAGTTCTGCGCGGCCTGATTCTGCTCGGCTTCGATTTCGGCGCGTGTGTAGTCGTAGGCGATGCGGGTGAACTCGCAGATGACCTCCACGGTGTCCGAGTCTTCGAAGGCTTCGTCTAGGGCGTCACTGCCCAACGAGGTCAGCCGGCCGAGGTAGTAGTCGCGGTCGTGCGGGCAGTGGTGGGTGAGCGGTCGCCGGTCGAGAATGCGGAAATTACCGTCGGTCAGTCGTTCGAGCAGCTGCTCCGCGGTCAACCCGGCTTCAATGTCGCGCGAGAGCGCGCGGAGGCTCGCGAGCGTTGCTTCGAGCGCATCCAGCGTCTCTTCGGTCGCACCACCGAGCACCTGTACAAGGAAGCCGCCGGCGCCTGACACTCGGCGTTCCGGCGTCACGAGCACGCCGACGCCGACCGCGCTCTGAACTTGCTCGCTGTCGCGGTAGTAGGCCGCGATTTCGTCACCGATTTCGCCGCTTTGTATGGGCGTGAGGCCGACGTAGGGCTCGCCGAACCCGAGATCTTTGGAGACCATGAGCGTGCCGCGGCGCCCGACTCCGCCGCCCACATCGAGCTTGCCGTCGAGCCGCGGTGGCACCTGTACGTGCGGGTGAGCGATGGTGCCATACACCTCGCCCTTGTCATTGGCGCGCGTGAGGATCATGCCGAAGGGGCCGTCCCCCTGAAACTGCAGAGAGATGCGCGCGCCGTCCTTGAGCGTGCCGCCCATCAGCGCGGCCGCTGTTAGCGCGCGCCCGATCGCCGCGGTCGCCGTCGGCGAGGTGTCGTGCGTTTCAAGCGCGTCTTGGCACATGGCGGTCGATGTCACCGCGACAATGCGGACCGTGTCGTCGAAGCCGAGCGCAAGAACCAATTCATCAGACATACGTCACCTAAGAGTGCGGCCAGCGCCGTCAGTTGAAGACGGCCCGCGCTGCCCTTAGCGCCGCCTCCACGATTCCGCCACCTGTGGTGTTCGTATCCCAGTCGATCCTAGTCAGGTGGACCGTAGGCCGGGTTCGTCAGGAAGGTCTGATCGGTGAGCGACTCGAGGAAGGCGCGGAGGTCATCGCGTTCTTGGTCACTGATGATGAACCCGTTGATGAACTCGCTTTTGAGGGGGCTCTCGCGTCCGTCGCCGGCGTTGGGTCCGCTCTCTGTGAGTGTGCCGCCTCGCTCGTAGTGCACGATGACATCGTCGAGGGTGAGCGCGGAGCCGTCGTGGAAGTAGGGGGCTGTGACCTCGACGTTGCGTAGCGTTGGCGCGCGGAAGCGGCCCATGTCGGCGGGTGAGCGGGTGAGCTCGTAGATCCCTCGGTTGCCGGGCGGGTACGCGCCGTCGCCGTCGAGGTTGTAGACGCCGGTGTTGTGGAAGGCGACCTCGTCGCTCGGTAGGTTCTCGTGCGAGAGCGAGTCGCTGAACGTAACGCCACCGTGGCAGTGGAAGCACTCGAGGCGCTCGGAGAAGAAGAGGTCGAGCCCGCGCCGTGCGGAGTCGGTCAGCGCGTCGGTGTCGGTGCGCGTTACGAAGCGATCGTAGGGGGCGTCGAACGAGAGCAGATTCCGCTGGAAGGCGCTTAGGGCTCGCGTGATGTTGGCTACGGTGATGGCGCCGTCGGCATTGGGGAAGGCCTCGGCAAAGGCAACGACCATGGCGTCGTCGGCGGCGAGCCGCTGCACGAGCTCGTCTTCACGGCCGCCCATGCCGAGCTCGACGGGGTCATCGCCAAACATCGGAGTGAGCGCTTGGGCTTCGAGGGTATCGACGAGGTGGTTTGCCCAGTTGAAGCGCGGGACATACGCCATGTTGGCGAGCGACATGGCGCCGCGCGCGGTGAACTCGCCGGTGGAGCCTAACGCGACTCCTAGGCCGTCGGTGAACGCGAGCTCTTGAAGGTGACAGCTTGCGCAGGACGCGGTCTCATTGCCTGAGAGGCGGGTGTCGTAGAAGAGGGCGCGGCCGAGTTCGACCTTAGCCTCACTCATGGGATTGGTCTCCGGCACGTTCGGGTCGGGCACGTGCGAGGGCAGGTCCCAAACCCAGGCGGGCGCATCTGGCGTGGACTCTGCGCCATCGGCGCCGCATCCCACTGAGACGCCCAAGGCCATCGAGAGGGCGAACGCAGCGCGGAGCGGCCTTGGCAGAGGCCTGCGGTGGATGAGCTGCCCTGTGAGGTCTAGGACGAGTCGCCGTGTCATCTTGGGGCTACGCTGAACACGGTCTGATTGCCCGTGGGCACCCCGGTCTCGACGTCGATGCCGAGCGCGCCCATCATGCCATCACACTCGGGGTCGTCCGGCGCAGACATACAGCCGAGCGCTGTGTCTGGCGTGTTTTGGGCCAGCGAAACGTCGGCGAGCAACGCTTCGAGGTCGATGAGAATGGTATCGGTTTCGACGTCGAAATCGCTGAGAGCAATACGCGCTCGGTTCGGTCGCGTGCAGCTCGTGACGTTTGTCAGGCTGCCTTCGCAGCCCGTGCTGCCGAGGTGCAGTCGCGTGGCGTCGGTTCCGTCGACGTTCGCTTCGAAACGAATGAACTTGTAGCCGGCCTGCCAGCTCCAGAACATTGAGGTGAAGCTCAGCGGCGCGAGCGCGGTTCCGGCATCTGCATGGTTCAGCTCGAAGGGCACGCCGATCGTAAAGGCGACGCTGTCGTACCTACCTGGTGCGACCACTCCTGAGACGACGTCGCGGAGATCGGCGCTGCCGTTGATGCACGGCCCGGTGCTGTCTTCAAAGTCAAGGAGCGCCACGGTGCCGTTCTGCCACGCGTCGTCGGAGTCGAGCGTCACCACCGTCTCGGTCGTTCCGCTCATGAGGACGAGTTCGGAGAGGTAGAAGCGCGCGTCGGTGAGCGTGACCTGCGCACTCTCCGTGCCCGCTGTGAACGTCGCGTCCCCGCAAGAGACGGGTTCGCCACCGGCGACAAGAGCGAAGCTGAGAGCGACGGGCTCTGGAGTCGAGGGCCCCTCATCGTCGCCACAGGCCCCGAGCCATCCGAGGCTAGTGAGCGCCAGAGATACGGAGAATAGACGGCGAAGTGCTTTGCTGTGCATGGCGTGGCTTTGGAAAGGGGCGCGCGCCAGTAGGCCTAGGTCCGGAGGGCATCCTAGACAAGGCGTCAACGTCTGCGTCGCAGCTTGTTCTGCAGCGCCCAGATGAGCGCGCCCACAGCCAATACGCCGAGCGCGGTGGCCGATGAACCTGGCGCGCGAAGGCCGGCGATGACCGCGAACATCGTCGAGCACCCCGCGAAGCAGAGCGCGACGACGCGCAAGGTTAGCGGGCGGCCTGTTCGAGCAGGGATGAGCGTGGCGACCGTCGCTGCGGCGCTGAGCGATAGCGTGAACCCGAGCACGTCGAGAAGTTCTTGAATCTCGGCCAGCCAAACGACCACGAGCGCGAGGCCGCCTTGAAAAGCGATCGAGAGACGCGTCACGGAACCGGAGTGATCAAAGCGAAAGACGCGAGGGAGAGTGCCGAGTTCAGCCATCACCGCGTAGACGCGGGGCCCGGTCATGACCATGCCGGAGATCGACGTGAAGAGGGCGAGCGCAATGAGAACGCGCACCGCGTTGCCGAGCACCTCTCCGCCGATCGCTTCGGCCGCTAGCCCGGCGACATCCGGGCGCCCGGCGAGCACGCTAGGGTCTGTCGCGTACAAGAAGACCGCGTTCAGGCCGAGGTAGAGCAGCGTCGTGAGCGCCGTGCCGAGCAGAAGCGCGCGAGGTACGGTCGTTGTCGGGGTGTGTGCCTC
>JBLFZA010000256.1:0-6624 GCA_047610025.1 Bradymonadia bacterium | reverse complement strand
AGGACTCCGATAGACGCCCAGGTGCATATTGAACGCGGCATCCTCGGTCCCGCGTTGGCCTGGGACAGTGTCGCAGAGGAGATGGCTCAAGCTGGGTGTGCGGCGACTTGACGCGAGTTGCCGACGAAGAGTATCCTTCCGCAACGTATTTAATCCCGTTTGTGAGCAGGAGCCTCGTGCTCGGACGCAAAGTCCTCATTTTGGACAGCAACATTCTGGACGTTCTGGAGGCTGAAGAGAGGCTCTCAGAAGAGGGTTTCAATGTCGTACGTCTGGCCAGCCCGAACGGCGCGCTCGCCAAGATCGAGTATGAGCGGCCGGATGTTCTGTTGCTCGATATTACGATGCCGCGCCTGAACGTTCAGGAAGTGCTCGACGGGCTCACGCGAGACGAGACTCTCGAAGAGATCATCGTCGTGCTGTTTAGCGACCTCGATGCACCAACGCTGCAGGCGATGTGCATCGATAATGACATCCACGGCTACTTTTCGAAGTCGATGGATATCCAGCGAATCGCCGAGTTCCTCGAGAAGTTCTACGAGCAGGTCGAAGCGTAACGAGCAACCTAGCGGGACGCGAGAGCAGGTCGAAGCGTAACGAGCAACCTAGCGGGACGCGAGAGCCGCTCGACGGCTAGCACCAAGCTGCCAACGCCCCGTCGGGCCTTCGCTTGTTTGCTCGGCAATTCGTGGCAGTGGTGTGCATTAACGGGGCGGTGTTCGCCCCGCTACTCCGCCTGACCCTGAAGCGCTGCGGTGCTCGCCGCGACGCGTGCTCGATCGTCCTCGCGGCCGAGGTCTCGCCACATATCGTGCGAACGCTCGAAAAGGCGGAGAGCTGCCTCCGGTTCTCCGGCTTGGCAGTGCAACTCTGCCAGACGCTCAAGCGGGATGGCGAAGTCGGGGTCGACCATTGAGGACGCATCAACGACGTCCAGCGCCCGGTGGAGGGTACGAGCGGCTACTCCAGGAGGCTTGCCTAAGAGCGTCTGTACGTGCGCGAGCGCAAGTCCGGCGCCAGCGATCAGATAGGCGTATCCGAGCCTCTCTGCGACGTCTGCCGCGCCCTGCAGCGCGTCCTCCGCCCCAACAAGATCCCCCGAATCGCGCGCGACGATACCGAGGTTGCTCAACGCGACGGCGGCATCAATCGGCAATTCGAGCCGTTGGAAGATGTCGACAGCTTCCCGGTAACGCATCGTTGCGCCATCGAAGTCTCCGCGGAAGCGGGCGATGTCGCCGAGACCGTTTAGCTGATGCGCAACGCCTTTGCCGTCGCCATAAGCTCGGTAGATCGAGAGTGCGCGTTCGTAGTGAGGTACCGCGGCGTCCAGGTCACTGATCGCGCGCGCCGTCATTGCCAACATCGCGTGGCATTTGGCGATACCAAGTCGATGGTCAGTGGACTCGAAGCGTTCCAGTGCCTCCGAGAACCCCGCGCGGGCCTCCCCGTGGTCTCCGATGAACAGAGCGACATCCGCCAGGATCCAGATCGCTTCGGCGAGATTGGATTGGTCGCCGACGAGATGTGCGACGTCGAGGGCCTTGCGGCCGAGAACCGTCGCGTTGTCGTAGTCGCCTCGATGAGAGGCGACACGGGCGAGCCCGAGGTTGCCGCGGAGAATCAAGGGGTCACTTTCGAGTTCCCGAGCCCGCGCTAGCCCACGGAGATACTCCGTCTCCGCTTGCTCGAATTCACCGCGAATCCGCGCGATCTTCGCGACTCCAAAGAGGGCGAGCGTTTCATGCTCGGCGTCGGCGCCGCTCTCGAGCACGGTTGAATAGTGCTCGAACGCACGCTGGTACTCGCCGAGCGAGACCAGAGTCCCTGCAGCGAGCAGGTGCAGCTCGTTGGCGGTGTCTCTTGCGCCATCTTCCGTATCTCCCACAAGGCTCTGATACGATAACGCGCGATTGACGAACTCGATGGCGTCGTAGGGCCTGTGTGAGCGGCTAGCGACGCTGGCTGCGATGCGCGCGTACCGCATCGCGCGGGAGTAGTCGCGCGCAGCTTCGAAGTGCACGACGAGCTCGCCAGAGATCCGATCGATATCATCTCCGTGTACAGCGAGCTTCGCCTCAGCCGCGAACTGATGAAGTCGCCGTGTGGTTCGGCGCTTCTTCATGCGCTCCGACAGGACGTCACGAACGAGGCTCGTGGAGAACGTGAGGGAGTCGTCCGTGGGGCCCACCTCGAGCTTCCAGAGGTCGAGATCGACAAGGGAGTCGATGTCTTCGTCGAAGAACTCTAGGAGGTCAGCGCGATTCTCGATCTGCAGAATTCGTTCAAGCAGACGCGCGGGGAACGACCGACCGAGCACCGCTCCCCGTCGAAGCAACTCGATGCGCCGCACTCCCGGATCGCCCATGCCATAGAGGTCTTCAAGCCTCGCGACCACGAGTTCTGCGAGACTTGGCGGGAGCAGCCTGTCTACTTGGACCTCGTCGGCAGCTACCCACCCTGAGGGACCGGGTACGAGGAGTCGTCGATCCGCGAGGTGCCGAAGTAGCTGTACTAAGTGCATCTCGTTGCCAGCTGCACGCGCGACGAGCTGGCTCGTTAGCTGCTCGGACAGAGGAAGCAGCTGCGAGAGCAGCTCCTGCGCGTCGTCGTCGGTGAGCGGCTGCAGCGTGTGGCGTAGAACAGATTGGCCTTCGAAGCGACTGAGGCGGCGCAGGCTGTTTTCGAATCCGTCGGAGACAACTTCGCCGGTAATCACGGTGACGACGATGCAAACTGCGGCCTCTCGGGTTCCGAGCTCCCCGGCAAAGAACTCCAAGAAGCGAGACGAGGACTGGCGGCCCCAATGCACATCGTCGAGGTGCATGACGATAGGGCGGTGTTGTGACTCGGCTGCCAGGATGCGAAACAGCGTCTCGTAGAGCACGTCGATGCCGTAGTTCAGCGTGCTTTGGCTAGAGTCGTCTGCGCCAGGTCGGAGAAACGAAGTGAGCGCTTGAAGCTCCGCTGATTCAACTAGGCCCCATCGGGATGCTCTGTTCGCGACCCGCTCTGCGACGGTTCGGGCGCTCTCGCCGCGAAGACTCAGGAGGTCATCGAACGCCTCTCGTAGTCCGCGTAGCGCGAACCCTGCATCGCGGAGGAACGCGCCGTGCACGACCTGAAAGCCCTGATGTTCTTCGAGTTGTTCACAGATCCATCGCGCCATCCGACTCTTCCCGAACCCTGCGCTCGCCTCGATAGTCACCAACAGCCCTCGTCGCTCGGAATCAACCGAGGCGGCACGATCGAGCAGTCGGCGTCGCTCGTCTTGGCGACCGACGAAGGGGACATCCAAGCGAACAATGGCCGCGGGGCCCGAGATTCGCGCCTCTGCCACGACGGTGTCGTCGTGTGCGGGCGCCAAGGAACCGTAGGTGTCGATTGTCTCGATGACTGTAATGTCGCGAGCTGTCTGCGCACGGATGCGCGCTAATGGCGTGATCTGCGCGCTGCGTCCGTCGCCAATGATCGCGGCTAACTCCGTCCGGAAGGCTGCTGCGGACGGAACGCGGTCGGCGGGCTTCTTCTCGAGCGCCTGATGGATCAAGGTTTCAATGCGGGGGCTGACTTCGAGCCCGGCGCGCACCACGACCGGCGGTGGTGCGTCCTTTATCTGCGAGGAGAGGATGTCTAGTGGCGTCGCTCCGTGGAACGCCACGTCCCCAGTCAGCGCCCAGTAGAGCGTGAGCGCGAGTGCGTACAGGTCGGCAGTCGCGGAGATGTGACGCGAACCGCGAGCCTGTTCCGGTGCCATATAATGTGGCGTGCCGACGACCTCGCCGTGCCCGGTAGAGTGCGGGTCGTTGTGACCCGCCAGGCCGGTGAGAGATGCGATACCGAAATCGACGATCTTCACATGCGGGTAACCGCTCTCATCGCGCGCGATCAAAATGTTCGCGGGCTTGATATCGCGATGGATCACGCCGCGCGCATGAGCGTGGGCGAGACCGGTGAGCACCTGCGAGAAGACGGCCGCGATTACGTCGACTGTGAGCGGCTGCCGCGCGACGAGCTGCTCCAGCGATTCGCCTTCAACGAGCTCCATGGCCATGTAAAGCTGGTCGGTGCGATCGACACCGAAGTCGTAGACGGCGGCTATGTTCGGGTGCGACAACGTCGCGACCGCGCGCGCTTCACGTTGGAATCGCCGGCGCATGTCGGCTTTCTGCGAAACCTCCGGCCTCAGCATCTTCAGCGCGACCTCGCGCTCAAGCGGATGCTGGACTGCACGGTATACCGTGCCGATTCCTCCAGCCCCCAGGAGCTCGACGACGTGGTATCTATCGGCAACAACGCGAACGGACATTCTTCTTCTCTCAGCCTACAGCGACGCGCATGACTAGCGCAGCACATCCAAACACCCAACCCCGGATTCACCGCATGCCGGAGGATCTTGCAAATCAGATCGCGGCGGGTGAGGTGGTAGAGCGTCCGGCCAGCGCGGTGAAGGAGCTCGTGGAGAACGCGCTCGATGCTGGGGCGACGCGTGTTCGCATCGAGTTGGAGCGCGGCGGACTGTCCCTTCTGCGGGTCGTGGATGATGGGCACGGAATGTCTGCGGACGACGCGAGATTGTGCATCGAGCGCCACGCGACCTCCAAGTTGACGTCGCGTGATCAGCTCTTTCGCATCGCAACCTTCGGATTCCGCGGGGAGGCGCTGCCGTCGATCGCTTCGGTCAGCCGCTTCTCGCTCACGACCAAGCCTCGTGGCGTGCTCGGCGGCACGCGCGTCGAAGTGAACGGCGGCGTTGTCCAACGTGTGGGGGACGCGGGGTGCCCGCCTGGGACCGAGATTGTGGTGGAAGACCTGTTCTTTAACACCCCAGCAAGGCTCAAGTTTCTCAAGAAGGAAGCGACCGAACTTCGACAGGTCACAGAGACGGTGCAGCGGCTCGCGCTCGCGCATCCTGAGACCCACTTCACGGTCGCTCACAACGGCCGAGTCTATCTCGACCTCCCGAGCGTGACCGCGATCGAAGAGCGCCTCGTCGGTATCCTCGGTCGCGACGACGCGTCGATGGTGTTCCCTCTTGAGCCCGCCGAGCAGGATGGCGTCACTGCGAGCGGCTTCTTCAGCCAGCCCACGCTCACCCGACGCACCTCGAACGCGCTGTGGACCTTCGTGAACGGGCGCTTCGTTCGGGACCGAACGATTCAGAGCGCCGTCCGCGTGGGGTATGAGGGGATGCTCGATCGTGGCCGATATCCGGTTGTCCTGCTTTACCTCGACGTCCCGTTTGAGATGGTGGACGTTAACGTGCACCCGATGAAAACGGAGGTTCGCTTCCATCGCGCTGATGCTGTCTTCCGGGCGGTCCGGCGCGCAGTGGCGCAGTCGCTCGCGACCGCTCCGTGGGTTCCCGCAGGGCAGGCCGCGCCGAGCGGTGCTTGGGTGGGCCGCCGCGCTGAACAGTCGGACGGACCATCGGTCGAACAGGCAGAGTTGCCCGTCAGGACGTACACGCTGCACTCCCGCGGTGGTGCGCCTAGCCATTCGGTGAGCGTCGGGCCCTGGACAAGCGGCACGTCGCAATGGTCGGGCGCAGGTACGGACGATGCCGAGGTCGCCGAGTCAGGGCAGGGCTCCGACACGCAACTGGGAGCAGGGTACTTCGAGCGACTCCACTACATTGGCAACTACCGCAGTACCTACCTGTTGAACGCGGACAGAGGTGGGCTCGTCGTTGTTGATCAACACGCTGCACACGAGCGAATCACCTTTGAGCGCCTGCGCCTGAGTTGGAGAGACCGCCGCACTCAAACCCAGCCGATGTTGGTGCCCGCGTTACTCTCCCTTGACGCGAGTCGCACGTTGACGCTGTCAGATAATCTAGAGTTTTTCTCGACGCTTGGGTTCGAGATTGAACCCTTTGGTGAAACTGATTTTGCGCTCAAGGCGGCGCCGGCAGTCCTCGGTCAGCGCCCGCTGCAAGCGATGCTTATCGATGCTCTCGATGACTTGGCCGAGCACGGGCAGTCCACCCGATTAGAAGACGCCGTCGACGCCATCTTGCTACGAATGGCCTGTCACGGGAGCATCCGCGCGGGCGATACTCTAACGAAAGATGAAGTGTACGAACTCTACCGAGAATTGGACCGCGTCGACTTCGGCGCGAACTGCCCCCACGGGCGCCCCGTGTATTTCAACATGACGCTCGAAGAGCTCGAGACCCGGTTCGAACGCCGATGAATCGTCTACTCGTCATCGGCGGTCAAACGGCGGCCGGCAAGAGCGACCTCGCGATGGCCCTCGCCAAGCACGCGGACATCGAACTCATCTCCGCCGACAGTGTGCAGATCTACCGCGGGCTCAATGTCGGCTCCGCAAAGCCGAACGCGGACGAGCAGTCGCAGGTGCGACACCACCTCATCAACATCCGCGACATCGCGGAACGATACTCCGCCGCTGAGTTTGTCTGTGATGCCGACGCCTCGATCGCCGACGCCCGCTCCCGCGGCGTCCTGCCGGTCGTGGTGGGGGGCACGGGCCTGTACATTCGCTCGCTGCTTCGTGGCCTCTTTGAAGGGCCGCCTGCTAACCCAGAGCTGCGAGCCGAGTACGCCGCCGTGATGGAACGAGAGGGAGGGGCAGCGTTGCACGGGATGCTCGCGAAGGTTG
>JBLFZA010000255.1:0-6643 GCA_047610025.1 Bradymonadia bacterium | reverse complement strand
CTCGACCTCGGGACGAGGGTTGCCGCGGGGGGCTGAGCCGATTACCAACACGCGCAAGACGACCTGACGAGCAAAAGGCCATGGCAGTACTCCCTATCGTTCGCTTTCCCCATGACGCGCTCACGACCGCCGCCGAGCCGGTGGTAACGTTTGACGATGACTTGCGCGCACTCATCGATAACATGGCCGAGACGATGTACGCAGCGGAGGGCGTAGGCCTCGCGGCGAACCAAGTCGCCGTGCTGAAGCGCGTGACGGTCATCGACCCTGCGGGAGTTGATGAGCAGGCGGAGCTGCTAGAGCTGGTGAACCCCGAGATCGTCGAGAAATCTGACGAACCGCTTGATTGGGAGGAGGGCTGCCTGTCGTTTCCGCAGCTTTTCGGCAAAGTGACCCGCTCGAACAAGGTCACAGTGCGCTACCAAGACCGAAATGGCGCGGTGCAGCACGTGACGGCCGAGGGGTTGTTGGCGGTAGCGTTGCAGCACGAGATCGACCACCTGGATGGCGTGCTCTTTATCGACCACTTTGACCGCATTGGCCGAGTGAAGGCGATTAAGAAGTTTGAAGAGATCATGAAGACGCGGCGTGAAGAAGGGCTTGAGCCCGCATGACGATTAAGACGGTCTTCATGGGCACCCCGGAGTTCGCGGTCGCCAGCCTTCAGCGGCTGCATGACGACCCGCGCGTCGAGTTGACGCTCGTTGTGTCTCAGCCGGATCGGCCGAGCGGCCGCGGCAAGAAGCTGAAGTCACCTCCGGTGGTGGTGGCGGCCAGAGCACTTGGCCTGCCCACGTGGCAGCCGGAGACCTTGCGGACAGACGAGGCGGTGCAGCGGCTGACCGCCGAAGCGCCTGAGCTAATCGTGGTGGCGGCGTACGGCCAGATTCTGCGCGAGCCTGTCCTGGAGCTTCCACGACTTGGATGCATTAACGTGCACGCGTCGCTTTTGCCGCGCTGGCGCGGCGCTGCACCGATTCATCGCGCGATTGAGGCTGGGGACGCGACGACTGGCGTTTGTATCATGGGGATGGAGCGCGGCCTCGACACGGGCCCCGTGTGGGCAGCCGGGTCGCTGATGATTGGCGACACCGAAACGGCGGGCGAGCTGCACGACCGCCTCGCGCCGCTGGGTGCGAGCCTGCTCGCCGGCGCGCTGCCGAGCATCATTGAGGGGGCGACGCCTGTGCCCCAGCCCGGCGCGCGCAAGACGTACGCCCGCATGCTGGGCGCCGCGGACCGCGTGCTAGACTTTGAGCAATCGGCGCTGCTGGTCACCTGCAGTATCAACGGGATGAGTCCCAGCCCTGGCAAGCGTATCGCGCTCGGCGGTGAGCTCATCGGCGTGATGCGTGCCGAAGCGAGCGAGCGTCCTGAAGGCGCGGAAGACGCGGTGCCTGGAGAAGTGGTGGTCGCGAGCCCGAAGCATGGATTGCTCATCGCGTGCTCCACGGGTGCTGTCTCGCTGCTTGAGTTGAAGCGGCCCGGCAAGCGCGCCCTCTCGATTCGCGACGCCCTTAACGGCTTGTCTATCGCCGCCGGCGATCATTGTGCGGAGGCCCCATGAGTGTATTGGAGAACGCTGTCGGGAACCTCACAGATACTTGGCGAGGCATTGGTGAAGCGACCGCGGTCGCGACGAACCCAGGGCCCGCCTTCGAGACGCTCGCGCTCGCAGTGGGCGGGATCGCCGTTCGCGTCGACGCTGTAGGCGGCAACATTGATGATGTCGCCGTCGCCGAAGTGGAGAGTGGCGAGGACCCACAATCGCAGTGGGCGGCGCAGGGCTTCGGCGACGCGCTCGCGTCTGTGTTTGTCGGCGGTCGCTGGACGCTCACCTGCGACACCCGGCCGCACGCGCACATCGGCCTCGGTGGTGCGTGCCCATCCGCCGCCGCTGGGGCGTTGGCGGCGAACAGCATTCTGACGCGTTTGGGGCGTGCGCCTTCGCTCGACGGCCTCTGTGGGGTTGTGGCAGAGGTCGAGCGACGCGCGCATGGGCTCGCGCGGCCCGGCGCTGCGCGCGCTGCGCTCGTTGGCGGCATGGGCGCCACGACGCGCCTGCATCCTCCGCGGGCCGTCTCGCTGCGCCCGCCTCGATTTTGGATGGTCTGCGTGGCGCCCGAGGTTGACGTGACGCAGCTCGACCACAAATCGGTGTCGATGGGCCAAATCCACGTGATGAAGCACGTGCGCCAGTCGGCGCGCTCGCAGGGGCTCTTGCTGGCGCTGCAGGCGAGCGACGCCCACGGCGCCCGCGACTGCTTTGAAGATGCCCTGATCGAGCCAACGCTCGGCAAGCTCATTCCCGGCGTTTACCCGGCCCTGCACGCAGCACGCGAGGCGGGCGCCATTGGCGCATGGGTGAGCGGTGGGGGCCCCGTCACGTGTGCGCTAGCTTCGGAAGAAGAAGCCGCTACGGAGATTCGCGACGCCATCGTGCACGCCTATCTCGCCCACCGAATCGAAAGTAACGCCACGATCGCCCGGCTCGCGCCGACGCGTCACACACTCCACGGCTGGCCTCATGGGTAGTAACGACAACGACAACGACCCCACGGGTAGCACCGACAAGGACCCCACGGGCACCGACGAGGTCGGACGACCCGCAGAGGCGCCGAACCCCCTCTATACCCGCATCCACACGACCGAAGACCCTGAGCTCTCGGGAGAGGACGTCGACGACTACGACGATGACTTCGATGAGACCGGCATAGACGCTGGCCCGCGTGAGTCACGCGGGGTCGAGACTCGACTGGTAGCGGCCGAGGTCGTCGGCCGCGTCCTCGACGATGGCGCCTACGTGCAGCACGCCCTCGGCGCCGCGCTGCGCCGATCGTCGCTCGGGCCGCGTGATCGTGGGTTCGCCACCGAGCTCAGCTACGGCACGCTCACGTGGCTGCGACCGATCGATAAAGCGCTTGAGCGCCTGCTCGACCGCGGCATCGGGTCCGTCTATCCCGACCTGCTTCAGCTTCTTCGTGTCGGCGCCTACCAGCTCGGCTGGCGCAAGCAAGAGGTCCCTGACTTCGCCGTCATTCACGAAACAGTGGACGCCGCGCGTTCGCTGCGAGGCCGCGGCAAAGCAAACTTCGTGAACGCGATTTTGCGCAGCATGCAGCGCGACTTGGAGATCGTCTTCAACCCTCCGAAGAAGGCCACTGGCGCCCCGAAGTTGGGCCACACACACAGCGTACCCGACTGGGTCGCCGAGCGCCTCATCGGGCAGCTGGGCGAAGATGACGCGATGCTCGCGCTCGAGGCGTGGAACCGCCCCACCCCCGTGCACGTTCGGTGGCGAGAGGGTCTTGGCATGGCGTCCGAGTCTCTTACGCCCCACCCCACGGTGCCGGGCGCGTACATTGTGGACAGCGGCGCGCTTCACGATCTCGCCGAGCTTCACGATGGGCGTGTGTCCGTACAGGACGCGGGCGCACAGCTCGCGGGCTGGATGGCCCCGACAGAAGGCCGCGCGCTCGAGCTCTGCGCCGGAGTTGGCGGAAAGACCAAACACCTGGCTGACCGGCTCGGCGAAGCAAACATCGTCGCCACCGACAGAGACGAAAAGAAGCTAAACAAGCTCATGAGCGAGCTGGCCGTGGTTCGCACCCTCGTCTGGGACGCGGGCAACGAGCCAGCGCCTGGACGACTCGTTGAAGGAGAGCGCTTCGACCACGTGCTCGTCGACGCGCCCTGCTCGGGCTTAGGCTCTATTGGCCGCCACCCCGACACCCGATGGAATCGCGGACCGGAGGTCGTCGCCGAGATGGTCGCCGTGCAAGCTCGGATCCTCGAGGCGGCGGCTCCGATGGTCGTCAGCGGCGGCACGCTGCTCTACGTCGTCTGCACGTGGACAAACGAAGAAGGCCCCGAGCAAGTGCAGCGATTCCTCGAAAATCACCCGAACTTCAAGCTCGAGCCCCCTGCCGGCGGCGGCATGATGGTTGGGCCCAATTGGTCCGAACTCTTCGAGAGCGAGGGCCCGCGAGCGGGCACGATCACCCTGTGGCCCCACACGTCTTCGACGGATGGCTTCTTCTTCGCCCGATTCCGACGAGTACAATGAGCGATACCCGACCAAAAGCTACCGGGGCCAGCGACTCCAGGCCTCTACTGCCCTTGCCCGGCGGCAGTGAGTTCCTGATCGCTCCGTCGATCCTGAGCTGCGATTTTTCGCGCATGGGCGAGGACGTCAACGCGGCGATGAACGCCGGCGCGGACTGGGTGCACGTCGACGTGATGGACGGCGCCTTCGTGCCCAACATCACGATTGGCCAGCCCATCGTAAAGGCGCTGCGCGGAATCACCGACAAGCCGCTCGATGTGCACTTGATGATCGAGCAGCCCGAGCGCTTCGTCGAGTCCTTCGTCGAGGCCGGCGCCGACATGGTGACCGTACACGTCGAAGCCTCGACGCACCTGCACCGCACGTTGCAGCAGATCCGCGGCGCAGGCGCTCGCGCTGGCGTCACGCTCAACCCGCACAGCTCCCCTGAGCTCATCGACTACGTGCTCGAAGATGTCGACATGGTGCTCGTCATGAGCGTCAACCCCGGCTTCGGCGGCCAGTCATTCATCGAGTCCTCACTCCGCAAGATCGAGTGGATTCGAGAAACGGCCACTCGCCGCGGCCTCTCACTCGACATCCAGGTCGACGGCGGCGTGAAGGTGAACAACATCCGACGCATCGCTGACGCGGGCGCCAACGTCTTCGTCGCCGGCAGCGCTATCTTCGGCGCACCTGACTACGCGGCGGTTATCGCCCAGATGCGCAGCGAACTCGCTTAGCACGGGCGCAGCGAGCTCGCTTCGCACCGGCGCCCCGCGCTTGCTTCGCCTCCCCCTGACCCTACCCAAACGCTCACACCCCACACGGAGTTCGTCATGAAGCTCGCAACACTCGACAACGGCACCCGCGACGGCGCTCTTCTTATCGTCTCTCGTGACGGCGCATGGTGCGCAGACGCCACCGACATCGCGCCGACAATGCAGGCCGCGCTCGACGCCTGGGACAAGCTCTCCCCGCGCCTCCGAACCCGCTACGACCGACTCAACGAAGGCAGCGCGCCCGGACGCGAGCGACTCGACGTCGCCAAGCTGCACTCACCGCTCCCACGCGCCTACGAGTGGATCGACGGCAGCGCCTACATCAACCACATCGTGCTTGTCCGTAAAGCGCGTAACGCAGAGCCGCCGGCGACGCTCAAGACCGACCCGCTCGTCTACCAAGGCGGCAGCGGCGTATTCCTTCGCCCGACGCAGGATATCACGTTCCCGAACACCGACGGCGGCATCGACTTTGAAGCCGAGATCGCCGTCGTCATGGGAGATACACCGCGTGGTACAACCCAAGAAGAAGCCGGGCAGCACGTGCGACTGCTGATGCTCGTCAACGACGTCACGCTGCGCAGCCTTATCCCGCCTGAGCTCGCGAAGAGCTTCGGCTTCTTTGTCAGCAAGCCGTCGACGGCCTTCTCGCCCTTCGCCATCACCCCCGACGAGCTCGGCGATGCCTGGAACGGCGGCCGCGTGCACCTGCCCTTGAAGACGACGTACAACGGCAAGCTCTACGGCGACCCGGACTCCGGACCGGAGATGCACTTCAGCTTCTTCGATCTCATCAAGCACGTCACGCAAACCCGTGCGCTCACCGCCGGTACCATCATTGGCTCCGGCACGGTGTCGAACGACGACGTCTCGCGTGGCTCAAGCTGCCTCGCAGAGCAGCGCATGATCGAGAAGATCGAGACGGGAGAGTTCAAGACGCCGTTCATGGACTTCGGCGACACCGTGCAGATCGACATGCACGACGCCGATGGCGTGAACCTCTTCGGCACGATCTCGCAGAAGGTCGCGAAATCCGACCGATGAGCGACATCACGCTCTACTCCTACTGGAGAAGCTCCGCGTCTTGGCGAGTGCGTATTGCGCTCGCCTTGAAGGGCATCGCGTACACCTACCACCCCGTGCACCTCGTGCAGGACGGCGGTCAGCAACACTCCGATGCCTATCGCGCGATCAACCCAGCGGGCCTGCTCCCCAGCCTGCAGATCGACGGCCTGACGCTCGCCGAGTCGCTCCCCATTATGGAGTACCTCGACGAGACCCGCCCGGATCCACCGCTGCTGCCCAGCACCCCGGGCGATCGCGCCATTGCCCGCCGCCTGGCGGAGCTGGTGAACGCCGACATTCAGCCCGTGCAGAACCTGCGCGTGCTGCAGTACGTCGACGCCCAGTACAACGCCGGCAAAGACGGGAAAGCCGCCTGGGGCAAGCACTGGATCAAGACCGGATTCGACGCGATGGAGCCGCTCCTCGCACAATCGGCCGGCGTCTTCTCGGTCGGCGACACAGCGACCATCGCTGACTGCTGCCTCATCCCGCAGGTCTACAACGCCCGCCGGTTTAAGGTCGATATGGCGGCGTACCCGACGATCGCTCGCATCGACTCGCACTGCGCTACGTTGCCAGCGTTCCAGTCGGCCCACTCGGATGTACAACCGGACGCGGTGCTTTAGGGATTGGGGGACCCGGCGGGCGATGTGGCGCGACAGCGGCGGACCCGGCGGGCGATGTGGCGCGACAGCGGCGGACCCGGCGGGCGATGTGGCGCGACAGCGGAGGTCGGTGCAGCACACGTGGG
>JBLFZA010000254.1:0-6674 GCA_047610025.1 Bradymonadia bacterium | reverse complement strand
CCGCGCGTGAGGGCCGTAGCCCCGCAACAGGCGAGAAGATTATGATCAAGGCGAAGAAGCACGCCAAGTTCAAGCCTGGCAAGACCCTCCGCGACCGCGTCGCAGAGTAGGCCTAGAGGAACGAATGGGGCCCCCGCGGCGTTGTTGCGGGGGCCGCATTCGTTTTTGGTGCGACGGAGAAGTCGTAATCTGCTGGGCGTGAACAACAAAGGAAGTCGCGTAGCGAGTTCCGCCGGTTCCAAGGGCGAAGCCATTGGCGGGTTTGGGCAGAGCCCAAAAGAAGATCATCTCTAGGCCACGTCGACCCAGGGTCGAGCCGTCGCGGGCTTGCCAAGCGCGCAGATCTGCCCGATGTTATCGGCCCGACCCGCTCATTTCCCTACATTCTCCGCTGTTATGACGATTCGATTGCCCTCTCAATCGCTCGCTCGCTCGTTCGCTCGCTCCTTCAGCCTTTGCCTGATGGGCGCGCTTGTCGCCTGTGGCGGAGATGATGGAGAGACCTCGCCGCCTGTAGACGACGCGACCGTCGACGCAGGAGTCGACGTTGAGATCGACGCTGAAGACGACGGCAGCGGAGAGTCCGACGTTGACGAAGACGCAGGGCCCGCGGTGCCGAACATCTGTGCGGAGATCGGAGCCGAGCCGCGCGAGTGGCAAGAGGGCCCCTACGGCGCACTCCGCCGCGACCGCGCCGATGACTTCACGATCGAGACGGTCGACGGCCGCATGTGGAGCTATCGCGAGACCTTCACCGGCTGTGACTCGATCATCGTCGTGACAGATGACCGGCCTGTCTCCCAGTCGGACCGAACCTCGTTGTGGACGCAAGACCTCGACGAGCTGCTCGAGCGCTCACCGCGCAACGTGCACTACATCTTCGTATCCACCGCATCGATCGCCTCCGCCTCGACAAACGCGATGGAGGAGAACGTCGGCCAGACGCTCTCAAGGCTCTCGGACAGCGACCGCGCGCACTGGCAGAACCGTCTGCACGTCGCCAAGGATGGCGCGTCTAGCCTGGGGAACTGGGTTGGCGATGTCGTTCAGACGCCGGTTGGCGGCGGCGGCATAGGTGTTGACCGATTCCAACGCGTGCGCGGGCTCGGCTCGTTCGCCGACGTGAACCGCGTCAACCCGAATGCGGAGGGTTGGCCCTACGATGGCAACATCGCGCTCGCAGCAAGCGAGGCGGTCTACTTCGACTACGAGGCCGAGCGCGATGTCGCGATGAACGCGCATGAGGTCACCGAGGTCGTCTTCTGGGATGGCGACGTGCTCGCAGAGTTCGAGGACACCACGGTCACGCTGCCCAGCGCCGACGAGATGGCCACCTTCGATACGATGGAGATTTGGCTCGAGGCCTTCTGCCCAGACGAGAACTCCGCGGAGTTTGGCAACTGCGGTGCGTGGGACTACCTCGCACACCTGTGGCTCCTCGTTGGTGAAGGCGAAGAAGAACAGCGTGTCGAGATGGGTCGCTTCATCACGACGTACCACCGCGCCGGCGCCTACCTCGTCGACGTCACGCCGATGATGGCGCACCTGTTGGCCGGTGGTGAGCATCGCTTCCGCTGGGAGTTTGCTCCCTCTTGGAACACCCAGCCGACGGCGACGACGCTCTCGTTGCGCTTCTCGAACCAGGGCCGCGGAGAGCGTCCAACGGCGCTCATCCCTCTCTACGAGGGGGGCGCGTTCAACTCGGAGTACAACAACATCCACCCGCCAATGGACGTTCAGATCCCTGCCGGAGCCGATCGGACCGAGCTCTATGCCGTCATCACTGGCCATGGCGGTGACACTCAGAACTGCGCCGAGTTCTGCAATCACCAGCACCAGTTCTACATCAACAATGAGAGCTTCTACCGTGAGCACACCGATGTCGGGGTGCAGGAAGGATGCTCGAGCCGCATCAACGAGGGCGTGGTGCCCAATCAGAGCGGCACATGGTGGTTCGGCCGTGGCGGCTGGTGCCCCGGCCAGCAGGTGGAACCGGATGTCTTCGATGTCACGGAGTTCGCGACACCTGGCGAGAGCATCGGCGTCGAGTACTACGGCACGCTCGCGGGCCAAGACCCGCCAGACAACGCGGGTAACATCATCATGTTCAGCTACTTGGTCGTCTACGAGACGATGTAGCGTCGGCCGGTGCGGCGGCTGCGACGAAGCAGCCCCGCTCCTGCAAGAAGAAGCCATGAGGCGAGGGGAGCGGGGGGCACGCTGGCGCAGCCTCCCTCTCCGGACCCGGCGGTGGGCGACTCCGCTTCTGGCTCCTCGGCTGCGCTGACGTCTGCGTCACGGGTGTCTGCGCCTGCGTCCGCTCGGGGTTCGACGGGGTCTTGAGGTCCGTCGATCGAGGGGACAGGGATCTCGCCAAGATCCGGGCAGATCGGATCGATGTTGTTCAAGCAGCTGGTTTGGAAGTTCGTTTGGAAGGGCGGCGACTCGGTGTCGCTGAGCAGCTGTGCGCCCGCCGCGAGCGTGACGTCGTAGCGTTCGCCTGGGGCGAGATCGACGTCTGGTTGTAGGCGAACGAGGCGTGGCGCGCCGTTGCCCCATCGCGTGCCGGCGAGCGTAAAGGGCACGTCCTCGCCGTCCTCGTTCTGCCACGAGAGGTCTAGGCTGCTGCGGTCAACGCCGGCAGCGAAGGTGAGGGTGACCCACCCATCGACCGTGGTGCTCAGGTGGCTTCGGAGCCGGCGTGGCTCTTCGGGGTAGACGTGGATCACGGCTTGATCGAGGCGGCCGTGAAGCCTCTCCCAGATGGCCTGGATGTACGCGACGGTTGGGTTGATTTCGGCGCGCAGGCTGCCGGGAATGCTCGGGTCCAGGTAGTGCGCGGCGGTCCACGGGATCTCTTCGCGGTACTGCTCGCCAAAGGCGGCCGCGACCGCGCCGGCGCTGTCGTTGACGTAGAGCGTCGTCATGATGTTGACGGCATCATCGATGGTGTCCCGGTCAATTCCGGCGTTGAGCGTCTCGTAGAGGTCGAGCAGCGGGGTGTAGGGAACGACCGGCGTTGGGGAGAAGCGTATATAGCCGTCGCTCGCGAAGAAGCCGTCGGTACCGGGGTCGGCTTCGTCCTGCCCGCCGCCGTCTTGCTCTTGCACTTGGTAAAGGAACAACGAATCGAAGATTTCGTCCTGCAGCCCGTGGGACGCGCAGCCCATGAGGAAGGCCACCCGAATCTGTGACTCTTGGGTGTCCCATGGGGGTGGGTCGTTCTCGACCATCCACTCGATGTAGTCCTGAACGAAGGGCTCCCAGTGGGTATGTTCGCTGTAGGCGCGTGAGCGCCCCGCGAGCTCGCCCGATTGAGGGAAGTAGCCAGAGTCCGTAAACGCCGCCCCGAAGAGCGCCGCGTTCATGACGACGGGGTCTTCGAAGAAGTCTCGCACGTCGCCGGGCGGCAGATTCTCGATCGCCCAGCCGGTGACGTGGATGTGGCCCTGGATGCCGTGCGCACTGGCGGGGGCGGCCGCGAACAGCGGCAGCGTCAGTGCTGCGGCGAGAATCATAGGACGGTTCGGTAGCATCAGCACTCGCAGTGTGGGCAGATGCGCGTGAGCGTAACAGCGTAGGCTCGCGGACGCACGTGGGCATGTCCCAGCGAAGTGGAGAACGAACTCTGCGACATCCTTTGTGTCTCGTTCGACGAAGACAGCGAGATTGCAACGATGCCGAGCGCGGCTGCCAACACTGCCAACGAATGTCACCCTGTTCCATCCGCTTGTGAGCCCCCGAAATCTCCGTTGCATCAACCCTGTACTCAACGGCGGGCTAGTTCAGCAGTTCTTCTCAAACACCCGCACGAGCTCGTCAATCTTGTCCTGCCGAGCAGCTTCGTCGTCGCTCTCGAATGCGGAAGCCACGCATGTTTGGATATGGGACTCGAGGAGCAGCTTACTGACCTTGGCCAGTGCAGCGCGGGCCGCGGCAATCTGCGTCAGCACGTCCACGCAGTAGCGATCGCTAATCACCATGCGTTGAACGCCTTCCACTTGGCCCGAGATGCGGCGGAGTCGCGCCTCGACATCCGATTTTTGTGATTCGTTCAGCACCGGCAGCTTGCTTGACAGAGGTAGAAGGGATACCCTACTGGGGTACCGTACCGTGAACCAACCGGTCAAGCGACAGACGCATATCTCACGCGTTTCGTCTGCTCACCAGACGGCGCTACTCACCTTACGGCGATGCCGAGCGGTGACCGAAGCGCCGGGCACCGCGGGCTTCGAGCACTGGCTGAACCGTACGAGGCATCATGAAGGCATCTCATTTTAGGCACATACTCGCCGCGGCGCTGCTCTTCGCAGCAACAGGTTGCGCCGAGGAGGCGAGTGAACCCGGGGCGCGTGTGACGGCCGCGGACGTATCCTTCCTTATGCCGCTAGGTGCTGGGGACGCGATGATGGCGTCCTCGCTGGGCGGGCACGGCACGTTGCTTCCGCGCTCGTACACCGATCTCGCAGAGACGCTGACCCGGGTTGATGAACCTGACGACCTCTACGCTGCACTGCAGGTCGTCGCGGTTCGACTCGATAGCTGCTTCTCCGAGGGATCACCCGCATCGCCCTGCGCGTCGCAGGTTCGGCTGGTGTTCCAACCGGTGTTTGCCGAAGGCGGTGCGCCGATCACGCGGGACGCATCGCTTCACGCGTTCTACGAAGTTCCTGTCACGGAGCTCCGACTGCTGGCCGTGGCGCTCGCCGAAGCGCGAGAAACGGCTAACGGCAGCGAATCCGTCGGCGTGAGCTCGGTACCTAACGCCGCAGTCTTATTGCTCACCCCTCACCTTGGCGAAGCGCGCCTGAGCCGCATGACCTTCATGGCCGTGCACGCGTCCGACGAGGCGTGGACGTTCGGCGGATTCGACATCGCGGCCGGCGACGCGACGACCCTTGCCATTCCAGGCACCGACGATGAGCAACATGTGACCAGCGTCGGGCATGTTGGTCCGCTTGAGGCGACGATTTTGCCGGAGCCCACCATCGAGCCCGACATCATCCCTTACCTCGTGCCACCATCACGCGGCGCACTCGACGACGCTCAGTTGAGCGCGGCTCAGGCCGCGCTCGAGCGGCTGATGAGCCCAGCAGACCACAATCCAGGTACCGTCGACTGCGCGACTTGCCACGTCGCAACCACGGCGCTGCGCTTCGTCACAAGCGTGTCCGACCCTGGCCGTGTGTCCAGCGTCTATGACGACACACGAAACCAGCGTATGTTCGGGTGGTACGGAGCCGAGCCGAGCGTCAGCCCACGTGTGCTCGCCGAGACCGAGGGCGTGCTTGCGCGGCTCCAGAGCGAACTCTAGCATCGGCCCCCCTGGTTTTCCACTCCACGATCCGGTCCCAGCTCATGACTCAGTCCATTCTCTTCCGACCGCTCTTTGCGTTGGCGCTATGCCTCTGCGGCCTCATGGTCACGGCTTCTGTGGCCGAGGCGGCGCCCGCCAACTGGAGCTGTGATGATACTTTCTACGAAGATGGCGTATGCGATTGCGGATGCGGCACCGTGGATGTCGATTGCCCTCCTGGAACATTCGTCGTGTGTGAGCGAAGCGGCTGCCGATCGGGTCAAGTGCCCTGGGAGCACAGCCCTGGGAGCTGCATGTCGTCCGCCTGTGGCGATGGGTGGGCGGATGTTGACGAAGGGGAAGTCTGCGACGATGGCGAAGGCCTAAGCGGCGGCGGCTGCAATGCCGATTGCAGTGAAGTGAACGCCGGTTGGGTCTGTGGGGAGCGCGCAGAGCAATGCGAACAAGCACCGGACCCGGTCGAGCCGCACGATACGGACGCAGGCATGGAAGACGACGCAACAAGCCAGACAGACGCCGGCTCGGATGTCAGCAGCGACGACGCCAGCGAGACGGACATAAGCACCGACGATGGCGCGCAGGCGGACGTAGCCGCGGAGTCCGACTCTGCGGCCGACGAGGCAACGTCGAACGATGAGAGCGGCTGCAACGCTGCGGCTGGCGGTGCTGGGGTCTGGTCGCTTGCGATGGTCGCTCTCCTCGGGTTGCGCCGACGACGCGCGTAGCCAGGCGGGCCGAGAGACACGCTGGCTGGCGGAACGTCCGCGAAAGCAGGTCAGTCGCGCCTTCCTACGCTCTGCCCGCAAAAAATGGACCGCACCGACACGATCTGGTTCGCGACCGAGCCCTGCGGCGAGATCGCCGGCAGCGGAATGGACATGTAGCGGGGCTCGTGTAGAGGGGCATCACGCCCTTCTACGCGAGCCGCTCATGCTTCATAAGCTCCCGCCTCCGACAGACGAGCAACTCGCCGCCGAACCCGGCTGGTTGCCTCTGGGTCCGTGGCCCTTCTACCACGGCAAGCCCGGCTACTACGTGGTCGGCGACAAGACGGGGACGCGTCACGTGCCGGTGTACTATCGCGACGCCGTGCGTTCGGACGTGCTGCATGGCAAAGTGTGGTTCGGCCCCGGCACCGAGGGCCCTCCGATGCACGCGCATGGCGGTGCGATGGCGGCCTACCTCGACGAGCTGCTGGGCATATGCTGCTGGGCAGCGGGTATCCCGGCCGTCGCGGCGCAGCTGAACACGACCTTCAGGGCGATGCTGCCGATTGGCACCGTCGCCTGGGCGCGCTGTGAGATCGAGCGGCGTGGCACCCGCAGCGTGCACCTGACATCTCGCTTGTTCGTACCGG
>JBLFZA010000253.1:0-6729 GCA_047610025.1 Bradymonadia bacterium | reverse complement strand
GCAGATCAACGTCGGCTGGCGTGGCATCGAGCAAGGGGATGTCGGTTTGAATCGCCACATCCATCACCTCTACGGGGCCGCCCTCGGCGAGCACCTCAGAGATTCCGGAGCCCCCTCTTCCGACAACAGCATGAAGCGTAGACTGCACGTTGTTCTGCGGATCGAGGTCGATGAGCAAGGTACGCTTCCCGAACTCTCGAGCAAAAACGGCCGCGAGATTCACCGCGGTTGTCGTCTTCCCGACGCCCCCCTTGAGCGCCGCGATGCTGACGACCACAGCCGCTCGATCGCCGTACGTGCGGTGGGCGTCGTCTCCGACGAGCCGCTTGAGACCTTGCTTGAGTAGGCGCTTCACGAAGACTCCAGGGGGCTACTGATTCGCGTCACTGAAGGCTGGATCCTGCGCCGCGTAACGCAGCGCGTCAAGCAGGAGTTCTTCGCGCATGGGGCTTCTGTTCGCGCTGACGACTGCTAGCGCAGGCCTAGAACCCATCGATGGAGGGTGCCGTGCCGCCGTTGGGCGCGACCGAACCTCCATTCAAGAGCACGTCATCCATACTGTTGTCCTCTGCAAGCGGTGCGAACTGCGCCGGCGCGGTTCCGGACAAGAAGTACTCGCGGGATGCTCCGCTTTGTCCAGGGTGCGCGCGCAGGCCAGTGGCATCGTCGATGTCCACTGCCTCTATGCTGCGAGGCGGATCGGGAAACTCTCGCACCTCACGGTCTTGCAGAGCGCGGGTCATAAAGCTGACCCAAATCGGCAGCGCGGTGCTGCCCCCCGTCTCTCCGCGACCGAGTTCGGCGTTGTCATCTCGCCCGACCCAAACGCCGGTGACGAGGGAACGCGAGAATCCGAGGAACCACGCGTCACGCGCCCCGTTCGTCGTGCCGGTTTTCCCAGCAACAGGGTGACCAACGTCTCCGGCTGCGCGTGCCGTACCGCGGTCGACCACGCTTCGCATCATCGACGAGGTGAGCCACGCAACATCTGGCGATATTCCCTCTCGCAGATTGGCGTCTGAGACATAGAGCTGGTCGCCGGCTCGGTTCTCGACCCTCACCAAGAGGACTGGGTCGCCCGCGAATCCCGAGGCAGCGAAGGTCGCGAACCCGTTGGTCACATCGAGCGGAGTGAGCTCCGCCGAACCGAGCGCGAGGGTGAGGTTGTCTGTGAGTTCTCCGGTGACTCCTGCTCGTCGCGCGAACTCTTGCGCGGGGCCTAGACCCACGAGATCGAGCACTCTGACCGCGATGACGTTGCGCGACCGAGCGAGCGACGTGCGCACCGACATCGGGCCTAGGAATCGACCGTCGTAGTTTCGCGGCTGCCACGTCTCGCCGCCATGCATGGGGAACGTGATCGGCTGGTCGGCCAGCCGCGTTGCCGGGGTGATGACGCGGGCCTCTAGGGCGGCGCCATAAACGAATGGCTTAAAGGCACTTCCCACTTGGCGTCGCGCCTGCACGCCGCGGTTGAAGGACGACGTCGCAAAATCATAGCCGCCCACTAACGCCAACACCTGTCGCGAGCTCGGGTCGATCGACACCAACGCGCCCTCTGCGGAAGGCAGCATGGCTACCCTTCGCTGCTCCAACTCTATCTCGGCCAGCTGATCGGGAGACAACGTGTCCGCTCCGCGTACTGTGAAGACGGCGCCCCTCGGGAACAACGCCTCCAACTCCCCCCCATCTGGGAGGGCGCGAGATGATGCGTCGGTAACGAGCCAAAGTTCGAACTCACCTACCCCGAACACAACACCGCCCTCTTCCTGCCGGATCACCACCGCTCGATAGTCGCGTTCATTGGAGAGCCCCAACGTTGCGATGTCGCCGTCATGTTGAGCGCGCCATTGTGCGATCGCCTCGTCGCCGTCTGCGGTCGCATAGGGTGTGTGGTAGCCGTGGCGACTGTCGAACGCCTCTAGCCCGCGCTGCATGGCGTCCTGCGCGATGCTCTGTAGCTCTCGGTCCATCGCCGCATAGATTCGCAGTCCGCCTCTTTGCAGCAGCTCCGGCGCAATGGCGATCTCTAGGTCACGCCAAAGCGCGTCAACATAGTGCGGAAACTGGCCTTCCCATGCCCCGCGCCCGTGCTCTTCATCGAGAGCGAGCGGCTCGGCATCAGCATCTCGATACACAGACTCTTCGATGAAGCCCTTCTCCCACATTTGTCGCAGCACATACGCCCGGCGCTCCAACGCACGCTCTGGGTGCCGGAAGGGGTTGTAGCGGTTCGGTGACTGTACCAGTCCGGCGAGGGTCGCCGACTCGGCCAACGTAAGGTCTGCGGCGCCGTGACCGAAGTAGTAGCGCGCTGCTTCTTCGACCCCGTAGTAGCGACTGCCGAAGAACACTTCGTTCAGATAGATGGTGAGAATCTCGTCCTTCGAAAGCGTCTTCTCAAGTCTGAACGCGAGAATGATCTCCTGGACTTTGCGGCGGATGCTGCGCTCCGGACTCAGCACCAGGTTCTTCACCACCTGTTGCGTGATCGTCGACGCGCCTTGACTCAGGCGACGGCGGGCAATGTTCGTCAGCGCGGCGCGGACCACCCCGACGATGTCCATGCCTGGGTGCTCATAAAACGAAGCGTCCTCCGCGGCGAGAATGGCGAAGCGCATCGACTCCGGGATCTCTTCCCAGGGCACGACCGTCCGAACCAACGCGTCTTCGCCGACCAGGACCTCGATGACTTCGCCATCGGACGCATAGACGCGACTCACCTCAATAGGGCTGTAGTCCCCAACGTCGGCGATCTCTGGGAGCGAACGCCCATAGTGATAGAACAACCCGGCGAGACCTGCCGCACCGAGTACGCCGCAGAACAAGCCGAGCAACACGAGCGCCCGCAAGAGACGAAACCAGAGCGATCGCTTTGGCTTCCTGCTTTGCTTACGCTTCTGTCGGCGCTTGTTGGTTATCTCTCGCGTGCGACGTGTCGCCACGGTTCACTCTCGGGGTTGGGTCCAGGTCGAACCACCGGGGGGACGTTGTTATTCGACGATAAGGTCCACGTCGGCGACCTCTAAGGTGGCGTCCGCCACCCGCCCGACGTCGCATCGCGTGACGCGAAGGTCGGTCACAGGCGATGCCGCGAAGTACGTTCGCAAGCGGCGTGCCGCCGCATCGATCAGCTCCTGCCCGGCGAGGGGACGCCAGACGGCGCGATTGATCGTCTGGATCCAGCTGGACTGAAGGTAGGAGTCCGCGTTCGCGAAGCTCATCTCCACACAGACCTCGCGCGACGCCACCCACTCCACATCGGCCGCCTCCGCGGCTTGTCTGCGGTGTTCGCCCGTCCACGCAGCGCTGGCAGCATCCCCGACCACGTCTTCAAGCCCCAGCGCGAACGCCGACTCAGCGAGGAGTTCATGCCAGAGCGGCGCATCGCTGACGTCCGACACGGCGACGGCGACCAACCCGTCTGGCACAGTGCTCCGAGACAGCGCCCCAACCGCGTCACGTGCGTCCAACGCTCCGCCCAGACTGTTGAGGCAGCTGGAGGCAGAAAACACGGAAGCAGCGAAGCCGCCATCGCGCCACGTTTTCGGGCTGAAGTGCACGCGCGGGCTTCGGAACGTGCACGCGGCGCGGGCTTCTGCCAACCAAGCGAGGTCCGGCTCACATGCCATTACGCGCTCGACTGACGGATGTGACTCCGCGAGGCCGACAACCATCGGGGCAGGGCCACATTCAGCGACGAGCACGGTCCCGGTCAGGGTCGCATCGCTCAGCGACTCCCCAAATGCGCTCAAGCAGGCGTTTGCCACCTCTAGCGCATGATCTCGATCATGCGATCGATCATCGCGAGCGAGCGTCATAGGCTACTGGTCAGTCAGAGAAGTGTTGAAAGCCGCCGGCTTGCACTGCCCGGCGGGTACCATCGCGCATGACCTCGGTCAACACGAGGTCAGCTGCCGGTTCTACCGTGCCAATGCGCCGCCACCCCGGCCCAGGCGTCGTCGCCGCGGCGACCACCAGCACGTAGTCGTCTCCACCAAAGAGCTGACAGTCCCGAAGGCCAATGCTCAACTCCGAACACGCCCTGGCCAAGTCGGGGTCGTCCGGTAGCGCATCGATCGCAATGCTCACCGCTGATGCTCGAGCGAGCCGAGTGAGATCCTGTGCGAGCCCGTCGCTGACGTCCATCCCAGCGCTAGCGCGCGCCAACTCGTTGAAGCACACTTGGGGCGGATGAGGGCGGCGATGCGCTTTTACAAAGGAACCAAACTCCTCCGACCTGCCGGCGCGCAACGCGGCGAGCCCGGCCGCCGCATGCCCGACCCGACCGTTGATATACACATCGTCGCCGGGACTTGCTGTCGCGCGGGACATCGGTTCGCCGACCACGTCTCCAACCACCGTCACCGTCAAAATGAGCGCCGGCGCACGAGTGGTGTCGCCACCGACGAGGTCGCAGGGGGTTTGTAACTCGCTGATACAGCTTTGAAAGCCCGATACGAGCTCGGCCAACTCATCCACAGCGAGCCCTGGCGACGAGAGCGATAGCAGCCACGAGGACGGGCGCGCCCGCATGGCCCACATGTCGCTAATGTTGGTTGCGAGTGCTCGCCAAGCGATGTCTCCGAAGTCGCTCCATTCCCTACGAAAGTGTACGCCCTCAACACTCGTGTCCGTGACGATGGCACGACCGTCCTCCACACGCAGCAGAGCGCCGTCGTCGCCGATCCCCTCCAGACCCAAGCGCGGCCCCAGGGTTGAGCGCAGGCATTCGATCGTCTCGGACTCCGACATCACCGCGTTCGTCACCGAAAACCGGCGGAGGCGAGATAGAACCGCACCGCGAACACGAAGAGCGTTACCGTCACCAAGACGACGCCGAAACCGACCAAGACACGCATTCGTCTCACCTGCTCCGGTGCGCCGTGCCGCTGGCCACTATTCAGCATCATCGCCGCCAACGCGTGAGCGTTCTTCACGGACTCCTCCAAGTATTGCTTCGCGAGGGGCTCGGTCGGGTTGTCGGCCACAAAGTGACGGTACCGCATCGCAGCAAAGTCCGCGATTGCCTGACTCTTACAGAACGCAACGAACGCCGCGTGTGGCTGAGCGAGATGGGGAGCGGCCTCAACCACTATCCACATCTCCTTTGCCTTTCGAACCGCCGGCTGCTTTTCAGGTGGCCAACGCTCCCAGGGCGTCGCTCCACTCCGAACATTCGCGAACACGAGTCCGCACTGGTGGCAGGACGTTCGCCCGCGTTGGCGATTCGCGCACTTCGGGCACTTGATCGTTCCGTCCTCGGCGGGCTCCAAATTGTGGGAGGCGCGTCTCCTTGGCGGTGCCGCCAACAACGGGTCAGGCATCACCGTTGGCCGAGGGGGCTCGGCCGTCTCCGCCGACGGCTCTATGGCGCTCTGTGGCTCGTCTAAAGAGTCAGGGGGCCGGGAAGAGCCACCACCGAGCAGCGACACCGTCCCGCATCGTCCGCACGTCGCGCGCACCTGACCATCGACGACCTCGAGAGCGGATCCGTCAGACTGCTCTCCGCACTTCTCGCAAACGATCTGCACCTTCGGGCCCTGTCTTGTTGTGATGATTCGGATATCGCGCGCCGCAGTCAGCGCGTCGAAGCTCTAGCCACGTTTGAACAGGCTGTGAAGTGAGCGCCGTCTGTCAACGACTAGTCCCGCGAGATCTCGCCAATGGGGTACAGCCGACCAGCGCCGTCTACTTGCCAGAGTGTCAGCGTTCGCAGGATTCCACCGCTCTCGGAAAACCACAGGTCACCACAAGCGCCTTGCCAACGAGTCGCCCTCAAGACCCGCGTGGTGATGTCGGGCACGAGGTACTCAGCTTGATCCAATGCAGACATTAGCGCCGCAGACACGTCGACGACTTGAGCGTCGAACTCACCTGGCGTCTCCTCAAAACGTACCCCCCACTCGAGCAGCAACGCTTCGATAGGCGCTCGGAAGTCCTCTTCCGCAAAGACCTGCGTGATCCACGCGTCAGATGCCAGATCTCCTACGAACTCCAGATCGGGGCCTGCCCAGCCGCTGAGCCCCAACAGCCCGACTTCTCGGCCTGGCTGCCCGCGCCAGCCGTGAAACGCCAAAAATGGGAGTATTGACACCACTTGGTCGCTGAAGTCCGGAATGAACAGGGCCCCCGGGCGGCTTGAATTTCCAGCACTTGAGCGAAGAGAGGTTGATGGAGGTGTCCTCCATGGGTTGCTAGGCACCGACAGCGTTTGTCGCCGCAGACCGACTAGCTCGTCCATCTCCCGCGCGACATTCGGCTCACCGGCCTCATAGAGAACCACGCGATCGACCACCCCACCCCACTGGGAGGCAGCGCGAATGAACGCCTCGGCGGACTCACGACCATACCCGTCGTCGGGCGCAAAGACCGCGAAGCTCTCCCAGCCATCGTTCGTCAACGCGATCCCGGCGAGGGCCTCACTCTGATCGGCCGCTGACGTACGGCCACGAAACACGTGCGGGCCAGCAGCTTCGATCCCAGATACGCTGGTGAGTAAGACAATCGGCGGGGACTCGGGCGAGCTCGCTTCAATCACCTCTCGAGCACGCCACTCGAAGATCGGGCCGAGTATCGCGACAGCTCCGGCGCCTACCGCGTCGTTGTATGCCGAGGCGGCGTCGTCCGCGACATCGAACACTTCAACGGCGTAGGCTGAGTCTGCGTCGAAGACGAACTGTACCGCTCGTTGGACTCGCCGTCCGAACAGGGCGTCATCTCCAGACA
>JBLFZA010000252.1:0-6734 GCA_047610025.1 Bradymonadia bacterium | reverse complement strand
CGACCTTAGCCGAGCGAATCGCAGACATTGGCTTCGGCGTTGCGCGCTACGCTGACGTGCCCTGCGGCGAGTTCGGCTATGATCCAGATGAGCCTCACGCGCTTGAGCAGCGAGTCACCACTGACGCCGCGGCGGCGCAGGCCGCCGTCGGTCGATTGCGCACAACCAATGGTGGCGACATCCCAGAGTCGGGCTTCGAGTCGCTCTATCAAGTCGCGACCGGGGTAGGGCGCGTATTCGACTGCGCGTCGCTCACGGTGCCACCCTTTGACCCCACAGCAGGGCTCATCCCCGGCGTAGCCGACGGAAACATCGGAGGCGCCGGATTCCGCGAGACTGACGTGCGCCTCGTCATGCAAATCACCGATGCCTCGTCGCACGCTCGCGATGCCGGTTACCCCCACGGAGCAAGTCGTGAGGAGGCGTTCTCCGCTCTAGAAACCAGCGGACTTCAGGTCATCGGTGTCGCGCTCGGCACCGAGCTGTTCTCGTTCGAGAGCGACGCGATGAACGATCTCGAAGACACAGCCCGTCGTAGCGGCGCCGTTGTAGACACCTGCGCTTGGGGGGTCGCGGGTGCCGGCCGGCCGGCGGCCTGTCGCGCGGAGCAGTGCTGCACAGGCGTCGACGGCGCAGGGCGCAGTAGTGAGGGGGGCCAGTGTCCGCTGGTGTTCCAGGTCGCGACAACCCTCTTAGGCGGCGACGCGAGGGTTGATACCAGCGTGATCAGCGGCGTGCAGGCGCTGCTCGGCGGACAGGTCGTTGATATCACCGCGGTGCCCCGTCGAGATGAGGATGAGTTCGCCGCGACCGGTATCGACACGACCTGCTTTCTGCAGGGCGTCGTGCCACTATCTGCCAGCGGAAACGGATGCGCCTCAGCACCCGAACCAGCCGATACGGACGGCGATGGTCGCTTAGACGGATTCCGAAACGTCTCGCCCGGCTCGACGGTTACCTTCGAGGTGCGCGCTCAAAACAATTGCGTGCAAGAAGGCGCCGACCCGGTGACCTTCCTCGCATGGATCGACCTCTTCACAGAGGACGGTGATAGCCTCGGCAGCCGATCAGTGACGATTCTGGTGCCAGCGATTCCGCCGAAGCTCTAGAGCGTCCGCGCCGCTCTGCGCAGAGCTCGCCAGCGTCCCTACTTCGTGACCGTCTTCAGCGTGTCGACGGCGTGAACAGGAGCGGAGTCGCCCGCCATTAGGTGCGCGATCGCGCCGAGCACCAGTCGCTGTTGCTTGACCCGATTTAGGCCTTCGAAGGCGCTAGAAACGACACCGATGGAGAAGTGGCCTCCTCCGCCTTGCACGTCGACATTTGCATCGGGCATGACTTCGAGGATGGAGGCTTTCACAGCCTCGTGAATGGAACCATCGGTGTGAACGGGGAAGATCGGCATGCCGGTTGCTCGGGAGCTTGGGTACAGGAAGTCGTGCATTGTGCTCTGCCGCACCTGCATGGGAACTTCTAGGGAGAAGTGCCAGATGTGACGTCGCGATTCGCGGGCTTGGGCCGGCCAGAGCCCTCAAGTGACAAAACGTCACAACGGCTTGACAAGGTGACAATTTGTCACGAAGGTAGCTTCATCAGGCAAACACGCCCCTTCAGGCACCTTATGCGTTCACTAAAATACCTCATCTCTTTCGTCGTTCCCGCCACGGTTCTGTTGAGCCTCAGCGTCGGCGGCTGGGGGACGTGGCTAGGGATCATCATCCCCTTCGGCCTCTTCCCGCTTCTCGAACTGGTCATGCGCGGCACAACCGAGAATCATGAGGAGTCGGAAGAGCGCTCGCTCTGGAACGACCGCGCCTACGACCTGCAAATCTACAGCATGGTGCCCGCGCAATACGCGTTGCTCGGCTTGTACCTGTGGCAGGTCGGCTTTGGCACCCACACGTGGTTTGAGGTCGCGGGCATGACAGCCTCGATGGGTATGGCTTGTGGCACGCTCGGCATCAACGTCGGGCACGAGCTTGGGCACAGACGCAAAGGCTACGAGCAGAACATGTCGAAGGCGCTGCTGCTCACGACGCTCTACATGCACTTCTTCATCGAACATAACCGCGGTCACCACACCCGAGTGGCCACGGAAGAAGATCCAGCGAGCTCACGCTACGGCGAGAACATCTTCGCGTTCTTCCTCAGAAGCATCCCCGGCGGCTGGATGGGCGCGTGGCACCTCGAAGCTGAGCGCCTCACCAAGCGTGGTGAGCGGATGATCTCTTGGAAGAACGAGATGCTTCGCTTCCAGGTGATTCAAGTGCTCTTTACGGGGGCCATCTTCGCTGGCTTCGGCCCTGTCGCCGGTGTTGGCTTTCTGATCGCCTCTCTCGGTGGGGCGCTCCTGCTCGAGTCCGTGAACTACGTCGAGCACTACGGGCTCGCGCGGAAGAAGACGGAAGATGGGCGTTACGAACGCGTGCTGCCGATTCATTCGTGGAACTCGAACCACCCGGTCGGGCGCCTGATGCTCTTCGAGCTGACGCGCCACTCTGACCACCACGCGAACGCGCGCCGGCCCTTCCAAGTGTTACGGCACTTCGACGAGTCTCCACAGCTGCCCACCGGATACCCGGGCTCGGTCCTGCTCGCCTGGTTCCCGCCGCTTTGGTTCCGCGTGATGCACAAGCGCATTGCGAAGTACCAAGACGTCAGCGCTCCGCAGAGCGCCGGCCTGCAACAGTCGCTCGCCGCGTAGCGGCACCTTTGCTAGCCTATGCGGGCACCCCACCGTGGAGTCCGCATGCTGCGCCAACGTTTGCCCTTCGTCGCCCTCACTGTCTGTTTCGCGCTCGGCTGCGGAGGCGGGGAGTCGCCAGACGACGGCCCTAGCGACGCAGAAGACGTAGCCATCACCGATGTGACGGAGCGCGACAACGGCGCCGAGGATACGGCACCCGAGGATACGACCCCCGAGGACACGACCCCCGAGGACACGACCCCCGAGGACACGACCCCCGAGGACACGACCCCCGAGGACACGACCCCCGAGGACACGACCCCCGAGGACACGACTCCCGAAGACGCCGACGCGGAGGACACCGAAGTTGACGAGTATGAGCCACGCGAGAGCGCCGGCTGCGGCACACCAAACGCCCTCCCGACCGGTCAAACAACCGTCGCGACGTTGGACCACGACGGCCTCGTCAGAACGTGGCGCATCTACTTGCCGGACGCGTACGACGGCCTTGAGCCTGTACCGCTCGTGTTTGGTTTTCACGGAGGGCTTGGCTCTGCTGAGCAGTTTGAGAACGAGCAAGCGGCCCTAAACGAGATTGCCCAACGCGAAGGCTTCGCTGTGCTGTATCCGGACGGCACGAGAGGCGTTATTGGGGGCGGCACCTGGAACGCTGGCGACTGTTGCGGCGCGTCTGCTCACGACGATGTCGACGATGTCGGCTTTGTTGGCGCGCTGCTCGACTCCGTGAGCGACACCTTCTGCGTGGATGAGCGCCGCGTCTACGCGACAGGCATCTCCAATGGCGGCATGCTCGCGATCCGCTTGGCCTGCGAGCTCTCCGAGCGCTTCGCCGCGGTCGCGCCGGTCGCCGCCACCCTGACCTACAACGCCTGCGCTCCCACTCGTTCGGTGCCGCTCATGCACATTCACGGCGACGCGGACGCGCACGTCCCCATCGGTGGCGGGTTCGGATGCGGCCCGTCCGGTGTCGAGTACAAGTCGCTCGACCAGTCCATGGCGCTCTGGGCAGAAGAGAACGCCTGCACTGGCGATGCTGTGGAGCTGCTCCGCGAGGGCAATGGCATCTGCGCCAGCGAAGGGGCCTGTGACGCCGAGACGATTCGCTGCGTTGTTGAAGACGGCGGCCACGACTGGCATGGCGGCCCCCCCCGCGAAGGCTCGCTGCCAGCGTGCGATGCCGACGGCGCTCAGAGCCAGACCTTCAACGCGAGCGAGCAGATCTGGCAGTTCTTCTCTCGCCAACACCTCGCCGAGTAGACGCGCGTGCTGGTGTAGGCGTGATTCGACCTGACTCGCGACAGGGACCTCTGACCCGCGGCGCATCGCGTTGAAGCCCGCGCTTCTCAAGGGCCAGCCTATCGGCTACGCACCCGCGCGCCCTCTCTCGCTTTGCAGGTTTCGATGTCACCGTATCTGATCGTCCCTATTGTTCTCGTCGTCCTTTGGGCGTTGGCTCACATGAAGCTGTCGCGCCCGGACGGCACGATCATCAAGAACCCGCATCCGTTCCGTAAGCTGATGCCGTACGTGATGCGTACGCGGAACGAGTCGGTGGTCTACTTTGACACGTACGTGAACGCGGAGCCGCTGCTTGAGTACGTGGGCCAGGCGCGGGAGAAGTTCGGCGCGAACATGACTCACTGCCTTGTCGCGTGTGGCTTCATTGGCTTGGTAGAGAACCCGGCCATGAACCAGTTTGTGAGCGGGCATCGCCTCTACAAGCGTAAGGGCCAGTGGATGTCGTTCAGCATCAAACGCAAGAAGAAGAACAAGAAGGCCAGGCTCTCGGTTGTGAAGAAGAAGCTGAACGAGGGCGAGACCTTCCGCGAGCTCTGCGAGCGGATTAACGACGGCATTAACGTCGAGCGCAGCGGCAAGAAGACCGCGGCCGACAAGGAGTTCGACTTCTTCCGCGTGATCCCGCGTCCGGGCCTGAACTTGGCGGTGCGAATTCTGAAGGGGCTCGACTACTTCAACATGCTGCCTGGCTTCTTTATTGAGGGCGACGGCATGTACACGAGCATCTTCTGCGCGAACCTCGGTTCGGTCGATATGGACCCTGGCTACCACCACCTCTATGAGTGGGGAAACTGCCCGCTCTTCATGATGGTGGGCAAGGTGAGCGACCGCGTGATTGCGGTGGACGGCGAGGTGGTTGTGCAGAAGCAGCTGCACATTCGGTGGTCGTATGACGAGCGCATTGATGATGGGCTAACGGCGTCGTACGGCATCAGCTCATGCAAGCGCGCGTTGGAAGACCCGTTTACGTTCTTTGGTTGTTTGAAGGACGACGGCTCGGATGCGCGACCGCTGAGCACGCCGCCGGTCGAGGACGACGCGGAGTAGAGACATCACTCGGTCGAGGGGGTTTGGCTCGACGGTTAGCCCGAAGAACGTGGTGTAATGAAACAATGGCCTACCGTAGTTCCGCCAGCGCATCGAATCGGTTGAGTGCCGTGAAATCGTCGTGAGGCTCGGCTGTCGTGCAGATAGTGCGCAACATCCGTATTTCAGGCTCGACAACCAAGAGTGATCCCCATTCTCACTCTCGGCCGCTTTGCGCGTCATGGCACGGCCGATGTGACCTGGGACTGGACTGTTCGCTGCATCAGCGAAGAGCGGGTGTCGAACTTCCTAGACCCTGATCGCCCTGCGCTCGCCATTTTTAGCTCGGCTGCGGTTGGCGGCTGCTCGCGAGAGGCACTTCGTCGAGGGTTCACAATACTCCTGCGGCATTGGGGCGACGCGCCATTTTTCTACAGGGTACTGGCTTTGCACTTCGGCACTGCCGAGCCACGTTACTGTGGCCCCCTCTGGATTGAGGTCGCCGCTTCAATGGGAATCGAAATGAACGACGTTGTAGAAGAAGATGGATTCACTCGACTGGTGCGTCGGCGATGGGAGCTCGCCGAACGAGACGGCATGCTGGTCGGCTTGGAGAAGGGCCGCGAAGAAGGACGCGAGGCGACGCTCCGCGCTGCCCAAGTCGTGCTCGCGCCCGACGACTTCGCTCGACTTCGGCGCGCGCTCGACGAGATGGACACCGGTGCAGTCGACCGCTCAAGTCACGACGCCACGTAAGACCAGAGCGTCGGAGACGCCGCCGAAGCGAGCGGGCAAGCGCTGTGCGGAACCACCCATCGCGGCATCGACCGCAGCGCAGTCGCGAGCTTCGGGCGGCATTTTTGCGGCTAACGAACACCGACGCCCCCCGCGAGACGGCGTCGGGGCCGAGCCGCGCGAGATACCGCTCCTCAGATCGCGTCAAGCGATCGAGGTTGGCACAGATCTCGCTATACCATTGGGCATGTTCTTGAAAACCCCGACAAACGCGCCTTAAACGCGCGAATCCCTGAAAGGAGACAGACATGTCGAATCAGAAATTTAAGACTTGGCTCTATCGCGGCACACTGGTCGCTGCGGCCATCGGCGCCAGCGCCTGTGCAGGCGACGAAGAACCCACCGACGACCTGCGCAGAAGCGATCAGTACATCGCGTCGCTGCAGAGCTTCTCGTCCTGTGAGGCGCTGGACGACTACCTCGTCGATGTGACGGCCGAGCAGGTCGCGCAGAGCTACGTCGACGGCTGGGGCTACGATGTCAGGGATGGCGGCGTTGATTTCGCGCAGGATGATGCGGTCGCCGCACCAACAGCGGAAGGCGGTGGCGAGACCAACGGCCCGACTGATTTCACCACGACGAACGTGCAGGAAGCTGGAGTCGATGAGCCCGACCTGCTCAAAACAAACGGGCAGCACACCTACGTGCTCACCGGCCAAACGCTGCGGGTGCTCGACTCGTTCCCCGTCGAAGAGACGCACGAAGTCGCGACGGTCGACCTTGAGGGCTACGGCGACAACATGTTCCTCGTCGGCGATCGGATCGTCGTCATGCGCGGCGTCTACACCGGCCAATACTACGACACCGGTGGCGACCGCGGTGAGCCAGAGCCTGACGTCGAGCTCCCGGATGCGCCGGTTGAACCAGGTGAGCCTGGTGAGCCCGTCGTCGACCCACTCGATGACGG
>JBLFZA010000251.1:0-6740 GCA_047610025.1 Bradymonadia bacterium | reverse complement strand
TCTCGTGGCGGGTAGCGTTGTTCGCGATGACCCCGTTCGCCGCATCGAGGATGCTGGTCACCGAGCGGTAGTTTTGCTCGAGCGCGACCATCTTCGGATCGGGGAAGAAGTCCCCAAAGTTCAGGATATTGTCGGCGACCGCACCGCGGAAGGCGTAGATCGACTGATCGTCGTCGCCGACCGCCGTAATGTTGTAGGGCGAGCCCACGAGCTCCTGCAGCATCGCGAGCTGAATCGGGTTCGTATCTTGGAACTCATCCACCAGGAAGTAGCGGTACGCGTGTCGGAAGCGTGCGCGAACGTCCGGGAATTCGCGGAAGAGGCGAACAGGCAGCAGCAGCAGGTCGTCGAAGTCCACCGCGCTGAGCGCTACGAGAGCGGCTTGATACTTCTCGAACACGCGCTGCGCTCGCGGCATCTCCGGGTTGAAGCGCGCCTCGGGCAGCTGCGCCGGCGAGCTCATCGCGTTCTTCGCCTTCGAGATGATGTTGAGCACACGCCCTTCGGCTCCACCGGTCGACGGCAAGCGCGCCTCCTTGAGGATGTCTCGGAGGATGCGCTTCTTCTCCGACTCGTCGAGGATGGTGAAGCGTTTGTCGTAGCCAAGCCGAGCAATCTCGGCGCGCAGAATGCGCGCACCGAGGGAGTGGAAGGTGCCTAGCGTGACGCGTTTGGCGTCAGCGAAGGGCACCGCCGCGGTGACGCGCTCTCGCATCTCCGCCGCGGCCTTGTTGGTGAAGGTCACGCCGAGGATGCTGTCTGACCGAACGCCCTGCTCGATGAGCCAGCCGATGCGTGACGTGATGACGCTGGTCTTGCCTGAGCCGGCGCCCGCGAGCACGAGCAGCGGGCCCTCACCATGGGTGACGGCGACGCGCTGCTCGGGGTTGAGGCGGCCTAGATTCACGCGCGTGCGCGCCGGGCTATGGCAAGCAAAGGACGTCGCTAACGCAGCGAAGGCCGGCCGGGCAGATACCATCGTCGCTGCAGTCGATCGAGCAGACCGATGAATCGGCCAGTACTGCGAGGCACTCGCTGGGTGTGCCTTGGATGGTCCCGCATTCGAAGTCGCTGGTGCAAACGAGTGTGCAGATGCCGGGCTGTCCCTCCGCCTCGCGAAGGCACGTCACGCCCGGTCCGCATCCCGTCGCGGCCGAATCCAGGTCGCAGATGCCTCCGAACGCGAGGGCGCCCGTGACTTGAGTCAGGCAGAATCCGTCGGCACCGCCGTCGAGGCAGGTCTGGTCCGGTGCGCAATCGACGTCTGAGTCGCAGGTGTCGCCGCACAGACCCTGCACCTCGTCGCCAATGACATCACCGCAAGCCTCACCCGCGTCGGGGCACGAGCCGCCATCAGCAAGACCACAGAAGTCGTGGCAGATCCCGTATCCTCCACCTGTACCGACGCATGCTCGCTCGTCGGCGCAGAGGCGCGGCTCGTCGAAGTAGTCGCCACCCTCGATGTTGCACGCGCCGCCCGTCTCGCCGACGATGACATCGGACGGGAAACAGAAGCCGGACGGCTCGCAGCTGTGCCCGACCGCGGTGCACTCGTCGTCGGTCGAGCAGGTCTGGGCGCACGCACTAGCGCCGCCGGCCAAAACGGCCTCGCAGGTGTAGCCGTCGAGGGCGCAGTCGATGTCGCCGTCGCAGGTGTTCATGCACAGCGCCCATGGTTCGCCGTCTGCAATGGTGACGCAGGTTGCGTCTGCATCGCAGGAGCGAGCCACACCGGTGAGATCGCCGGCTGGGTCGCAGATGCCGGCCTCTGCGATGATCTGAGGGTCGACGCATGTATTCTCCGAGCACAACAAGCCGTCAGCACAACGGTTCCACTCGCACGCCTCCTCATCATCATCGCAGCTCTCGCCGAGACCACGCTCTGTGCTCTGTACTTGGCAGCGGCCGTCGTCGCAGACAAACGCTCCGGACGCGGACCCAAGGTCGTTGCAGTCTCGGTCGACGCTGCAGGTGGTGTCCGCCAGAAAGTAGCAGACGCCGCCGACCTCGAGAGAGGCGCAAGCGAGGCCGGTTCCACAGGTGTTCGCTCCGGCGGGGTCGCACTCTTCGAGACATTGCTCAACGCCAGATACGGTCGCGGTGCACTCGAACCCCGTGGCGCATGCGTCCACTTCGCCGCAGGTTGCCCGTGTGTTGCAGAGGTCGCCCTGGGTGCCCCCGGTGGGCGTCGCGTCGGGTGTTGTATCGGTGGTAGCGTCTGGCGTGACGTCCGGTGTCGTATCGGCCGTGGTGTCGGTCGTGACGTCTGGTGTTGTATCGGTCGCGGTGTCGGTCGTGACGTCGGGTGTTGTATCGGTCGTGACGTCGGGTCCTGTGACGTCCGGGACCGTAGCGTCGGTCGTGACGTCTGGGTCTACGACATCGGGATCCACGACGTCTGGATCGACGACATCGGGATCCACGACGTCTGGATCGACGACATCGGGATCCACGACGTCTGGATCGACGACATCCGGTTCCGCGACGTCTGGATCAACGACATCCGGTTCCGCGACGTCTGGATCAACGACATCCGTCTCCGTCGCGTCAGGTTCCACGACTTCGGTGCTGCCATCGTCGGTGCCGACCGTGTCAACTCCGATGAAAAAGATCGGAGAATCGTCCGAGCAACCCACGAGGGTGGCGAGCGAGAGTACAGCAACGAGCAGTGTCCGCATGACCTTCCAGCACAGAGAGATTACCGAAATCACCGTAGCGCCCTCGAACAGAGGGTTGCAACGATGTATATGACGCATGCGTACATTCTCACGCCAGACACTCGCTATGAACACTCTGCTCGACACGATCTCCGCTCTCTACGAATCCGGTTCCCGCGAGCCGAGCGCAGACGCGCTCAGTCTCGTCGACCGACTCCTCAGCGCGCTGGAGTCTGGCGAAGTGCGCGCCGCGTCGCGCGATGACTCCGGCACGTGGTGTGTCGAAGCGCGCGTCAAGCAGGGCATCCTCGTTGGCTTCCGCATCGGGCACATCGTCGACATGACGGGAGCCGGCGCGCTCCCGTTCGCCGACAAGGCGACGTTCCCCGCGTTCCGCCCAGACTTCGCGGAGCGCGGTATTCGCATCGTGCCCGGCGGCTCTTCCATTCGGCGCGGGGCCTACGTGGGCGACAGCGTCACCTGCATGCCGCCGATGTACATCAACGTTGGCGCCTACGTGGGCGCAGGCACCATGGTCGATTCCCACGCCCTCGTGGGCAGCTGCGCGCAGATTGGCGAGGGCGTTCACCTATCTGCCGCCGCTCAGATTGGCGGCGTGCTTGAGCCGATCGGCTTGCGCCCGGTCGTCATCGAAGACCGCGTGCTCGTCGGCGGCGGAGTCGGCGTCTACGAGGGCACGCTTGTCCGCGAGGGCGCCGTTCTCGGCGCAGGTGTCGTGCTGACCGCGTCGACCCCCGTGTACGACGTCGTGCACGGGCGCGTGCTGCGCGCGACCGCGGACATGCCGCTCGAGATCCCGGCGAACGCGGTGGTCATCCCCGGCAGCCGACCGCTGACGAACAACGCATTCGCTGCCGAGCACGGCCTGCACATCTACGCGCCCATCATCGTGAAGTACCGTGACGCGAAGACCGACCTGCGCGCGGCTCTCGAAGGAGATCTGCGCTAACCCATGAAGCCCGCCACACGCCTTGGCTCGCTCGGCCTCTCGCTGATCCGCCGCACGCTCGCTGACGCGCCCGCCGACGCACTTTCGCTCGGCCTCGGCGAGTCCGGCGTAGATGTCGCACAGGAGCTTCGCGCGGCGCTGCTCGAGTCGCCGGCCATGGTGAGGGCACGTTATGGGCCGAACGCTGGTCAGCCGGCGCTACGCGCGGCGATCGCGTCGCGGGCGGGCGTCAGCGTCGCGCGCGTCATCGTCACTGTCGGCGCGCAAGAAGCCCTCGCGTTGGCCATTCTCGGCACCGTGAATTCCGGCGACGATGTGCTTGTGCCAGACCCAGGGTTCCCTACCTACGCGTCACTCGTACGCATCGCGGGCGGCACTCCGGTACCCGTACGATTGCCTGTCGAGGAAGGTTTTCGCGCCACCGTCGCGGCCTATGAGCGCGCTCGCACCCCGAAGACGACGCTCGTCGTGCTGAATAACCCCGCGAACCCGAGTGGAGCGCTGACCGAATCAGGAGAGTGGCGCTCGCTCGCGGCCTGGGCCGATGAACACTCGCTGCCTTGGGTCAGCGACGAAATCTACGGGGCGCTCGCCCCAGGCTTTGTCTCGCTCGCGCAACACTCTTCTGGTGGGGTAGTCGTCGACGGTCTCGCGAAGTCGCATGGGTTAGCCGGCTGGCGCATCGGCTGGGCGATCGTGCCGGACGGGATGGCGGCGCCTCTGACCGCGCTGCACCAGAACCTCGTGACCTCCGCGCCGCCGCTCCTGCAGGATGCTGCGCTCGGTGCGTTCACGGATGCGGGGGACGCGCTCACCTCGGCGCTTGTGAAGCGACTCGAGGGGGCGCGCGCCGAGGCGCGAGAAGTGCTCAGCGCAGGCGGCTGGCAGGTAGCGGGAGGCGACGTGGGCTTCTACTTAATGGTGCGCTGCCCCGTGACAGGCCAGACGGCGTCGCGTGTTGTGGCGTCGGATGACATCGCGCTCTGCCGCTACCTGATGCACCAACGCGGCGTAGTCACTATCCCCGGCAGCGCGTTTGGCGGAGGCGGAGCCGGGTGGCTACGTATCTCGGTTGCCACCGACGCCAACACACTACAGGCTGCACTCACGCGCCTCTGCCCCGCACCGACCTCCGCGGACTTGTCCCGATGAACCAACGACTGACCGAAGAAGAGCTCATCGCGATCCGCCGTGATCTACACGCGCACCCAGAGCTCTCGCACCACGAGGCTCGCACCAGCGGGCGGGTCGTCGAGCTGCTCTCCGACTCAACGCTCAAGCTGCGCACCGGCGTGGCGGGGCATGGCGTGGTCGCGGACGTGGTGGGGCCGCACCCGGGGCCGACGTTGCTGTTCCGCGCCGACATGGACGCGCTGCCTATTCAAGAGGTTGGCGGGCGCGACTACGGGTCGACCAATCCCGGCGTGATGCACGCGTGCGGTCACGATGTGCACACGACTGTCGGCATTGGTGTGGCCCGCGCGGTCGCTGCTCGGCAGAGCGAAGTGAACGGCACGGTGCGTTTCGTCTTTCAGCCGGCGGAAGAAGCCGCGCCGCCACCCGGCCAGAGCATTGGCGCAGAGCTCATGGTCGAAGAGGGCACGCTTGACGGAGTGGACGCCGCGTTCGCGCTGCATTGTATGCCCTCGCTGAACGTCGGTTCGCTCGGCTGGACGGGCGGCCCCGTTTGGGCTGCGAGTGACCTCTTCGATATCGACGTCAGCGGAAGCATGGCACACGGCGCGTACCCGCACGAAGGGCGCGACGCGCTCCTCGCTGCTGCGCAAATCGTGAACGCCCTGCAACAGGTGACCAGCCGTAACGTCGACACGCGCGACCCCTGCGTTCTGAGCGTCTGCCGGATCGGGTCCGGGCAGGCGTACAATATCGTTCCTGATGCAGCGTCGTTGCAGGGGCTGCTACGCACGCACAGTGAAGAGGCGCGCTCCCTCGCGCTGCGTCGCATGGCCGAGATTGTGAAGGGTACGGCCGAGGCCTACGGCTGCACGGCAACTCTCCGAACGGTGCGCGGCACCTATCAGACAGCGAATCATCCACAGCTAGAGCGGGCTGTTGGTGCTCTAGTGCAAGAGCATCACCCTGATGTGCGCTGGGAGGCGTTCAAGCCGCAAATGGGCGCCGAAGACTTCGCGGCGTTCTCGCGGCGCGTTCCCGGCTGCTACCTCTTCCTCGGCGTCCGTAACGAGGCCCGCGGCATTGTGCACCCAATTCATACGCCAGAGTTCGACGTCGATGAGCGCGCGCTCGGCATTGGCGTGCGCACGATGACCGACACCCTGCTGAGTGCTGGCGCTCGCTGGGCAGAGATCTCGCAGCAGCTTTGAGCCGGTGCGATCGTCGCGTTGGCCCATAGCGCCGTGATGGCGCTGGCGCCGACTAGAGCGCTGGGGTTCCGCTCAGCTTGGTCAGGACAAACCACGCAACGGCGAGTACCGCGAGGCCGGCAGCGACCGCGATGGCGATCATCTTCGGGCTGCTCTGTTCCTCGGGTAGCGTCGGCGGGGCTAGTGCTTGTGACAGCCCGACGGCCGCCGGTTCAAAGGTTTCGCCACCGGGCTGATCCACGATGGGAGCGTTGCTCGCCGTGAAGAACGTTCGCACGTACTCGGAGTGCTTCTCGCGATCCTCTTCAGTCAGCGTGACGCCAGGGCTCGTGCTGCTCGTGCGCGGGGCGTGCCGTTCGGCAAGGGCGGCGAGGGGCTCGCTCGTGATTTCGAACTCCATCGGCTCGGACGGCAGCTCGAGCGCCGCTGGCATCTGCGCGTTGGGCTGAGCGTGGGCCGTTTGCGGTCCCCCAATGAGGGGTTCTGGAGCGGGCTGCGGAGCAACGGGCTTCGGCGGCGGCGGCATGGGAGCCGGGGTTACCACGGCGGACGACATCGGAGCGGGCTGCGCCTGACCAGGTTCGGTGCGTACGGGCTGCTCGCGAGATGGCCGTGCGGCAGCAGCCGGCGTGGCCGCCGCGTGTGGGGCAGCGGGTGGTCTGGCGCCGGCGAGCGAGTCGTTCGCCGGGGTGGTCGGCGGTGCCGGGATAGCGTCTTGCCGGCCTGTCGCTGCGGCCGGGAGCGGCGGCGGCGTGAGGCTGGCCAGTC
>JBLFZA010000250.1:0-6835 GCA_047610025.1 Bradymonadia bacterium | reverse complement strand
CGAACGCACCCACGGAAGGTCGCTACCGACTCTTCGGCGGGTTCGAAGGCTGGTGGCCAGGCGAAGTACAACACCGCACGATCGAAGATCGCTACGGGAACATCGATCCGGCCCCGACGTGGCAGATTGGCGGCGACTATCGCGCGCTGGTCATCCAGCCGACCGACGACTCGAATCGAGACACCGTCGGGTTCCCGATGGCGGTGCAGACGTACCTCGCTGTGCACCCAACGCCGAACCTGACGGCCTACTTGGACCTTGGGTTTCAAGGCAGCACGGACCGTTCGATCGACAACTTGGCCGGCGACAACGACGTGTCGTTCTTCCAGGACATCCTGTGGGTACGAGAGCTCTTCGTCATGGCGCACGACCTGCCGAACAGCCTCTATGTGCGTGGCGGCCGGTTCGCGCTGCCGTACGGGTGGCGCTTGCCCGATCACACCGCCTACACCCGCAAGGGCCTCTTCGATCAGTATCGACAAGGCTACGGCGTCGAGGTCGGCATCGCGCCCAATGAGTGGTGGGGCAACCTCGCGGTCACCTACCAGGGTGTTGATGCGTGGCCTGGCGAGACAACGCTACAGCAAGGTGGCGGCGTAACCGCTCAGGGCGGCTGGCGGGGGTTGGGGTACAGCCTCGGCTCCTCCGTTCAGGTCTTCGGCGGGCGCGACGACTACCGCGAGTTTATGATTGGACCGATGTGGGGCGTGAATCTCCACCCGTTCGCGTATCTCGGTGAGATGGACTGGCGGCGTACCGAGAATGAACCGATGGGGGGCATGAATCCCGATGAGATGGACTTGCCGGGTACCGAGAAAGCGACCGGCGGCAGAACGAGCCTATATGCCTTGCACGAAGTGCAATTCATCGGCATCCGCGGGCTGACGCCAAAGGCACGCTATGAATGGCTCGACGCCAACACACGTTTCCGAGACGATCATATCCACCGATTCCAGCTCGGACTCGAGTGGAACATCCTCGCGCAGCTTCAACTGGACACCTCTTGGCGCAGGGCGTTTACGCCCGGCTCGAGTGCTCCTGGTCCCAGCGAGCTGCTGCTGCAGATCCACGGTCACTTCTAACCCCCCGACCGCTTATGGCCCGCTTCTTATCCGCGTTACTGTTGTTCGTGGCGCTCGCGACCCCCGCCGCCACGAGCGCACAGATAACGGCAGCTGACCTTTGGGAAGCGCTGCCCGACACCGCCGTTTTGCTCGACGCCGGCGAGGCTCCATCGCAAACGCTGCGCTACGACTTCAGCAGCCTGGAGCCCAACGCTGTTCATATCGCGATGTCATTGCAGGCGGAGATGAACTTCGACGGGTTGGCCCCGACGGGCAACACGCTACCGGTGATCACCGCGACGAATCGCGTGACGAGCATCGACCTGCTCAGCCACTCGGCGGTTCGACTGCACTTCAGTCTCTCTGGTTTTGACGTGCAAGACGCGCCAGGTGTCGAACCTCGCGTCATTGAGCAAATGCGCGGCCTGACCCGTCCGCTTGAGGGGGTATCGGGCTCTGCGATGATGTCCGACCGAGGTGAACTCAGCGAATTCGTGTTCGACCTCAGCGGCGTGCCTGCGGCGACCGTCGCATCGCTCGGCGACCTGCTTGAGAACTTCCGCCCGACCGTGATTCCGCTCCCAGAGGAAGCCGTGGGCGTGGGCGCTCAGTTCGCCGTCGCAGCGGACGTGAACACCGGCGGCTACGTGAGCCGGCAAACAACCCTCTACACGGTCACGAGCCTCACCGACGACGGCGCGACGCTTAGCGCGACGCAGTCGTATAGCGCGACGAGCCAGGAGAACGCACAAACGGCGGATCTCGTCTGGATGCTCGGCACGGGAGAGCAGAGCCTCAACGTACAGCGCTCGGCCCCGATGAGCACCGGCTCGATGGCGTCGACTATCAACATTCGAATGACGATGGGCCCCGGTCGCGGCGCTAGACTCGTCCAGACCACCACGCTCAACGTCACCACCGCCGAGTAACCTGATGGGAACCACTACACACACTCCGCCCTACGCGGTCCACGAGCTGATCGCGTGTCAGATCGCCGGCGTCACCGCTGAGGGAGTAGGCTACGCGCACTGCCGCGGCGCAGACGAGCATCCGTGGACGCTTCGGGTGCCAGGCACCGCGCCTGGCGATCTGGTGCGCGTCGGCGTCGAGGCCTGGAGCCGGTATCACTTTCATGGGTGGGCTCGGGTCGACGCAATCGTCTCGCGCAGCGATGCGTTTCGCGAAGCACCCTGCCCGCATGCCGCTCCGCTGAACGGAAAGTGCGGCGGCTGCGCCGTCCAGCACATCAGCGAGGACGCGCAACGCACCTCAAAGCGCGAGCGCGTGATCGCTGCCCTCGCCTCCGAAGGGCTGCCAACATCCACGGTTGCCGACGACGTGCACGCCACCGCGGCGTGGAACTATCGAAACCGCGCGCAGTTTCTGATCGGCTTTGACGGCGATGGGCCTTTCTTAGGGTCGCGTATCCCTGGCTCACGACGCATGGCTCGCATGCAAGGCTGTGCGGTGATGCGCCCGGAGCTGCGGCGCGTCGCCCTGGCGGCGGAGAGAGCGATCGGGTCACATCCGCGATCGCAGATCCGTTTCGTCTCCATGCGCTGCGCCCAAGACGGCAGTACGCTGCTCGAGCTGATCTGTGGCAGCGAGGACCCGATCTCGAGGGCGATCGCTGATGACCTCTCTCACTCCGCTGACGGAGTCTTGTTCTCGATAAACGAGAGCAAGGGCAACGTCGTTCGCGGCGCGGCGCCAGAGCATGTGCACGGCTTGCCGCACGTGTCTCACACACTCGGCGATGTCACGTGGCAAGTCGATACGGTGCCCTTCCTGCAACTGAACCATGAGATCGGGGCCAAACTCGTCGCCGACGTCGTATCGCTTGCTGGCACTCCGAAGGTCACATGGGATCTGTACGGCGGCATCGGCGCGTTCGGCCTGCCGATCGCCAAAGCCTCCGATGGCGAGGTGGTGCTCATCGAACGAGACGGCCGGGCGCTGGAAGCCGCTCGGGTCGCCGGCGCGGGCCTGCCAGCCGAGTTCATTCAGGCGGCGCTGACGGACAAGTCGCTTGGCTTCAACCCAAGGTCGCTGCCGACCCCGGACCTTGTGGTCGTCGATCCTCCGAGGAAGGGCCTTGGGAGCGCTGTGCGTGAGCTCCTCGCCGAGGTCGCCGCGCCGATCATCTCGGTGAGCTGCAATCCTGAGACCTTTGCTGCCGATGTCGCGTTCTTCGTTCAGCGCGGCTGGAGACTCGGAGAGGTCAGGCTCTACGACATGTTGCCGCAAACTCCCCAGGTTGAGCTTGTCGCTCGACTTCAGCCGCCGAGCGCGCCTGCGAAATGACGATCCCATCTCTTGTTATTGGTATCGCCGGCGGCACAGGCAGCGGCAAAACGACGATCGCACATCAGATCTACGCGGCGCTTCCCGAGGGGTCGTGCGCGATGTTGGATCATGACGCGTACTACAAAGACTTGGCGCATCTACCGGTGGAAGAGCGCGCAGCGACCAACTTCGACCACCCCGACTCGTTGGAGAATACCCTTCTCGAGGCGCACCTCGGAGCGTTGCGTCGTGGGGAAGCCGTCGACAAGCCGGTCTACGACTTCGCGACGCATAGCCGTGCGAGTGAAGTGGTGCACATCGAGCCGGCACCTATCGTCGTGCTCGAGGGCATCTTGGTGCTCGCCGACCCTGCTGTCCGCGCGCAAATGGACATCAAGCTCTTCGTCGACACGGACGATGACGTGCGCCTCATGCGCCGTATTCGACGAGATATGAGCGAGCGAGGCCGCACTTTCGAGGATGTTCGAGAGCAGTACTACCGAACCGTGCGGCCAATGCATATCGAGTACGTCGCCCCGAGCCGACGCCACGCCGACTTGATCATCCCGGAAGGCGGCGAGAACAATGTCGCTGTTGGCGTTGTTGTCCGCTCGATATTGGGCGCCCTAAACGAGCGTACGGCGTGAACGACCGGTCTAACAGCGCTAGCGAGACTCCACGGCGGAGCGCCCTCCCTGTCGCTCACGACGCATCCGTGGGAGTGTCTGACTCCGCGGCGAGAGAGTTGCGTGACCGCTCTGGCCGTCGCGTCGACTACTTGCGGGTGTCCGTCACCGAGCGCTGTAATCTGAGGTGCACCTACTGCATGCCCGCGGAGGGCCTGCCCGCCGCGCCGGATACCGCAGCGTTGAGTTTTGACGACATCGTCTTCGTCGCGCAAACCGCGTGCTCGCTGGGTGTGGACCGCATCCGCCTGACGGGTGGCGAGCCCTTGCTGCGGCGCGGGCTCACAGAGCTGGTGCGCAAGCTCCGAGCGGAGACGGACGTGCGAGACATCGCGCTCACCACGAACGCACTCTTACTGCCCAAGCACGCACAGGCGTTGCGAGATGCAGGGCTGAGCCGCCTGAACGTCAGCCTCGACTCTCTACGGGCGGACCGCTTCGAGCGGATCGCGCGATCCCGTCTGCTCGACGAGACGCTCCGCGGAATCGACGCCGCGGAAGAGGCGGGTTTTGGCCCCATCAAGATCAACACCGTGATTGTGCACGGCTTCAACGACGATGAAGTCGACCTCTGGATGGAGCGTATAAAGGAGCGGCAGTGGATCGTGCGCTTCCTGGAGCTGATGCCGATCGGCGAGGGCGCTGCGCTACGACGCCTCGGCGGCTTTGAAGATGTGAGCGCCCTTCGAGATCGCCTCATTGACAGCCACGGCATCGAGCCGACAGACGCGCCACACGGGAATGGACCGGCGCGCTACTGGCGTGTGCCCGGCGGCGGAATGGTGGGGTTCATCACGCCCATGTCGCAACCCTACTGCGACACCTGCTCCCGCTTTCGCCTCACGTCGGACGGGCGGATTCGGCCCTGCCTCGCCTTCGATGTCGATGTTGACGCGCGGCCAGCCATCGAGAGCCGAGACTCGCAGGCGCTGCGCCGCTTCTTCGGCCACGCCGCCGAGATCAAGCCAAGCGGCCACCAGTGGCATGGCGGTCAGACGACATCGACCGGCATGAGCACGCTGGGAGGCTAACGATGCGACTCACGCTCACAGCCTTCGGAGGGATGAAGGACACCCTTGGTGCCCGAACACACCGGCTCGACGCGAAGGAGGGTGCGACCGTGAGCGATGTTCTGGCGCTGCTCTGCGCCGAGCACCCCGACGTTGAACCGGCGCTCGCGACCCTGGCCATCGCGGTGGGGGACGAGCTCGTCTCCCGAGACTTCGCGCTACGCGAGGGCGATGAAGTCGGGCTACTTCCGCCCGTCAGCGGGGGTTGATGAGCCACGAGAAGCATATCGTACGCGAAGCGATCGACCTGTCTGCGCTGCTCGCCGAGACCGAGGACCACACCTGTGGCGCGCTAGCGGTGTTCATGGGTGAAGTCCGCAATCACCACGAGGGGAAGCACGTCGCGTCCATGTCGTACGATGCGCACGTGCCCATCGCAGCGAAGGTGCTCGCGACGCTGGAGGCGGAGGTGCTCGCGAACTTCGAGGTGACGCGATGCCGCATCGTTCATCGCATCGGGCACCTAGAGCTCGGCGAGGCGAGCGTCGCGGTCGTCGTTCGATCCGCTCACCGCGCACCGGCATTTGCAGCCGCTCAGTACGCGATCGACACCCTCAAGGTGCGAACACCCGTTTGGAAAGAAGAGTTTCGACCCGATGGGTCAACCGAGCACCTCGACGGCACACCGCTGGTCAGTGTAGCCACTCTGGACTCGGACGCCTGATTCGCTGCTCCAGTCCCGCCTGCCCTTTGATCGATCCCACCGAAGCGTTTGTCGCGCTCAAGCGCTGCCTCACCCCATTGAGCGCTGTGCCGATGCCCATTGAGTTGGCGCTGCACCGCGTGCTGGCTGAAGCTGCGCATTCGCCGAGTCACCTGCCGCCCTTCGCGCAGTCGGCGATGGATGGATACGCCGTTCGTCGGGAGGACATCTCTAGCGCTAGAGAATCGGCCCCGACGAACCTGCCGATCAGCCTGATCGTTGCGGCGGAGCAACGCGATGCTGTTCCTCCGCTGGGCGCAGGCACGTGCGCGCGCATTTACACGGGTGCGCCGATTCCGAAGGGCGCGGACGCCGTCGTGGCTCAAGAGCTCGTGACCTCCGACGGAGAGATTGTCTCGTTCACCAACACCGCGACGCGTGGACAGTGCATTCGTTGGCGCGGCGAAGAGGTGTCTTCCGGCGACCTTGTGTTGGACAGTGGAGAGCGCCTCACCGCTGCTCGACTTGGCGCACTCGCCGCGACGGGGCTCGACACGGTGTCGGTGTCGCGCATGCCGACGGTACACGTCTGGATCGGTGGCGATGAGCTCGCGGAGGCGGGTGACGAGCTTAAGCCCGGGCAGGTGTACGACGCGAACGGCCCGTTGGTCGCGTCCTGGCTGGCAGCGAGAGGCGTGCCGGCGAGTCGATTTGGCAGGCTGCCCGATACGCTCGAAGCGACGACAGCCGCGCTCGAGCACTCGCTGAGCACCGCAGACCTCACGATCACCACCGGTGGTGTTTCAGTGGGCGACCGGGACTTCATCGTTCCCGCCGCGCAGGCAGTCGGTGCAGAGGTTGTGTTTTGGAAGGTCGCGCAGAAGCCGGGCAAGCCGATGCTCTTCGCGATACGCGACGGCAAGGCGCTACTCGGGCTGCCTGGCAACCCGGGCGCTGTCTACGCGAGCCTCGCGCTTCACGTCGCACGCGCCTTGGACCTGCTCGAAGGCGCGTATCGTCCAGCGCCTCAGTGGCGTCGAGGCGTCATCGCGGCCACCGTCACGCCGGCGAAGGATCGCACGGTTT
>JBLFZA010000249.1:0-6894 GCA_047610025.1 Bradymonadia bacterium | reverse complement strand
TGGTGATGATGAGGTCCTTTATACGGCCGGTAATCTTGAGGTGACCGTCCTCCCACTCACCGAGGTCGCCAGTATGGAGCCAGCCCTCGCGCAGCGCGACCGCGGTATCATCAGCCAACCCCCAGTAGCCACGCATGAGAGTTGGTCCGCGGAGCAGGACTTCGCCGCCCTCCGCGATCTCTACTTCGACGTTGTGCAGCGGCACGCCGACCGTCCCGATTCTGTTGTCGTCGAGACGCTGCACCGTTGCCGCGGCGCAGCACTCCGTGAGTCCGTACCCTTCGAGCAACGGCACGCCAGCGCCCACAAAGAACTCTGCGAGATCGGTCGGCATCGGCGCACCGCCGCTGATTGCAAAGCGCAGACGACCACCAAACATCGCCCGTACCGTGCGAAACGCCGCAGCGTTGGCGATGGCGAACTGCAGCCCCGTGAATCCGGTCACGCGCTCTCGCCGTGCGCGCTGCAAAGCGGTTTTGCGGAAGCTATCAACCAGGCGCTCCCCGAGGCGTCCCTTGCCCCAGCGGTCCCGCCAGCCGTGAAAGAGCATCGCGAACAGTTGCGGCACGCCGACGAGCAAGGTGGGACGTGCCTCTTTGAGGTCGTCGCCTAGCGAACGCGAGCCTCGGCCAAATGCGATAACGCAGCCCGACGCCATGGCTGTCAGGTAAATGACCCGCGCGAATACCTGGGCGAGTGGCAACACCAGAAGGAGCTCATCGCTGTCGTCGATCGGCACAGCCAGCCGATTTGAATCGACTTGGGCCACAAAGGCCCCGTGCGTTAGTTCGACACCCCGCGGGCGCCCCGTTGTCCCAGCCGTGTAAACGAGGGAGGCGAGGGTATCTTGCGTCAGCTGTCGCCGCCGGCGCTGCAGAATATTCGGGTCGGCGCCGAGCGCGCGAGCTCCCGCCTCAATCGCAGCAGCGAGAACAGTGCAGCCGTCCGGTAGCCAATCATTGGCTCGGGCGATGGCGTCATCGGCGTCGACGGCATCGATCAGGACAATGCTTCGCAGATGAGGGAGCTTCTCCTGCACCGAAAGCAGTTTTTCTAGCTGTTCACGGTCTTCAACAATCGCGCAGACGACGCCGGCGTCTTCGAAGATGATCGTGCACTGGCGACCCAGGCTAGACGGGTACACGGGTACGGTCACAGCGCCTGCGAGAAGGATCCCGAGGTCTGCGATGACCCACTCGAATCGGCTCCGCGATAAGACAGCGACGCGTTCACCACTGTCGACATTCGCAGCACAGAGCGCAGACGCGACCAGCGTAGACTGGCGATACCAGTCTGCGAACGAGACGTAGTGCCACTCGCTGTCGCGGTAGTGCCTCAGCGCTGGGCTATCGCCGCTCGCCGAAACGCGTTCGTCGAATAGTTCGACTAGTGTCCGTGCGGCCACGTTCCCCCGGGTTGAGCACCGAGAACAGCGCGCGTTAGAGACGTTGTGCGGGGGCTAAACGCCCATGCCCTACTGCTGTTTAAGTGACTCAATGCTCTCGTGGAGTGGTCGCTGATTCGACACCCGCGGGGTGCCCGTGAAACGAGCTTGCTGCGTACCGTCCAAGGGCAGGTGAAGCAAGCGGATTGCTTGCCACAGCGCGTTGTGCTGGCTAGCGAGTGGCCTCCACTCTCCTTTGCCCGTGCCGCTATGTATCGCCACGTTCGTCACCCGCTGACTCTAACACTCCTCGCCTTCGTCCTCGCGGCATGTGGCGGGTCCCAGCGCGCATCGTCATCCGCAGGGATCACTAGCGCGTTCGACGCCGTGCCTACCGACGTCACATACGCCTTCGGGTTGGACTTCGGCGCCATGCCGGCCTCCGCGCTCGATGACATTCGCGGTAGCGCCGCTGAGTACCTGACCGCCATCACCGAGATGGGGTATCGATCTGCAAATGAAGAGATTGGCACATTGCTGATCAACGCCATCGCGAACCCGACCGAACACGGCCTCGCGCCGGACGGACAGTTCGTTGTGTTCAGCTCCTCGCTCTTGCCCTTGTTTGTCATGGACATTGGCGACGAGGCACTCTTCGCAGACCTCATCGCGTCGTTTGCGCGCCTCGGCAACCTCCAGCTTAGTTCGTCCTCCACCATCGGCGGTCGCGAGTTCGCGCATTACGTCAGCCAAGACGTGAAGTTCGATATCTCTGTCGAAGACGGGATCGCTGTCGTTCGCGTCCGAGCCGAAGAGATCCCAAACGGAGGTGTCAATGACTTGGCCCTCGCGAACTCCATGACGGGAAACAACACGTGGTTGAGCAGCGCGTCGCACCGCTCGCTGGTCGCCGAGTCGGGAGACCCCGCAAACACAGTGAGTTTCGCCACCATCCGCACCGCGGCCATCGCTGAGGCCTTCATCGATGTCGCCCACGGCAACTCCGCCGCGCTCGGGAACGACGTGCGCATGGGCTACAGCTCGGCGGAAGAGCAGGAACTCTGTGAGGCCACGGCTGAGGCGTTCATCGCATCTTTCCCCGGCCTATCGATGCTCTCGTACGTTGGCGAGGGCGCGGTGTACGCTTCACGCGGCCGGCTTGAGATGAGCCGAGCGGCCTCCGAGCGTCTGCAGTCCGCGTTCCAGCCAGTACTCACCCCAACATCGAACGCCACTAGCCAACTACCGTTGTTCTTCTCTACGGGGCTCGATATCGCGGCACTGCTGAACGCCGTTCAGGCAGACGAAGCCGCGAGCGAATGCCCGAGCATCGCTGCGCTCCCTGGCAGTGTCGCCCAAGCTCGCGCCGAGCTGCAGCGTGACCCTGAAGCGATGAATTTGATGGCGATGCTCCCTGGAGCGATGACTCTGGCGATTCAGGACATGAACTTCTCTGGACTTATCCCGGACGTTATTGCTGCAATCTCTCTCGGTTCTTCCAATGCGCCGGGCCTTGCTGATTTCCTAGAGAGCCAGCTTCGCAGCACCGGACTCTCGGCATCGGTCGACGAGACCGCGACGGTGCCGACCGTCGAATTCAGCACCTTCGGATTCAGCCTTCGACTGATGCAGTTTGACGACCGTGTAGTGGTCGCCACCGGAGAGCTCGCCAGCGACGTCGTCGCCTCGGTGTCCCTGCCGCCGACCACCAGCGACTCAGCGACCATGCAAGGGAGCAGTCACTATCCGTCGCTCCTCCGCGTATTGAACTCGATGCTCGATTGGGCGGCAGGCACCGGCGGACAGACCATTCCATCATTCATCTACGAGCGAACGAACAGCCTCGAAGAGTGGGACAACAACCAGACCAGCATTGAACTCGACGCCCGCGGCATCGTCATTCAGTCGCTGACGACACCGCTCTAGCGTGAGGAGCCCTCTCCCTTGAGTGATTCTCCCAGGCGCTTGCGGGCGCTATACAACAGCGTGGTCAGCGATCTCCGGGGTGACGACGGTCGGCCCGGCCTAGAGCGCGGGCCGACGATCGTGTTCGTCAGCGCGACCATCCTGCTGACGCTCTTCTACTACTTCGGCAAGTCCTCTGCGTTTCACACCCTAGGGCTCGCCGAATGGTCCGCTGCCCGTTGGCCCGATATGGCGCCAGAGTGGCAGGGGCTCCTGCCCTTTTTGTACTGGGGCGTTGGGGCGCTCGTGCTGAGGGTACTCGCCCCGATCGCCATCGCCAAAGGGCTGCTCAAGCTGCGAGCCGCCGACCTCGGGTTACAACTGCGGGGCACACTCAAGCACGCGCCGATCTACCTTTTGCTCTACTTGGGGATGTTCCCAGTTTTGTGGTGGGCATCGGGACAGCAGAGCTTTCAGGACACCTACCCCCTCTACGACGCTGCCCGAGCCGGTGGCCGCCTGTTTTGGGCTTTTCAGTTCTGTTACTGGCTGCAGTTTATCGGCGTCGAGTTCTTCTTCCGCGGCTTCATGCTCTTCCCGCTCTTGAAGCGCTTTGGGCATAACGCGTTGCTAATTTCCGCGCTGCCCTACGTCATGATTCACTTCAATAAGCCGGTGCTGGAAACGCTCGGGGCCCTGATTGCTGGCGTCGCCCTGGGCTACCTCGCGATTCGAGCGCGCAGCTGCGTGCTCGGCATCGCCCTGCACGTGGGTATCGCCGTTACGATGGACCTCATGTCGATGGCACGGCACGGCGAAGGCGGCAGCGCGTTCTGGCGGCTCCTTTTCGGCTAGTGAGCGAGGCACACGCCCGAGCGAGGCATGCGCAGGGGGTGGTACCCATCAGTTGTTGGGCGACAGCGACGACTCCATGCTCGTTAGCGGCGACCCTTCTTTCCGTTGGCCTTCTTTCCGTTGGCCTTCTTTCCGTCTGCCTTCTTGGCGATTCGCTCGTTCTTGCCTGGCCGTGACGAGGACGCGCGGCGCCCGCCTCCGGGCTTTCGCGCCGATTGCTTGCGCGCAGACGCCGAGGCGCCACGTGACCCAGGGCCATTGTAGATCCCAAAAGTGATCTTGCCCTCGGAGACGTCGACAGAGATGCATTGCACGGTCACTTGGTCGCCCAGTCGAATCCGAGTGCGCGAGCTACGGCCTATGACCTCTTGTCGACGCTCATCCACCTCGAAGTACTCGTCCCCAAGCTCGCGCATCGGCACGAGTCCCTGCACTAGAGGCTCCGCCACGGAAACGAACAAACCGAACGAAGCGACCTGCTGCACCGTCGCGTCAAACACATCGCCGACCAAATCTCGCATGACGAACGAGCCAAGCAAACGCGACGACCATCGCTCGGCCTGTGTCGCGAAGTTTTCGCCCGAGTTCGACGACGTTGCGCTGGCAACAAGGCGCTTCGTGGCATCACCCCGAACATCATCATCCCCCTCAGTGTCGCCGCTCTGTTGAGGGTCCCCCGCGAGCAACACCCGTAGCATCCGATGGTTCTCAAGGTCCGGGTATCGCCTGATAGGAGATGTGAAGTGTAGGTAACTGCGAGCGCCCAAACCGAAGTGACCCTCTTGCGACACGCCGTAGCTCGCGCGAGGCAAGCTGCGAAGCAGCCGAGAACTCAGGACGGGGCCAAGGGGCGTACCGGAGAGTTCATTCAGCACGCTCTGCACATCGTGAATGTCTGTAACGTCGTTCACCTGCATCGACGGTGCGAGCAGCCGCGCAAGCCGCGCAAACTCCGCGAGCTTCCGGTCGTCCGGCTCCCCGTGGTTTCGATACACCTTCGGCAGCTTCGCGCGCTCTAGCAACGCAGCGACCGCCTCGTTCGCCGCCAGCATGCACTCTTCGATAAGGCGGTGAGCGTTCAACCGCGGGCGAGCACTCCATCCGGTTACGCTGGCACCGTCGTCCGAGAGCTCTGCCCGGACCTCGGGCATGTCCAGGTCCAACATCCCGCGCTCGACGCGTCGCTTGTGCAACGCGCCACGGATGAGGTCGAGCGTACGAATCGACTCCAGCACCTCCTCATCGCGCTGAAGTGTCTCGCCATCGCCCTCAAGCGCTCCGCCATCGAGGAACCCTTGCACCTGCTCGTAGGTCAGGCGCGCACGAGAGCGCATCGTGCCAAACCCAGCATCCAACGAGTGCACAGTTCCATCCCTGCGGATGTCGATCGACACCCACGCACAGTGCCTCAAAACGCCGGGTCGTAGCGAGCAAACATCGTCCGACAGCGAGGCCGGCAACATTGGATACACCCGCCCCGGTAGATACACGGAGCAACCGCGACGACGAGCCTCCAGATCCAACGCTGAACCGACCGTTACGTACGAGGACACATCTGCGATCGCGACCAAGAGGCGAAAGCCCTCGTCCGTCACGACGCCATGAACAGCGTCATCGAAGTCTTTGGCGTCCGAACCGTCGATCGTAACCAGCGCCACTTCTGTGAGATCGTCGCCTTGTACCTCTTTGGGCGCTGTCACCAGGGCCGCCTCCTCGTTCGCCTCTGTAGGGAACACGCGCGGCACGCTCAGTCCATCCACCAACTGGTCGATCAGATCATCGGCTCGGCTCACATCCGCGTCGATGTGCGGAGCCAAATCTGACGACTTAATCTTCTGCCCAGGCACCGCGCCCGAGGGCACCGCGTACAACGCGAAACTCGGGAAGGGTCCCTTGCGGGGCCACCGCTTTCGGCCCACGACGCGCACATCCATCGACTCCGGAATGGTCCCTTCGGGCAGCTCCAGGAGGAGCGGCTCGCCCAGCTCCGCGCAGATGCCCATCCAGGCCCCGCGAAACCGCTGCGTCTTGACAGTGACGATACGATCACGCGCCGTGATCACTTGCGACACGACGCCCATGCCGACACCCTCTGGCGTCACCGAGAGCAGATCGCCGCCCACGAGGTCCCCGGGCACCGCAGAGCCAACGCTTTCGCCACTGATGCGAACCGTCTGGTCGTCACTACGAACTGACCACGTCCCCGAGTCGGCATGGAAGCGCAGAACGCCCTCAAACTGGCCTCTCGCGGACGCGATCGCGTAAAGATTCGTGTCGACCCGCTCCGCGCGTCCGCGACGCGCCAACACCTTCAGAGACCGCCGTGTCGTCGTACGATCCAATCCCGTCAGATGCTTTAGCTCTTCTACCGACAGGCCATCCGCCCCCGCTTCCTGCAAGAACGACAAAATCCGAAGCTCTGCTTTAGAATCGACCGCCACGCTGAACACCAAGTGCGCATCGCGAACCGCGACGCCAGAAACGAGCAAAGCCGGCCCAGAAAGGCCGGCTTCGTCTAGTGCGCGAGGCGGGAGTCGAACCCGCACGCCCGTGAAGGCACAGGAACCTGAATCCTGCGTGTCTGCCAATTCCACCACTCGCGCAAGAGTGAGGACGCGCGGTGTACGTCAAGGGCCCCCTGCGTGTCAAGGCGTCGTGCTGGGGCAGGGTGGCTTTTTCGGCCACAGCCCTCCCCCAGAGCCATCGCGTCTCTAAGGCGAGACAGGCCCATCGACCGGGATTGGAAGTGC
>JBLFZA010000248.1:0-6901 GCA_047610025.1 Bradymonadia bacterium | reverse complement strand
GGTTGGCGATGCCTTGTCCTGCGATGTCGGGGGCTGACCCGTGCACGGCTTCGAAGACAGCGATCTTGTCGCCGATGTTCGAGCCAGGCGCGACGCCGAGGCCGCCGATGAGGCCCGCGCAGAGGTCCGAGACGATGTCGCCGTAGAGGTTTGGCATGACGGCGACGTCGAAGCGCTCCGGACGCGAGACCAGCTGCATGCAGGTGTTATCGACGATGAGGTCGTCAGACTCAATGCCCGGGTACTCCAGCGCGACCTCGCGGAACACCTCGAGGAAGAGGCCGTCAGACATCTTGTGGATGTTGGCCTTGTGCACGCAGGTGACTTTCTTTCGGCCGTGCGCTTTCGCGTGCTCGAAGGCGTAGCGAACGACAGACTCGCTGCCCGCACGCGTGATGAACTTGAAGCCGAGCGCGACGTCAGGCGTCTGCATGTACTCGATGCCGCCGTACGTATCTTCGACGTTCTCGCGCACGATGACGATGTCGATGTTCTCGTAGCGGGTCTTCACTCCGGGCAACGAGCGGACGTTTCGCACATTGGCGAAGAGACCGAGCGCCTTGCGGAGCTGCACGTTGACGCTGCGATGTCCGCCGCCGACCGGGGTGGTCGTCGGGCCCTTGAGGGCGAGACAGTGCTCTTGGAGCGCGTCGAGTGTCGCCTTTGGCAGGGCGGATCCCGTCTCTTCAAGTGCGGCGAGGCCAGCCTTGGCGGGGATCCAGTTGATCTCGACACCGCAGGCATCGACGATGCGTTGGACTGCGCCCGCGATCTCGGGGCCAATACCATCACCTTCAATCAGAACGACGTTATGCATACCGGCACCTTCTTCTTGGTCGTTAGCTCAGCTTGAGTCGCGCACCGCGCGAGGCCGAACAGAGTTGTTTTGCCATCGGTTTAACGACAGAGAGGCGGGCAATCGGTCTCCCGGGTGCCTGCCTCATCGTCACAGTGACCCCGAGCTTGTCGCGGTCTCTCGCACCGATCATTAAGAGCGGCGCAATGGCGCGCCAACAACGGTCAGCACGCTGCGCGGTCAGTGCCGCGGGGAGTCTCTTGGGGGCGGCGAAACCGCCGCCCACCGAGACTACATACGCTTCGAGTAATACTCGACGACGAGCTGCACTTCGATCGGGAAGGGCACGGAGTCAGCGGTCGGGACCACTTTCATCTGCGCAACGCGCTTCTTCGCGTCGTAATCCATCCAGTCCGGGCGTGCCAGCGACAGATTCTCCACCGAGTCGGTGATGCACTGCAGCGTGAGGCTCTTGTTGCGCGGGCGAATCACATCACCCGAGCCGACGCGGTACGATGCAATATCGACGCGGCGACCGTTCACGGTGATGTGACCGTGGTTCACAAGCTGACGTGCAGCCGGGATCGTCGGCGCAAAGCCGGCGCGGAACACCACGTTGTCCAATCGACGCTCGAGAAGCTCAAGGAGCTTCTGGCCGGTTGCGACCTTCGACGCCCGTGCTTCCGTCATAAGACGGCGGAACTGCCGCTCGCTGAGGCCGTAGTTGAAGCGCAGCTTCTGCTTTTCCTTCAGCTGGCGGCCGAAGTCAGAGGGCTTCTTCTTACGAGCCTGACCGTGCTGACCCGGCGGGTAGGGGCGGCGCTCAATCGACTTGCGCGACAAGCCCGGGAGCTCGACACCGAGGGCACGCATCTTCTTCAGGCGGGGTCCAGTAAAACGCGACATCTGCGGCTGACTCCAAGTAGGAACGCGTGGCCCGAACGGGTGGGACACGATACAAAAGCGGGCCGTTCGTCTAACAGACGGAAAGCACTCAGGAAAGCTAAAAGACACCTTGCTGGACCGCGAAAGATCCGAGGCGCGATGCCTGCCAGCTGCGTCCTACCCGTGACTGTTCATCGCCGCAACTTCCGATCGCGCGGCGCGCACCCGGAAATCAGCGAGAGCACGAAGAAGACAACGCCGCGGCGTCCCTCTCCGACCAAGCGGAGGGCCCCTCGCGAAGCTCTTCGTCGTACCACTGCATCGCCGGGACGACCTCCGAGCATGCCGAGGTGTCCCCTTGGTCAATACGCCAAGAGATCGCACTGAGACGAGCTTCTGGATGAGCCAGGTTGTCTTGAGACAGCGACACGATCGCGTCCATGAAGGTGTCGTCACACCGTCCGCCTGCCGCGGTCGCTGTCGCTGGGTAGGCTAGGCCGCGCTGCCACGCGCGGTTCCCCACACGCTCCACAGCGTCGTCGGCCAACGCCGACAGCTCCTCGCAGGTCAGCGAAGACACCGCCTCCGCGTACTGCATAACAACACGCTCATACAGAGCGCGAGGGGCGCCGAACATGGAGCCCGACGCCACCGCTGGCCCGAGTTCGAAACCCGTCCAGTAGGTCTCCAAACAGTGATTGATGAAGACCGGCCACGGCTTCGACGCGTCGTCGAGGATTCCCTCGTCGGAGCGCGCGCGCATCATCGTCTCGAGAACAACGCCCATCGCACACATCCGCTCCGATGCTCCACGTGCCATCGCGCTACGGTAGCCGTCGTCGATCCCCGGGTTGGTCATATCGAGCATCAGCACGTTAATGAACGCGCCGCTCTGAGTGTACGATGCGGACGATAAGAAGCGCGTGAGCCCCGTGACTTCATCGTGTTCAAGCTGCGCACCGCGCACCAACTCCACGGCAACCTGCGCAGCGCCGTCGCTCCCTTCCACGTCGGCCTCGGCCATGACAGCCAGCGGCGACTGACCACTCCAGCTCTCGCAGCCCACTTCATCGCCACGGTAGCAGTTGATGAGGTCGCCCGCGTCCCAGACTCCGGATGTCGCCGCCGCCCATCGAACGGTTTCGCTGGCGTCGTTGTCATCATCGAGTTGCTGGCGCGCGTAGTTCGCAAGCTCCGAGTCATCGCTCCCGTAGTTGCGCACGAAGGGCCCACAGTAGTCCGAAAGCGGGTCAAGCCCGTACTCGAGGGCGATCGAGACGATCAAGTCCTGCGCCGAGGCCGATAGGCTCATAATCCTCTGCCCGAGGGCCTCCTGGGTGGAGCGGGCGAGGGACGCGGCAAATGAATTCGCGTGAACGCCGGCATCGTATCCAGATGGCAACACTTCGGCGATCCGCATCACACCAGGCGCGCTCGCGCCCGCCATGAGCTCCCCGAGCAAAGCGCCGTCTGAGCGTTCGCTCCGCGCGAGTAGACAAGTGGCCACGTTCTCTCGAGCGCTGTCATCAAGCACGGCATCGGCCACAAGGGCTCCTCCGCAGGCGTTCGCTGCAGCGAGAGGGTCTGAGTGACCCACCCAACAGCTCGCCGCGCGACTCGCGTCGGCCGCGCTCATCTCAAGAGTAAATGCCGAGCAGGTGCCGGCGCCGCGTTGCGCGCCGCCACAAGCTGTGAGGAGACCAAGCGCGCTGGCGCACAGAAGAATTCTACTGATCATGGGCTGTTTCAGGGGGTGTGGTTCGTGCTGAGCAGATGCCAGCCCATCCAGTCACGGCCGAGGCGCGTGATGGACAACGCATCGACGCGAATGCGCGGCGCGGCATTCAACGGCACATTCAGGACCGCGCAGATGGCTGCTTGAATCAACTCGGAGTGGGTGACCGCGACGATGTCTGTCCAGTCGTCTCGGTTCGATAGGCTTGTCAGATATGCCTGCGCGCGCTCCTCGACGTCGGACAGCGTCTCGCCGCCAGGCGAAGACGCCGCGCCTGGGTTGTTGAAGAAGGTCTCGCATCGAGCGGGGTCTTCTGACCGCAACGTGTCCCAATCTCGGCCCTCCCAGTCGCCGTAAGCGCGCGCTGTGATGACGCTCTGCGTCTCCCATTTAAGGCTCGCCGACAGTCGCGTCGCGGTCTGCACCGCGCGCCGCAACGGGCTACAGTGGTGTTCAACCTCGCCCGAGCTGGGCAGGGCGTTGCCTAGCCGATCGTAGCGCCCGCGCGGGGAGGCTCGGACAGAGACTTCTTGGCGTCCCACAACTAAGCGATCGTCTGGCAATTGGTCGTGGCAGACCAGCCAGAGCGTTCGGGCACGAAGCGCATCACCGAGCTCAGCCATGGACGTTCTCTTTTGAGTGGGGAACTCTCGTCGTGCAATCTCTGGGCGAGGTGGCCGCCGTTCGTCAACCCCCTCGCATTGCCGCCGCCGCAGATGCTCCTCGGGCGGACCTTGGCATGCTTGCAGTGATGCGGACTTTGGGAAGACTCGCCTGAACGATCTAAGCGTCCAGGTGCCGCGTGAGCCCTTCGTAGGCCACTGTCAGAAGCTGACTGAGTTCCGTCGCTTTTCGGTCTCCCTCTTCGCTCGCGACGTAGCGGTCAGGGTGGTAGCGCCGCATCAGTGAGCGAAACGCTGTGCGGACTTCGTCGAGAGATGCGCCGGGCTCGACCTCGAGCCGCGCGTACCAAAGCGACACTTCCGCGCTGTACTCCGGGTTGAGTACGGTCTTGCCGTCGTTGAGACGGTCAATGCGCCGCGTCACCCGGTCCTTCACGCGCTCCCCGAGCGCTTCGACACCGCCGTCCTGCTCGATGCGGGAGACTTGGTCCTGCGTCCAGTTCAGGCCAAGTCGTGCCGCGCCTGCAAGTGAATCTCGAACGCCCATTTGTTACTCCGCCTCGGGCTCGTTGAGCCACGTCAACACACCGTCTTTCAACACATATTCAGAACCGCAGACCTCGCAGCGCGCTTCGGAGGCGTCTTCTCGATTCAGCCCGGTCTCGCCGCACTGACACGCCCACCCAATGCGCCTCGCCGGCACGCCCACCATCAACCCGAACTCTGGAACGTCATGCGCGACAACCGCGCCTGCGCCGATGAAACAGTAACGTCCAAGCGTCGTGCCACAGACAATCGTGGCGTTGGCGCCCACAGTCGCGCCGCGACGGAGGAACGTCGTCTTGTACTCATCTCTTCGTGGCCAGTGGCTGCGCGGGTTGATGACGTTCGTCAACACGGCGCTCGGCCCGAGAAAGACGTCATCTTCTGCGACCACGCCCGCGTACAGCGACACGTTGTTCTGAACCTTCACGCGATCTCCGATCTCCACGCCACCAGCGACGAAACAATTCTGGCCGAAGCTGCAGTTTTCGCCGATCACGCTGTCGGACGAGATGTGACAGTAGTGCCAGATTTTAGTGCCATCACCGATCTGTGAACCTTCGTCGATCGTGCTGCTCTCGTGCGCGAAGTAGGGTGCTTTGCTCATAGGTCATCCTTACGGGTCGGAGGGCGCTTGCGCCACTGCTTGCACTAGCGCACCCTGCGCTTCTTGCCACCTCTGCTCGTGCGCGTGCGATGAGAATTCCACTGCCAACCCCAAGCGAGCCTTGGACACGGGTACGCCGAACAACGCCTGAAACCGGTTGGACGGCGCGCGTGTTTGTGTTGCCGGCAGACGGCCCCCGGCAGACGGGATTGCTCATCGAGTCGCCAACCGCGGTCCGAGTGTATCGTAATCGTTGTCCTCATTGGTCCGTGCCCTTGGACTCGAACTCCTCCCACATCGAAGACGGAGACGCGCTCGCGTGCAGCATCCACGGCGCCCGATTTGACCCCCTCTCCGGCGCGTGCACGGATGGCCCATGCGAAGGGTCGTCCCTCATCGAGCTGCCGAGCGAGCTAGATGGTGAATTCGTTGTTGTCTTGCGCCCGCTGCTGACCACGTGAACACGCTCCCTTCATCCTATCGAACGCTGCGGAGAAGACCCGTGCTGAACAGCCCCCTGCGCCGAGTTTGCTCGATGTGCGTGTTCCTCCTCCTCGTCGCCTGCTCACGGGGTGAGGACGACGCTGCGCAAGCGGTTGAGCCGGGTGAGCCCGAGGCCGCCGAACCGACCTCGGGCTCCGGCTCCGCGGACAGCCCACCAGGTGCGGACATCATTCCGCCCGTTGAAGCCGAGAGGCCGACGGCGGGAGTCGCGCTCGCCGCTTCTCAGCAAGGCGACGCGAACGCACGAGTCGCCGACGGCACTCCGGAGCCACCGCGACTGCCCATGGTTATGGCGCGCATCGGCTTCGATGACCCCGAGGTGTTGCAGCTCGCGGAGTTTGTGCCCGTGCCGCCCGGCGCGACCGGCGAAGCGGGCCTCTTCGGCAGAGGCGACCAGCAGGTCAGAGTCGCGCTCATGCGCTACACCAATGATCGCTTCGCGGGCCCGCACGTGCGCGACATCCACGAGCGGCGTCGCGTGTTGCCGAACGCAGGAGAAGCGGTCGCGCACGCGGGTCGCTTCGTTATTCACGTCGTGGCCGCCGACCGTGAGACAGCGGATAACGTCGCGGAATCCCTGCGCCAGGCCTTGCGTTGGCCGCTCGCGCCGTAGCAAAAACCGCGCTCAGAGAGATCGCCCAAGGCGCGCATCGCATTTGACAGAAGGAGCCCCCCCTCCGTATTGTTTCGACAATGAAGTCACGTCCTCCACGATCGCGAGTCTCTGGTGTCTGAAACGCAAAATCAGCGAAACCACGAACGGATGCCGATCAACCAGGAGTTCGAGAAGATCGACCAGTTCATCGCCGAGTACGTGACGAACATCAGTCGAGGCGGCGTCTTTATCCGCTCTCGCTCTCCGCTGCCGGTCGGAACATGCGTGAACCTCTACTTCTCCGTCATCCTCGATGATTTCGAGACGATCGAGGGCGAAGGAGAAGTCATGCGGGTGATCGGGGAAGGGGAGGGCGCCGGAATGGGCGTGCGCTTCATGGAGCTTACGCCACGCTCTGCAGAGATCATTGAAGAAATCTGTCGGCGCCAAGAGGCAGAAGCCGAGGCAGGGACCTAGCCCAGCGATGTCGCTCCGCTGCTGCTGAGTGACATTGCTTGCGTCGCGCCCCAGCGCACGGTGCTTGTCTAGGTGGGGAGGTGAACGCGTTCACCAATCGAAGAGAGCGATGCTGCCTCAGTCGAGCGCGTTAACG
>JBLFZA010000247.1:0-6915 GCA_047610025.1 Bradymonadia bacterium | reverse complement strand
GGAGTCGGTCTGGATGATGCCATCTCCGCAGCGCCGAAGACGACAGCGTTCGTCGCACGCCGGCGACCCGTCGCAGACCTCATCCCCTGCACGCACGCCGTCGCCGCAAACCGGTAGGGTGCATTGAGTCGTGCAGTGATCCCACTCGACGTCATTCCCGTCATCACACGCCTCTCCCATTTGTATCGCACCATCGCCGCAGCGCGGGTCGCGACAGAGCTCAGAGCAACCGTCGTCGTTTACACGGTTTCCGTCATCGCACTCCTCCCCGTCGTCCTGAACGCCGTCGCCGCATCGTGGCGCTTGGCAGTCAGGGCGACATGCGTTCGGCTGGAAGCTGTTCTCCGGGCCATCGTCGCACTGCTCCGCCGCGTTCGGCACGTGATCGAAGCGAATCGCGTCAATGAACGCCACCTGCGGCTCGGCCCGTACCATATCACTGACCTCGTAGGTCACGAGGACGGTGTTCTCGCCTACGGGAATCGACACCACTTGTTCGTGTAAGCGCGCCTGCTCGGAAACATAGAGTGACAGCATGTCGTTCACATACACGCGGAGAATATTGGTTGGTGCTGACGAGAATAAAAGTAGCCTAAAGCGCATCTGTGTTGGGTGCGTTGTGGCGATGGTGAAAGAAAACGAATCGATTTCACCTGGTAGCTGAGGTTCGGCATACAGCCAGTTACCCAAGTTTTAGACCTGGATGTCGATTGACCACCCATCGAAGGTCCAGCCATCGAGGTCCTCAATCCGATCGTAGTAATCGCGAAAGTCGAACTCCGCTGGTGAGCCAAGGCCGCTGCTGTACAACACGCCATCTCCACAACGCGGTGGCTCACAACGGCTGGTGCACTCGTCCTCTTCATCGTCGTTGCCATCGTCGCATAGCTCGTCGCCATTGCGCACGCCATCACCGCAGTAGGGACCGGGCTCGACCTCGCCAGAGGAATCCGATGTCTCCGCAGGGTCGGTGTCACCTGCCGCATCGCCCGCGGCGGTGTCGCCTGCTGCGTCTCCTGAGGGGGTAGACGAATCGCCAATAGCGGCGGTCTGCGCGTCCGCACTATCGACCGAATCATGACGCGTAGCATCAGCAGAGGCGGAGACGTTGGGAGCGGCAGAAACATCGCCTAAATCGACCTGTTCGGGCGCTTCACTGCTCTGGTTGCAGCTCGCGAGTGCGAGAAGGCCGAGCAGGCCGAGCGTGAGACAGCGAGATTTAGTCATGGGGCTCAGACGGAGCATGGTGTGGCTACCAAGGTCGCAGAGGAGCGGGGGCCAATGAGGCCGCAGGGGACCCGCCGCGCCGACGGGTTCGACGCGTTGTTCTACACGGCAGGTCGAGATGCGGAAGGTCATGGAAGGGTGTTTGACTCATGCTCCCTGTACGAAGCGCGCGTCGTGTTGGCAGATGCCAACCGAGTATATGGCACGGTATCGAGGTTCCACCATCGAGCGCGTTCGCAGGCCCGCCGAGGCTTTCATGTTGATGAAGTGAAAGTACCCGCAGGGAGAGGTCAACGCCATTAGAATTCAGGGGGGTGACACAAGTGTCACCGGTTGCGCGGCGTCCCATCGGCGCGGCATCATCGTCGCTCGCCGGAGGCAGATGCTGCATTCGCGGCATCGTGACGCTCGCACAGGTCATCGTCGGCAAATACGAGGACACCGTCGCCGAGCGAGAAGAAGCCCTCGTGTCCCTCACCGCCTATATCGCCGAGCACCGCCTCGCGGCCTTCCCGGAGGTCGTGGCCGTACGCGACTTCGACGCCGGCCTCTCCGTGATTCTGCAAGCCCACTCCCTCGGCCCGCTCAAGCCGAACCTCGTCGTGTTAGGCGCCCCCGCCTCCGCGGAGCGCGCCGCGCCCTTCGGGCAGCATTTGCGCATGATCGAGTCGATGGGCAAAAGCATGGTCGTCGTGCTCGACCGCGGACTGCCCAACAAGGCCGTTCGCGGAGACCGCGCCGTGCGACGCCTCGATATCTGGTGGCGCGGTCATCAGAACGGCTCCCTGATGGTCATCCTCGCGTACCTCATTACGCTTAACTGGGAGTGGGGCCGCGCACGCATTCGCATCCTCCGCACCGTCACCGAGTCCGCGACTCCAGAGGCGGTCACCCTCGCCGAAGACGAAATCCGCAGCCTCATCGCCGCTGCGCGCATTCAAGCCGAAGTCCGTGTTCTGCGCACCAACGACTTCGCCACCACACTCACCGAACAATCCGCCGACGCCACCGTCGTGATGTTGGGCTTCCGCCCTCCTCGGCTTGGCCACGAACGCGAAATGCTCAAGGGAATTCTGCACGCGGTGAACGGGCTGCCGACCACGCTGCTCGTCAGCTCCTCCGGCGACGCCGACGTGTTCGCGTAGAGAGGTTCGGGGGTGAATCGGGGCGTTTTCTACGTTTTCATGGACATGAGAAAACACGACCTCTACCTTTGAACCTATGAGGCCCAGCAAAGACATCTACCGGTACCTAGATTACCCCTCGTGGTTGCGCGATGAGTACGACGCGCGGCGCACTGAGGAGCCTGGGTTCACGCATCGCTCGTTCAGCCAGCTCTGTGGGTATCGGTCTTCTGGCGCGTTGGCGCTCATCATGTCGGGCCGCCGCAACCTCTCTCGCAGCGCGGCGCAACGGGTCAGCGACCTCTTCGAACTCGAAGATGGCGAGCGCGCCCACCTCTTTCGCATGCTGGACTATGAGCAGGCGGCCGACTTTGCGGCGAGGGCGGCGGTCGTGACGCGCATGCGGGCGAGCAAGCGCTTTGCCGAGCACTGGCGCGGGACGATCGACGCCTACGAGTTCTATGGTGACCCGTGGGTGCCGGTGGTGCGAGAGTTTGTGTCCTTGGACACGTTCACCGAAGACCCCCAGGCGCTCGCTGCGCTGGCGTATGCCGACGTCACTCCCGAGCAGTGCGCGATCGCGCTCGAGAAGCTGGAGAGCATCGGGCAGCTTGAGCGAGACGCCGACGGGCGGCTTCGCCACACGCAGCGCGTCGTCGCGACGCCGGCGGAGGTCCGCTCCGATGCGTTGAAGACTTTCCAACGCATGATGATGCGCCTTGCGGCGGACGCGCTCGACGAGCAAGCCCCCGAGCAACGGGACATGCGCGTAACGACGATGGCGATCTCACACGATCAATCACGACGCATCAAAGCGCTCGTCACGCAGATGCACAAAGAGGTGCTCGACATCGTCTCGGAGGACGAGCCCATCGAGGTGCTTTACCAGCTCAACACGCAGCTCTTCGCGCTCACGCGACCGAGCCTCCCCGCCGCGGAGCTGCCGGATGCATAGCCTTCATGCAACGGCAATCGCGGCCTGCGCGGTCCTCTCGCTCTGCGCGCTCACCAGCGCCTGCGCGGAAGACAGCAGCATCGAGGTAGCGGGCACAGGTTCGTCCGGCGGTAACCCCGCAATCGAAGACCCCATTTCGCTCACGTTCCAGCTCGAGGCCGAGTCGCCTGCGGAACCGGAGCGCGTCGACTGGCTCGAGGCCGAGCTCTCCGTGGTGACCATCGCGCTCGGCCGCGGATCCGATGAGGGAGGATGCGTATTCGCCGATGGCGACGTTGTCGAACGGGTGGACCTTGTCAACTTCGGCCGGGCGGCACTGGCTTCTGTTGACGCGCGCAACCTCTGCGCCCTGCGAGCCATCCCGGGCGCGGATGCGCCGCTTCTGCGTGTGTTTGGGCAATCACAGCGCGTCGACCTCGAGCTCTCGTTCTGGCTGGACGACGGCGTCGACCTCACGCTGGATTTCGTGCAGCGCTGGGCAGAGGGCAGCCGCGACTGGATCGTCGTACTCAACCCTGAGTCGCTCACCGCCGATGTGGATTTGCGCGCTCTTGTCGGCGCAGACGGCCGCATCAACCTGTCCGATCGGGACCCGCAGTTCATAGACGCGCTCCATACACGACTGAGTCAGAGCGTTCGATTGTACGTTGACCCGACACCGGGCGATGGCATCGTCACCCTAGAAGAGCAAACAGAGGAGAACCGCATCGGAGGACTGCGCATCGTGAGATAACGCGCACCAAAATCACGAGACGACGCGCCAAACTCTGCTCGCGTTCACCGCACCACGAAGGCGATCCAGCCACACCAAGGAACTGCGCCCGTAGCCGCCCCACGCGACTGAGATGGCCACACGTCCAGGAGAACCATGACGAACCCAGACAAGACAACACCCTTCACGGGCTCGACGGTGCTCCACAGCGAGGCACACGGTGCGGCGCATACAGTGTCGTACGGCGTATGGCTCTCGGTGCTCCCACTTTCGGCGCTGATGTGTGCGCTGTTGACCTTCGGCTGCGGAGACGACGCGGAGGAGGGCGCGCAGGTACGACAAGGAGACGACACCGGTCAGGACGTGGGCACAGCGCCCGAAGGCGCGCCGAAGTGGTATGGCGAGGTCGACCAGATCGTCGACCAGCACTGCGGAGCGTGCCACGTTGGCGGCGGGTCAGCGCCCTTCGAACTCGACACACCAGAGTCGTGGCAGTCGTTCGGCATGGCAGCGATGAACGCGATCGACACCGGCCGCATGCCCCCATGGATGCCGGACCCGGACTGCCGGGATTTTGAGCATGAGCGCCTCATGCCGAGTGCGGACATCGAGCGCATGCGCGAGTGGATGGACGCGGAGCGGCCAAGCGGAGATCCGGGCAACGCGTCGGCTCCGATCGAGCGCCTCACCTTCGACGCGACGCTGCGCCTAACGCTCGCCGAGCCGTACCTGCCGAGCATCGAGGGGGCAGACGACTACCGCTGCTTCATCCTCGACCACACTGTCACGGAGACCACCTTCCTAACCGGATCCTTCGTTGAGCCCGGCAATGGTCTTGTTCACCACGTGCTCGCCTACTCCCTCAGCGGTGACGACGCGGACGCCGCGCGCGAGGCCGCAACCGCGACCCCAGGCCCAGGTTACACGTGCTTCGGCAGCCCCGTTCCGGCAAGCGACAGCACCGGCGGCTCACTCGGAGACCGGCTCACCGAGAACGCGAGACCGCCGCAGCAGATCGGCGCGTGGGTACCCGGCCAAACGCCAAACATCGCGCCAGATGGCATGGCCATGAAGCTCGACCCTGGCGTACTGATCGTGATCCAAGTGCACTATAGCGCGGTGGGCGGCCAAGCGATGCAGGACGCCGGAACCACGCTGCTGTTGTTGACGACGGATGAGACACCCGAGTTCCTGCGCACCACGCGGCCGATACCGGTACGGCAGCTCGACATTCCCGCGGGTGAGGCGAACGCGGTCAACCAAATGACCCTGCCCTTCTTCGGCAGCACACCCACCGTGATCCGAGGCCTCACGGGGCACATGCATTTGCTCGGACGCACGCTGCAGACCGAGGTCGTGCGCGGCAATGGCGATCGCGAATGCGCGCTCTCGATCCCCGACTGGGATTTCGCGTGGCAGGGGTCGTACCTGCTCGCCGAAGAGAACTGGATCGTTGTGGAATCGGGCGACGCGATTGAGCTGACTTGTGTGCATGACAACTCCGCGGAGAACCAGCCCATGGTTGACGGCGTGCAGGTGGAGCCTCGCGACGTGGCGTGGGGCGAGGGCACGCTCGACGAAATGTGTTTGGTGTACCTCGATACGGTCACTCCCTATGTCCAAGAGGAGGACGGCGCGCTATGCCCGGTGATCTGTGCCGACGAGTGCGCCGACCAGGGCGCAGAGTGTCTCATGGCGTGTGCCGGTGCGGACCTCGAGTGCGCCGGGTGCTTGGTGGACGCGGTGAGAGAGTGCGGTGGCGCGGTGTGTTCCTTCGAGCTCGTCGACTCTCGCGAGTGCCTGACGACATGCGCCACGACCTCGATTGCGGTGAACGGCAGCTTCCACGAATGTTTGACCGACACCTGCGGCGAGGATTACGGGGCGTATCTGACCTGCCTCGACGATGTGATCACCTCGCCGGCGTGCACGCTCGAGCTGGCGCGGTGCTTGCGCTGAGGGGGGAAACGCGGCTGAACGAGCAAGGCCCTACCTCTACTCCGCCGCCACAAAGAGCTTCATCGGCCGCGCAACCCGCGCGGCCCACGCCGCCTCGTTGTGTTCCGCATCCAGCTCGTGCCAGTGCCACAGCGACTCCTCCCACACGTATCCTGACGCGGCGAGCGCATCGGCGAGCTGGCGATTTTCGCAGAAGTTGTCGGCGTTGCTCTCGTTGTCGTCGTTGATGCCGTCGTCGTCGGAATCCATACACGCCCCCGCGCCGCCGTCAACGCCACCGCCGCTGTCAATGTAGAGACGGGTACTTCGCAGGCCGGCTGCGCCATACAGGTCGAGCAAGGTATTGTTGTCGGCGCCAATCTTGCCCCAGCCCACCGTGCCCGAGAGGCTAATCGCCATGTCGTATTCGCCGGGATAGGCGTGCGCGATGTAGAGCGAGATGAGCCCGCCGAGCGACGAGCCGAGGGTGCCGACGACGGGGGGCTCGGTGTAGGCGGTGTGGATGAGCGGGCGCACGTGCTCTTGCACAAAGGCGGCATAAAGAGCGCCGCCGCCGCCTTGGGTGTCGCCGCGGAAGTCGGACACGTGGGTGTACTCGTAAATGCGGTCGGCGCCGGCGTTGTCGATGCCGACGACCATGAGGCCGGGCGGCGCGGAGGCTTCGAGAGACCACGAGCCAAAGATGCCGCCGTCGTAGAAGAGGTTCTGACCGTCGTGCGCGTAGAGCACATGCGTCGCGAGTTCTTCGGGCATCCAAATGCGGAGGGTGCGCGCGGGCAGAACGCCGTCGGTGACGTCAAGCCAGCGCTCCGAGTGCGCGATCGTCGGCTCGACGTAGCTAATCGGGCCATTTTCATCGACGCCGTATGCGCGGGAGAGCGGGTCCGCCTGCCACTGGTCTGCGCCATCGGTGAACTTGTAGGCGTGGCCGCCGCTGA
>JBLFZA010000246.1:0-6928 GCA_047610025.1 Bradymonadia bacterium | reverse complement strand
GAAGCGCGTTGGAGAGGGCATCACTTGTGTCCGCGGAGACGTCGATGGCGTCCGTTGACGTGTCCGCAAAGGACTGCGTCGTCGCCACAAGCGCCAAGCGCCGCAGCGAAGAGGACCGCGTTCAGCGCAGCGAGGGGCCGATTGAGAAATCGAGAAGACGCCATGTCGTTACTCCGTCGAGCCGAGAGTGGAGATGCGCTCCGAGCGGTACACGCTGTAGCCGGTGGGCTCGCCGATACCCGCTTCTGGGTCTGCTGACAGAACGATTTCGAAGACGACCTCGGGAGCGTCGGTATACGTGACCTCGCGAATGCGGGCTGACTTGATGTTCGCTGCGTCCCCAACGGTGAGCGACGCATCTGAGGTCAGGCCGCCTTCCGTAATCAGCACCGTGTCGCCGATCAGATCGGCGTCTCCAAGGAATGGCGCATAGTGTGACTCGGACTCGTCTGCCCGATACTCCCAACGCTGCGTCACCGACCCGCGGGCGCTCTCTGTGGGAGCGATGTACTCAAACTCCACGGCGCGTGTGTAGGGCGTCTCGCCGCCACCGATCGGTCGCGCGTTGCCGTTGTCGAAAAGCAGGATTCGATTCTCGCCTGTAATCTCCGGCGCGTGCTGTGCGTATTGCCAAGCCGCATCCCCGGCGAGGGAGAAGTCACCGAATTGCCCTGGGCCCATTCGCCAAACGAGGTCGCCCGTTGTGCGGTCGATCTTCACCAATGCGTGCATGTGGCGGAGCGAGATGATGAACGTATCATCACTAGGGTCGTGGATGATGGCGTTGCCGTGGCTCCAGTCCTTCGAGCCCTCAAGCTCGAAGTGGGTGTCCCAAGAGGTGGTGTTGAACAGGTCGGTGCGGTCGGTCAGCGGATCAAAGATGTCGAACAGTGAGTACCGGTGCACCACCTCACCGGCGGGCGTAAACTCAACGATCAAGTCACCGACGACATCGTATACGACCTCCGAGTCGCCCTGGAGATAGGGGCCGAAGTCTTCCATGACCTCCGCTCCGAGGGTCGCGTAGTTGCCATTGGGCAACGGAAACATCTCGTGGTGCAGGGCACCAATGCCGAGGACATCGTCCGTCCAGTTCTCAAGGACGTTGCCAGAGAGGTCGATGCGATAGGCGGCTTCGTCGTTCGAGTCGTAAATGATCGTGCCGTTCGCCAGCAGCCTCGCGTCTTGGATTCGGTGGTCAGCACGATAGAACCAGACCACCTCGCCAGAATTGTCCACAGCGAGGAGGTATCCCCACCCACTGTCCGCGTCAGGAAGCCATCGAAACACGCTAAAGAGCGTATACCCCGCAGCCATCCGATCGGGCTGACTGACGTTGACCATGATGGTCGGGAGGTCATCGGGCAGCTCCGCCGTGGTGAATGGTCGCTCTACGCTGTCGCTCCCGCCATCCTCGGTGGTGGCCGTCGCCGTCAGACTGTAGCTCGACTGCGCTCGGAACCCGAACGCGTTGACCTCCACCTCTTCGGTGACGCTGTCGACCGATTGCGACCACACCACCACGCCATCGACATCACGGGCTTCGATCTCCACCGTCGTTGCGATGCTCGAGCTGATCGTCAGAATCGCTCCAAGCTTCATCGCCGGGTTCTCAATCAGCAGAAACTCTAGGCTCGGTGCGATCGACTCGACGTTTGAATCCGCGGCCGCGTCTGCACCGGCATCACCCGCCGCGTCGCCCGTCGTGTCTGCGCTTGCATCGGCGGGAGGGATCTGGCCGTCATCATCAGAATCCACACCGCACGCCGCCAGGAGCGTGAGCCCGAGCAGTGTGGCAGGCAAGGCGCTGTAGGTTCGATTCACGGAGCTGTTTTACGATAGGGAAGCCGGCGGGGGAACCCAGCACCGGAATCTGCGTGCGAGGCAAGGCAGAGGGTAACGATTCGTCCCCTCGCACCTACCAAAGACCCCGCTCGATTCAATGGCCGCTCGCGTGGTCGCGCAGGAATGCGCGCCAAAGACGCGCTTCACTACTCGGCCACGCCCACAATATTCGCGGCGATGGACGAGAAGGTGAGCGCGATGGTCGCCGCGTCGTTGACCCCGTCTCCAGTTGTGTCGACGTCGTTCACCACGAGCAAGTCGAGGAGCCCGAGGATTGAGTCAACGTCGATAGGGAGCGCGTCCGGCGGCAGTGCCTGCAGCGCGGCGATGAGATCCACCTTTCGCACAGCACCGGCGATGAGCCCCTCTACGGAGTTCAACGTGCCAGCGCTGAGGTTGATCTCCCCATACACGGCGACGTCGTAGAGCGTCAGAGCGAGCACGGTATCACCCAGCGGCACCTCCAGCGGGAAGATGGCGGGCGGCCCCGAGGGGAAGATGGCGTTCCCTGCTCGCGCGAGGCCAAGCGATACGAGAGGCTCGCACGTCTCCTCGTCGAGCGTCGCGTCGTCGGCCAAGTAGTCGCATGTCTCCGTCAAGAGGTCGCAGTCCCCGTTTGCGGGGTCGAGCGCGCCCGTGATCAGAGCGACCTCGAAGGGGTTGAGGTCAATGTTGTTCACGTCGAGCAGCAGCACGAGGCTGCCGTCAGCCACCGCGGTGTCCACGGAATCGTTCGCGAAGCCGGCGACGAAGTTGAGCGCGTTGGGCACGCCATCGGCGCACGCCGCGACGCGGTCGCAGAACTCCGGCCGCACAACAGCTGTTTCTCCGATTGCGAGTGCGGAGACCTTTGTGGGGTCTTCGCCGAACGTCGGTTCACAGGTGCACTCGCTGATGCCCTCACAGAAGCCTGCGTTACACGTGTCGTCCACCGTGCACGCGACGCCGTCATCGCACGGGGTATCGGAGAGCGGTGTGGTACCGCAGCCGGTCTCGTCGTCACAGAACGCCGCCGCGCAGGGGTTGTCGGTGGCGCAATCGACCGTCGCGCCGCCGCAGGCGAGCGCCGTACAGCTGTCGTTCGTCGTGCACGCGTCATCGTCATCGCAGACCGCGGTGTTCTCTTCGCGGAAGCAGTCGCCAGACGCTGGGTCGCAAATGTCGGTCGTGCACGGGTCGCCATCGTCGCAGATGGACACCGTGCCCGTGCAGCATGGGTTGAGGTTTGGCAGGTAGGAGCAGCCCGCGAACTCATCGCAGATGTCGATGGTGCAGGTGTTGCCGTCATCGCAGTTCGTGGGTGGGCCAGCGCCGCAGGCTCCGTCGTCGCAGATGTCGCCTGTGGTGCAGGCGTCTCCGTCGTCGCACGCGACATTCGAGAGCGGCTCGCTGACACAGGCGCCGGTCTCGTCGCACAGGTCAGCGGTGCAGGGGTTGTTGTCGTCGCAATCTGCCGCGACGCCGCGGCATGTGTCATCGACGCAGAGGTCGTCAGCCGTGCAGGCATTGCCGTCGTCGCACTCGAGGGGTTCTGTCTCCGCCGCAAACGCACAGCCAGTAGTGGGGTCGCACGCGTTCGTCGTGCACGCGTTGCCGTCGTCGCAGGCAAGGTCTTCGCCTTCGCAGACTCCGGCGGTGCAGACCGTGTTGAAGGTGCAGAGGCTGCCGTCTTCGCACGACGCGCCGTCCTCAGCGGTCGACCACGAGAGATCGTCGGTGCTGGGCGCGCAGGCCTCGCAAGTCGCTCGCGGGTTGGCGTCGCCCTCGTCGAAACATAGCCCGTTGATGAGGCAGGCGTCGTCTTCGAGGGTCCACACACACAGGCCGTCTATGCAGGCGTCGTCAGTGCAGGTGAGGTCGTCTCGGCACTCCGCATCGGTCTCGCAGCGCGGTGGCGGGCCAACGTCAGGCGTTACGTCGATGGTGGTGTCGGGTTCCGGAGACGTGTCGGCGTCCCCTTGCGTGTCTTCGTCCGTGTCGTCGGTGGTATCCGGCAGCACGCCGGTCTCCGCGAGGTCCGTGCCCGCATCAGCGGCGTCTGTGATGGCCCCCTCTTCGGGTTCCGGCGCGGGGTCTGAACCACAGGCAGCGAGCGAGAGGGTGAGCGCGAGCAGCGCGACGATTGGGCGAGTACGTGACGTCATAGGAGCCCTCATTCGAGCGTACCGAGGATCAAGGTGTTTCCAGCCCGTCGAATCACTTCGCGCGGGTTGATTGTGAGCAAGAGGGGCTCATCGCCTCCGACCGCCTCAGAGAGGTCGATCGTCGGAAGCGGGAAGCCGCCGAGAGCGCCGCCACCGAGCGCGGCTTCTAGGCCTGGCACGAGCTGGTCGGCGAGCAGTGCCTCGAAGGTGGCCTCTGCCGCAATCGCTGACTCCTGGACCACGTTCACTTCGAACTGCGCGTTGTCGAGACTACCGAAGCCGAAGCCGAGCTGGCCGTCCGCTGCGGTGATGTCGATCTCGGCATCCACCGCCACGTAGATGATGAGATTGAGCGGCTGACCAAACAGGTTCAAGCTCGCGTCGATACGGAGGTCGCCGATGGTTGCGATGAGTGGGCCATCGATATTGTCGCAGTCGGAGGCGACCGGCTGCAGCAGCCCGCTGGCCACGAGCACGAGGTCCTCAACTCCGGGTATATCGAAGTCTCCTAGCAGTGCGGGTGGGATATCGAATTCGAGGAATCCGCCGGCCCAGGCGCTGTAGAGTAGCTCGTTGACCACATCGTCAGCGAGCGCGAGTTCGAAGCCTTCGTCATTGTTGAAGATCATCGTTTGTGACCCTGTGCCACACTGGTTTCGACGCATCGAACCGAGGTTGGTGTACGGGGTGAGCCGCTCCGGGGCCGTGGCGCCAGCGCGCAGAATAAAGTCACTGCCTGTCGCGCTCGAATTGATGGCCGAGTAGTCGGTGGCGAGCGTGATGTTCACGGGGTCGCCGCCAGCGAGAGAGGGCAGCGGAATATCCGCCGAGATCGCGAACGCGCCAAACGCGTCGGAAATCACGGGTCCGAATTGGTCTCCTACGGCATCTTCCAGCAGGTCTTCGATGTCGCCATCCACATCGGGGAGAAGCGCCGCCGCCAGCCCGCCGAGCGCACAGCCAATGTTGATGTTTGTATTGGAGACGTCGGCAACGACATTCGCGAATGTCGCGACGGGTTCGTTGTTCACGACGCTCAGGTTGATATCGGCGCTCAGGGTGACGGTTCCTGCTGTGAAGGTCACTGCGCCGGTACACAGGAAGCCGTTCGCTCGGAGGTTGGCGACGAAGTTGGAGCCACCGGCGGCAAGGTCTGCGGTGAAGCGCAGACCGCCGGTTCTCGGACGCACGAGCACGGTAATGTCTCCGGGAACCACGGCATTGCTGGTCGCCGGCGTGATATCGACACCGGCGAAGCTGAAGATGACCCCGTTCCCCAACGCGGCCGAGAGGTCGAAGTTCTCCAAGACGGTCTCGAAGATGCTGTCGAGCACCGGGAACGACTCGACCCCAAGGCGAATACCGAGACCCGGGTTCGATCGCGTTCCTGTGTTGGCGGCGTCAGGCACTACATATTGGTTGGCCCAGACGTAGCTTTGCACGCGCTTACGCGGCGAGCCGAGTTCGTCTTCGGCCTCGAAGACGAGCACGTTGCCGCCGAAGTCCGGGAACTCCGGCACGACGAAGGTGCCGTCTTCGTTCACGCTGATGTCGCGGCCGTTCATTGTGAACGACGTAATGTCTCCCGCGCCACTGATGACGCTGCCCCGAATCAGAAGCGCGCCGTCATCGCTGTCGATGGTCGCGCCGCGCGGCGGGTAGTCGATCGCGATGGTCGGGCGGCACGCGTTGGTGAGCACGACATCGAACACGCAGCCCGCTGCTTCGTCGCAACGGCCGACCGTGCAGTCGTTACCGTCATCACAGACGATGCGTTCACCGGCGCAGCCGCCGTCGCTGCACTGGTCATTGATCGTGCAGCTGAAGCCATCGTCGCAGGTCGCGGTGTTCGGCGTCGAGACGCAGCCCAGTACCGGGTCGCAGAGCTCATCTGTGCAGACGTTTTCGTCTCCGCAGGCGAGCTCTTCGGTGCCAGCCACGCAGCCGCCGCCCGTGCACATGTCGCCAATTGTGCAGACGTTATTGTCGTCGCAGGCGTCCATGTTCGGCACCACCGAGACGCCCGTCACGGGGTCGCAGCTCTCGTCGGTGCAGTTGTTGCCGTCATCCACGAGTACGGGAGAACCAACGCAGACGCCTTCGGCGCAGACGTCACCTTCCGTGCAGACAGTGCCGTCGGTGCATGGCGCTGTATTGAACGGGAAGACGCAGCCTTGAAGCGGGTCGCACACTTCGTCCGTGCATGGGTTCTCGTCGCTACATCGGTCGGCGATGGACAGGTTCTCACAGCCGACACCTGGCACGCATCTGTCGAGCGTGCAGAGGCTGGAATCATCACAATCTAAGGGGGTCGAGCCCGCGACGCAGACGCCGCCCGAACACATGTCGCCTGTGGTGCAAAGCTCCCCGTCGTCGCACGCGAGCCCGTCAGCGGGCGCGCTCACGCAGCCCGCGGTCGGGTCACAGCTATCTGCGGTACACGTATTGCCGTCGTCACATGTGACCGCGTCGCCGCTGCCGCAAACACCTGCAGTGCACATGGCGTTCGTCGTGCAGCGGTCGCCGTCATCGCACGGCACATCGGACAGCGCGATCGCGACGCATTCGCCCGTCTCTGGCTGACACTCCGCAGCGTTGCAGCTGTCGATGTTCGCGCAGACCGCCACGGTGCCGGTGCACGCGCCTTCGAAGCAGGTGTCCGCGCTCGTGCAGGCGTCGCCGTCGTCGCAGGCCATACTGTCGTCGAATGACCAGCCGTCGCGTGAGACAACGACGAGGCAGAGCTCGCAGCTGTTGTCTGGGTTCGCCGTCTCGTTGTCGAAGCAGACGCCCTCAATATCGCACTGATCGTCCGCGCACGGCAACGGCTCGCCGGAGCCGTCTGGCTCCGCGTCTGACTCAACGTCCGCTTCGATGTCGATCTCTACATCGGCGGCGGCGTCTGGCGTGCCAGAGTCGTCCGACGTATCCGCGGCATC
>JBLFZA010000245.1:0-6940 GCA_047610025.1 Bradymonadia bacterium | reverse complement strand
GTGGATTCGAAGCGCGGGCTTCATCAGTCTGATGGTGTTCGGTGGTGCGAGCATTGGCCTCGCGCTCTTCGTGTGGCAGCGCGAGATCGCCGAGAAGCTCGTGGCGGCCACGTTTGGGCTCGCCGATCTAGTGCAGTCGAAGGTGACGAAGCGCGAACTGGGTCTCTCAGAGAAGCTGGTGGGACTGATGAACGGCTTCGTGTACGGCGTTGACGCGCTTCGGCGGGATGGCGCGCTGTTTTGGTTCGTCGGTTTGACCTTCGTTTACTGGGGTATCAACGCCTTCGGTATCTGGCTGCTCGCAGTCGGTTTCGGAATTGCGCTGCCCTGGTACGCCGGCGCTGGGCTGCTCGCTGTGCTCGTCGTGGGCATCATGTTGCCGGCTGGTCCTGGGCTCGTGGGCAACTTTCAGATCGCGTTGACGGCCGGTCTGACCCTGTATCTTCCGGACAGCGAAATCGGAGCGTCTGCGCTCGCGTTCACCTTGGTGATGAACGCCATTCAGCTCGTGATTCAGGTTGGGTTTGCGGTACCGTTCCTCCGCGGCATGGACCTGTCTCCGCGCGATGTCATTCGAGCGCAGGAGCAAGCGTCGGCTACCGAGTCTGCAGGCTAGACGGTGCCCTCGGGCGTTACACGCCCCGCTTATCGCCCCAGATCGCGACGTGAACGCGAGGGCAGAAGCGGTAGCCTTCGGCGATGCACCACGCGACCGTTTGAGGCGCATTGGCCAAGTAGCGCTCGCGCGTCGCGCCTTCTGGCATCAGAGACACGCGGTCGAGAGGGATGCCGTACTGCGTGCGGAGCGCCCGGATTTCGCTCAGATCGGCCTCTGAAGATACGACGAACTTGAAGAAGGCATTCGGCGCGTCTGCGAAGTAACGAATGGGGTCGGAGTGGAGCCGACGTGCTTCGGAGTTCCCCGAACTCGCGAGCTTGAGCGAGACGTTCCATTGCGCCACCATGCTTCTCATTGAGGGGGCGGGCAGCACGGTGCCAGCGGTCTCGACCTCCGCCCGCATGTCGAGGCTTGGAAGCAAAGCGGCGAGTGCGCGTTGCTGGAGCATTGGCTCTCCGCCGGTGATGACTAGCGTGCCCAGGCCGAGCGCGCGCACCTTAGAGCAGACGTCAGCCACGCTGTGCTCGTGGACCTCAACGCGAACGTCATGGCGTGTCCAATCCCAAGTAAACGGGGTGTCACACCACGTGCACCGGAGGTTACAATGGGCGAGCCGGAGGAACGTAGAAACGACGCCGGTCGAAGGGCCCTCACCTTGCACGGTGCGAAAGATCTCCGAGATGAGCAAAGCGTCATCGCGGTGGGAGAAGGGGGCGCTCATAGAGATCGCTCGAAAGAGTCGTGTGCACGGGGAGTTGCGCGCTCTATCACGGTCACGGATCCCGCGCACGACGTGTCTTAGAACGAGGCTGCGAGCGTTGCAGGATCTTAGCCGGCGTGGCTAGTGTGTGGCGCGTCGTCGTGTTGGTCGACGGCCGCAAACTCCATTCGGTGGTTCATGACCTCACCCTCAGATTCTTTGGTGGCGGCGCTTGCAGACGCGCCCCATGACGATGACTTGTTCGAGAGCGCTATCGAGACGCTTCGTTCAGAGGGTGACTGGGAGCAAATCGCATCGATTGGTGACCGCCATGCTGGCCGGCTGGAGTCGCGGTGGGTTTTCGTCGCGGACGCGATGGAAGCCGTCGCTGCGCAAGAAGGGGACCCGAGCGACCGCGCTCGTCTGCTGACCGCCATCGGTGATGTCTGGTCCCGGCAGCTCAAACGAGATGACCAAGCTGTTCTGCACTACCAAGCAGCCTTCAAAGTCGATCGTAGCAGTGTCGTATCGCTGGAGCGCGCCCGAGAGATATTCTCGCGCCAAGAGAAGTGGCCGATGGTGCAGCGACTGTACCAGGTGGAGGCCCGTGTCGCGGAGTCACCGGAGAGAACTGCTGCGCTGCTGACGGACGCCGGCCGAGTGCAGCGAGACATTCTACGCGATCCGATCGGCGCGCGAGACTACTTCGAGCAAGCCCTCCGAGCGCACCCCGACTTTGAACTCGCGAAGCGCGAGATCAGCGGGGTCGCGATCGTAGACGTTTCGGGTGAACTCGAGGCGCTCAAACATGAACTTCAGGGGGCGCAGGGGTCCGTGCGCGCCGAGCTTCTCTATCAGATCGCCGAGATTCTGCTCTCTGCGGAGGAGCCGGAGGAGGACCCAGCCGCCTACCTGTCAGAAGCGCGCAGCTTGGGGCCTGCGTCTCCGGAGGGCATGCGTATCGTCGCGCAGCAGTTGCGACGCCAAGAACGTGGCTCGGAGCTCCTCGACGTGTTGGTTTCGATTGCGCAGAGCGACGCATCGACCGCCGAGAGAGCCGCTGCCGCGCTAGAGGCGCATGACCTGTCAGAACGATTGCAGGGCGATTCCGAGCGCGCGGATGAGCTGCTGCGCTCGGCGCTGGGCGCAGACCCGGCGCACTTCGAAGCCGTGGAGCGCGCGCGAGCGTGGTACGCCCAACGCGGCGAATGGCCCCGTCTGGCGGAGGTGCTCGATGCCGCTCTGCGACGCCGAGCATCCGGGCCCGGCGACGTCGCGTGGCATCGTGCGCTTGGAGACGTCTACGCAGAGAGGCTCGACAACCTCGAAGCGGCCGAGACGCACTACCGTCGCGTCCGCATGTTGGACGGTACTGATGAGGGTATGCTGGACTTCTATGTCCGATACTACCGCTCGAAGTCCGAGCCGCGAAAGCTGCTCGCCGCGCTTCATGCTTGCCGCGAAATCGAAGACGACATGGACGCTGTCCGCGGATGGACGGCCGAGATGGCAGAGGTTGCCGAAACGGACCTCGAAGACCCGGTGCGCGCGGTTGACGTCTGGACGTGGTTCTCGAAGCGGTACCCCGGCGATCGGCAGTCGACTCGTGAGCTGAAACGCTTGTTGGTGGTCGCGGGGCGCTGGAATCGGCTCCTCGAACTGCTGAAGTCCGAGCTCCAGTCGCTCTCACCAGGGGCGACGAACGAACTCATTGATACCCACTTACAGATCGCGAAGCTCTACCGGCTCCGCGTGAAGCTGCCGATGTTCGAGATGCAGGCTCTTCAGGCTGTACTCGCACTCTCGCCTGCACACCCAGAGGCGGTCGACGCGGTCGCGAACCGTTTCGGCGAGTCGCAGCGCTGGGTCGAGGCAGCGCAGACGTGGATCGCCGGCGCTGATGCCAGCCAGGACGACGACCAGAGCGTGAGTTGGTACCTGAACGCCGGACAGGTCTGGAGGGCCAACGTCGGTGACCCCGGGCGCGCACTGAAGGCGGTTAAAGAGGCGGCTCGATTGAAGCCGGAGGCGCAGGAAGTGCTCGCTGCGCTCGAGCCTCTCTATACGGAGACCGGGGACAGTGCAGGGCGCCTCGATGTGCTTCGACGTCGGGCGAAGTTGGCGCCGCTGGCCGAGCGCGAAGCCATGCTGCGTGCGACCCTCGACGAGCCAATCGCGCAGGATGTTCGCCGCGGGGTACTGCAAGATTTGCTCGACGCAACCGGTGGAAGTGACGCCGACGTTGCGTCGGAGCTCGCGTCGTCGCATCGCGCGGCGGGCGACCCTTCGGCGGCGGCTCGAGTGCTCGCTCAGTACGTCGCTGGCGCCGCCGACGCCGCCGATTCGCAGCTCATTCGCGAGCTCGCGACGTTGTACCGTCGACATTCCAATCAGCCAGCGGCCGCGGCAGAGCTGTATGGCAGACTAGTCGGCGCTGGCGAGCCTTTGGACGTGCTCGGTGGCGATTGGATCGACGCGCTCGCCCTGGGTGAGCAGTGGGAGACTTTGGAGACGCTGCCCGGGTCCCATCCATCGCTCGCTGGCGCGGTCGTCGGCCGGCTCGCGCTGGAGGCGCACTCGCGCGCCGAGATGCCGGACTACTTGCGGGCCGCGAGGGCCGCGCGACGGTGGACGCAAGATACGGAGCGTGCCGTCTCAATGCTCGAAGTCTGCCTCGATGCGAACCCAGAAGCGATCGAAGTCGCAACCCTTCTGGGTGAGTGTTACGCTGAAATCGGTGATGCGTCGGGGATGGCCCAGATGCTGGAGATGCGGGTGCATGCCTCCGAAGGCGCCGAGCGGGTCGAACTTCAGCTTCGGCTCGCGGAGATCTGTGCTGACGAACTCGGGGCGCCGCATGCTGCGCTGAGCTGGTTGCTCGCAGCGTTCGACGGCGACTCCAGTCGTGAAGACGTGCGCGACAAGGCGCGGGCGCTCGCGGAGCGCGAGTCGCGCGTCGCCGAGTGGGCAGCCGCGCTACGAGCGAGCGTCGCACAAATGGCGAAGAGCGATGTTCGCCGCGGCCACTATCATGCCCTGGCCGACGCCTACATTCAGAGCCTCGGCGACCCCGATTCATCCGAACACTTTTATCGGCGAATCGTCGACGAGGACCCGAGCGACGAACGTGCGCTCGGAGCGCTCGCTTCGCGCTACCGTGACACAGGGGCTTGGGATGACCTCGCGGCGATTCTTGAGCAGCAGCTTGAGAACGCGCAGCCCGACGCGCGCGAGACGTTGGCTGCAGAGCTAGTCGTGTTGCGCGTCGCGCGTCTGGATCGACCGGATGATCCGCTGGCGGCTTACCAAGAGCTGACGGGCGGTCGTCCAGAGAGCCTCTCGGCTGTCGTGCGGATGCGCGAGGGGTTCGAAGAGGCCGCAGCGTGGGGCCACGCGAGCAACGCGGCCAAGATGCAGGCGGCGCTCTGTGATGACCCCGAAGATAAATTTGTCGCGGAGTGCGCCGCAGCGTCGTTGTTGGCGCAGTCGACCGGCGGTGTGGACACGGTCGTACTGAACGCGTTTGCGGTGCTTCTTGGTGCTGCGCCCAACCCGGCGGCTGCCGCGCGCGCAGCGAGTGCGCTGCGCGATGTGCCCGCCGACCCCGAGATGGCGTTCCCTGTTCTCGATCTTGTTGAGCCAGCGTATCGGGCTGCCGGAGCGTGGGAGTCGCTTGGTGCGGTGCTCCGCGACCGAGTCCGTGCGACCTCGCCGGAGGGCGCGCCGGAGGTGTTCCGCGACTGGCTTGAAGTGGAGCGGGAACAGCGCGCCGACGCGGGGGGCGAGGCGACCGTCTGGGCGGAGTGGATCGCTGGCGCGCCGCTCTCCGCCGCCGATGCGTTGATCGCGGAAGAGGCGTGCACGCGCCTCGATGCACGTGACTGGATGTTGCGGGCGTGGGAGCGTCGCTTGGCCTCGCCCTTGCGCGACGAAGCCGCCTGGCTTGCGCGAGATCCCGCGCTTACTCTGCCCCGTGAGGCGCTATCGCGAAGACTTCGCGTCGCCGTCCACGGCGACCCCGAGCAGCTGGCCGTTTGGATTGACGCGGTCCGTGAAGGTTACACGTTAGCCGGCGACCTCGACCCCTACTACGTGCTCGTAGACGCCGTGCTCGCCGACGACCGCCTCGGTGGGGTCGCCCGGCCCACGTTACAGGCGGAGCTTGGCTTGCGCGCGTTCGAGGACGAGGAGCGCCGCGATGAGGCGTGCGCGGCTCTGGTCGCCGCGTGCCACGGCGGGGTGGTGACGCCCCTCGTTGTGGAATGCCTCGCTGCGCTTGCCGGAGAGGCTGACAACGCGGAGGCGGTTGCCGACGCTCTCGAATCGACGCTGCGCAGCACCGCTGGCGAAGAGAACGCCCCTCGTATCCACCGGGTTTTGGGCGCCGTTTATCGCGACCAGTTGAGCCAATCGAACGACGCCGCGAGACACTACGAAGCCGCAGTTTTTCTCGACGACTCCGCCTCTGATGCGCTCGATGCGCTCGAGGTGCTGTACAGCGAAATGAACGCTCATGAGGAGTTGGCAGCGGTTATTCTTCGCATCGCCGAGTCCTTACCCAAGAAGAAGCGCGCCGCGCGACTTTTAGAAGTCGCTGAGCTTCAAGCGGCGCACCTCGGTGATACCGAGTTGGCTATTCAACTCGCGCAAGAGGCGAAAGGCGCGGGCGCGAAGGGGGCAGAAGAACGCATCATCCACTGGCTGCGAACCTCGGAGCGTTGGCAGGACCTCGCGGACGTGCTGCTTGAGCGCTACGAGCGTGGCGGTAAAAGGGCGATGGAGGCGCTTCGAGAGCGCGCTCGCCTGCTCGACTCCCCTCTTGGGCATCGTCGAGCGGCCACTTCGGCATGGGAGGCGGTCCGAAAGGCGCACCCTGAAGACGGAGAGGCCCTCGCCGAGCTCGACCGGCTGTATGGCGCGCTGGCCGAAACCGGGGCGCAGATCGCGGTTATTGAAGCACGCATTGCTCAAAGCGCCGACGAACAAGACATCGAACTCCAGCGCCGACTCGTTTGGGCTCAGCACCAGCAAGGCGACGCGATCTCGGCCGTACGCGGCGCGACACAGCTATTGGCGGTGTCGCAGGACGACACCGCCGCGTTCGAAGTGCTGGAACAGATCGCGTCCTCCGACGAGGGTCTCGTAGCGTCGGAGGCGTTGTTTGCGGTCTTCAACAAAGCGGCGCGGTGGGCCGACGCGTCTCGGGTCGCGCGCCAACGCGCTGCGCTTAGCGCCGACGAAACGGCGCTCGATTGGCTGGCGCGCGCGGAAGACATCGAGCGGGGCAAGCTGGGAGATGTTGTCGCCGCCTTCGCTCTCGCGCTTGAGCGCTTCCGCAGAACGCAAGGGCGTGTTCCCGTAGGGGACGCCATGTGGGAGTTCGCTTCCGAGGCGGACGGCTGGAGCACACTCTCACTGACGCTCGACGAGCTCCGTGAGCAATTGCTCCCTGCGCCTCGTGACGTGCTGTGGCTATCGTTGCGCTTGGCGTTGGAGCAAAAGGCAGGCGACGCCGACGTTCTCGGCGTCGGAATGCTCGCGCATGAGCAGTACCCGGACGATGACCGAGTCTTGCGTATCGTGGCGCAGCAGATACCGCTGAGCGATGCTCGTGCGGTGCC
>JBLFZA010000244.1:0-6984 GCA_047610025.1 Bradymonadia bacterium | reverse complement strand
CGACCTTCACCGGCAGCCCTTACGTGCCGGGAGGCATTGGCGGCTACACATTGGAGCCGGGGTGGCTCTTCTTCGAGTTCGGGCCCTCAGAGCCCGTCGAGGTGCAGTGGGCCACATACTTCGATGCTGCTGATCAGGCTGGTCAATCACGCCTCTGGGGCGGTATCCATGTTCGGCAGGACGACTATGAAGGCCGCATCATCGGTGCGGACGTCGGCCAGCGTGCCATCGCGCGGGCGTCGGAGCTCTTCGGAGCGCCATAGTTCGTAGGTATCGTCCACACCGCATCTTCGCTGCCCGCAGGCCTCACGTGCACACCACCAGGGATGACACCCTCTCGGAATCGAATGACACGCCGCACGATATTGCGGAGCCCGTGCTCGTTGCTGTCATCCTGACGCACATCGACGTGACGCGCTGTGGAGAGTTCGCGGTCTTGGCGTCGCCGGAGACGACCGTCGCCCGCCTGAGTCCCTTGTTCGTCGGGGGGGGAGCGCGCGCGGTCCCTCGCGGGCTCGCCGACCTCTACCTCTCGCGTCAGGGGGAGCTGACGATCACACGCACGAGCGATGGCGTGGAGCTGCAATCGCTCAAAGATCGCAGCGCGATGTTTGTAAATGGGCGCCCACTCGAGGGGTGCGCGATACTCGGTCGCGACCAGCTTCGCTCGGGCATCCTCCTGGAGCTCGGTCGCCGCGCAACGCTGTGGCTGACGGAGATGGACGAAGCACCTGATGTGACAGAAAAATGGGGCATCCGCGGCCTACACCCGAGCGTTCGCGCGCTCCGCAAACAGATCCTTGTCGCAGCCAGCAGTGATTCCGCACTGATCGTTGGCGAGCCGGGCAGCGGCAAAGAACTCGTCGCAGCGGCCTATCACGCGGAGCGTTGCCCCAACGAGTCACCGTATCTCGCTCTCAACCTCGCGAGCCTGACGGACGAGCTCGCGGCGTCCACCTTGTTTGGACACACCAAGGGCGCGTTCACTGGCGCGGCCGCTGATCGCCGAGGTCTCTTCGTCGACGCGGCTGATGGCGCCGTCTTCCTCGATGAAATCGGTGCGTGTTCGCTGGGAGTGCAGGCGTCAATGCTCCGACTGCTGGAAGAGCGAGAGGTCATGCCCATTGGGGCGCCGCGCTCCGTGCCGTTCAACGCGAGCGTCGTGGCGGCGACAGACTCCGATCTCGCCGATGCCATTGCACGGGGAGACTTCCGCGCGCTCCTCTACTACCGGCTCGCGAAGTCGACGCTCGACGTGCCGCCGTTACGGATGCGCACCTTCGACATCCCACTCTTGTTCTTGCACTTCGCCGAGCAGTTCAGCGTGCGCACGTTCGGCGTCTCTTTGCGCCGAGACAAACGCCCGTGGCTCTTGCCTGCACAGGTCCGCACGTTGCTCGCGTACCAATGGCCCGGAAACATACGAGAGCTTCGGAACGTCGCCGAGGGTGTCGCGACGCGCTGTTGGGGCGAAGACCACGCGTCTCTCCCACTGCTCGAAAACGTGGGCGTTGTGCTGCCAGCGCAGTCTATCGAGATGAAACCCACGGAAGCCCTGCCGGCACACAAGGAGCGCGCAGACCTGTCGCTGCTGACGAAAGCAAACGTGCTCGGCGCCCTAGAGTTGTCGGTGTTCAGCGCTGGCAGCGCCGCGAAGGCGCTCGGCGTGAGCCGCACATCAATGTATGCGCTCATGGCCAAACACGGCATCCGGCGGTCCAACGAGCTGGAGAAGGTGGACCTGCAAGGTGCGCTGCTCGCCTATCAAGGCGATGTTGATGCTGCCGCGCTTTCCCTCCGCATCTCAGCCCGCGCCTTTAAGAATCGTGCGGGTGAAGTCGGGATGACCCTGGCGTAGTCGCTAGTTCGTCGACTGCGCCGTCGCGGGATCGTCCGTTGCTGCGTTGTCGTTGCGTGCGCTTTCACCGTCGTAGCCGACAACGACGCGACCCGTCGGTTTGGTGTGCGAGCGTTATGACTCTCGGTGGCGGCGTGTGGCGTATGCGCGCCGCGGCTCGAGATCATCCGGTCGCCGAGCGCCAGGGTCTCTGCGTTCGTCAGTGCCTCGTCGTCAGTGTCCGCTAAGGTACACCTGCGCTGACGCCTAGTGAGCGAACTGTCATCGTCCCCTGCGCGCAGTCCCCCGGGGCTTGTTGTGACTGCTGACTCCGGCATCGACCGCAAGGCGGCGCGCACCTGCGCCATCGAGTGGGGGCGCATTGCCGGGTCTTTCTCGAGGCATCGCGTGACGAGCTCGTCGCGCTCGGCCGATACGGGGGTGTGGTCGGAGACCGCCGCCGCTCGCTCGTGACGGTGCATGTACAGCAGATCAATCGGGTCGTCGGCTTCAAACGGCGGCCGACCGACGAGCAGTTGGTAAAGCACGATACCCAACGCATACACGTCCGTTCGGATATCTGCGCTACCCCCGGCGTTGGTCAGCTGCTTCGGGCTGCGTAGTCAGGTGAGCCGATGAAGTTGCCAAGCGATCGGCAATGTCAACGCGAGCACATTGAGCAATGCGCCAGCCGACACCGACTGACGCTTCTCGAACGAACACCCCGTTTTGATGGTCTCGAAGAACTCTTCGATTTGCCATCTGACCCGGTAGAAATCGACGATGCGCAAGACGTACTCGGCCGTCTCGATTGGCTCCGTTGTCACGAGGACCCAGTCGAGGGCGTCATCATCTTCGGCTGGATCTACTTCTTGAACCTGCACGACGTTTAGGAACGCAGATGCGGCAACCTCCCGCCACGCGGCCCTGTCAGATGACCGTGGCGGGTCTAGGCCGCGCTTGATCTCAAGCCGCGTCGCCGTCACGCGCAAGTCGACGTCCCCTTGTTCGCGCGGCAGATTCGCACGTTGTCGTCCATTGTGCTTGAAGCCCAGCCGGCGACTCAAACGCACACTCGTCAGGCACGTGATCTCCTTCGCTTCATCCAAGCGATCACGAAACACCGACTCATCGGCCAATTTGCGATCGTGGCACTGCCGGAAGACGAACCGAACACCCTCTCGAATCATCCATTCAAGCAGGTCGTAGCGGTCAGCTTCCCTGTCGGCGATGTGGACTGCTTCGACGCCTTCGAGACGTGCGTTTGCGAGCGCGACACCTTGTTGCCAACGAAATCCCTCGTTCGCGAACAGTCCGCCTCTCTCGTTCCAGAACGCCTCATCTTCCTGCTGAATTCGCTTGCTTCCGACAAAGGGCTGCCAGCAGACGACGCCGAGCGGCTCATGCGTTGGCTCCGCAGAAACGGCCAGACTCGCGTGCACTCGGAACCCCTGCGTCCGCGGCCCGACGCGTTCTAGGTGCGTTCGCATCGGGATATCGCCCTGGATTTGGAAACTCATCTGCGTCGTGTCGTGGAGCACGAGAACGGTCTGCAGAGCGCGACTGCGTCGCGGTGTCTCATCCCGGTGAGCCGCGGCGATGTCGGCTTCATCGACCGCATCTGAGTTCATCAGTCGGTACATCGCCGCCAGCTCGGCCTCGTTTAGCACCTGCGGGAACGGCCGAGTCGGGTCTCTCGCAACGGCGTTGCCGAGTTGCACGAGACGCGCCGTACGACGCATGTCATGGAGATCCGACGAAAAATCGGCGTTCACATCGTGCATGGACCGGTTGGCTACGGGGGACCATGATGCGATCAAACTGAGGCCAACACCGCAACCCCAAAAAGATGTTTTGGAGTCTCAGCTCCAACGCACTTCCATCGAGAGGCTATCGCCGGAACGCTCTTGGGCGTCGGCGGTTCCCTCCCGTTGGTGGGCGCACTACACGTTGTAAACGTCGTGCAAACAAGTCACTCACGAGGATCCTCCGGTGGAACAATACACGCTGCTCTGCACAGTCGAGTTGGGAACACGGAGCGAGAAGGCCGCCGAGAAAGTCTGCAAGCGGCTCGTCGAACACCTTGGACTTGAGCCGGCGCGATTGCACATTCAAAACGTCAGCGCTCATCACATGCACGGCGAGTTGGTCATCGATGTTCACGCTCCAAGTGATCTCGATGCCCTGATCAATACCCTAGATGCGCTCTCCCCGCTCGGCGCACCCAGGATGACGATTCGCCGCGCACCCTTCCGCGCAGGCGGCGAGCACGGACCCAAGGCCTACCGCGTTTCGGGTGTCGTCGATGTCCGCTGGGAGCTGACCCGACATGACCAAACAAACCATGCGCGACCGACGCAAGCGCAGGCCGTGACGCTGGCCGCACAACCCGACGAAGTTGTCACGCACCGGGCCTCTGGCGAAGACTGCACCGGCGGCACAATCTGTTACCCAGGCGAAAACCCGATTCCGTTCGACCTCCAGCACTGGCTCGGCGTTTTCGGATACTCAGCGTCGTGGATGTCGAGTGAATTCATCGACGCGCGCTTCGTATTCCAGCAGGCAACCGTGTTCGCTAAAGGCCCAGATCTCGACGTCTCACACTACAAGTGGGGAGCCTATCGTCATGTTCTCAAGAGCGAGGATTGGACGAATCGAGGCCGATTCAGACAATTCGTCGATGTGATGGAAAAGGAAGTGGATGAGTACCTACAGCGTGGCGCGATCAGCGAGTTGATCGAGATCGTCGGAGTGCCCGTTGCTTGGTTTCTTGAGTTCGAAGACGCGCGCTTCCTGCGCCATCCGCCCACGCGCAAGAAGCTCGGGTTGGATTGAACCGGGCGAGGATGCGGTGTCCGTGCGCCGCCGCCGGCCCTCGCTTCGCCGCGCTACGGCGCGCCCCACTCCGCGTCAAAGAACCCCGCCGTCTGACCTCCCTCGTCGCTCCAGACAAAGTAGTCGGGAAGCACGAAGCGGCTCTGGAACGGCGTGAACTGGTAGAGCAGCGCCTCGTTCACATCATCGAGCAGAAGGCCCGCCAGCTTGCCGTGCGACGGGTATACGGCCGCGATCGCAGCGCGGGAGTATCGGGCATCGCCGATGCCAATGCCGCCTTCGTCGAGCGCGAAGGGCGAGTCGCCATCCCACGCGATCTGCTCGGGTGGCACGCCGAGGTAGATGAGCTGGTAGTTTTCGATGATCCAGGAATCGAGGTCCTCCAGCGCCACGGTGCAGGCGAAGCCGTTACCGATGATCGACCACGTCGTCGTCAGATACGCCGCCAAGGTGTCATAGCCCGCAGGACCTGCTTCCTCGTAGACGTAGCAGTAGGGTTGCTCGAACGCTGCGTTGAACGGCCCCATCAGACCGAGGCGCTTGCCACCCTCGGGGCCAACGGTGACCTCGCCCTCGGCGCTCAGGTCGACTGCCTCACCATTCACCGTGAGCGCCGTCGCGCCCGCCGCGACCAGAGCCGTGGCGTCGATGATCAGGCGCCGCACGTTGCTCGTCGTCAGCGTGACCGTGCCGCCTTCCGCGGCAGAGACGAGCCGCGCGTCATCGTCTGCTGTGTCTACGGCGTCGATGGTTACATACGAGTGCGTGGGGGAGACGGCGGGGCCGGGCGTCAGGAAGTCGAACGCCAGCTCCCTCGGGTCGAGGCGTCGGTCCTCCATTGTCGACATGAGCTCCGGCCAATCCACACAATCGGCGCCGCCCGCGCGGTCCCCATCCCACCAGTGGCCTGCGCCAGGTTCGAGGTAGATCTGCAGGTCCGCTACGATCGGATCGAGCAGGTCGAACCACTCGTTTGCCTCGCGGACGGGCACGTTGTCGTCGGCGTCACCGTGCACGATGAACACGGCGCGGTTGGCGAGGTTTGTGCGGAAGACGTGGCTGTCGCTCGACGCCGCGGCGCGCGCGAACACGCCGTTCGGGCGCTGGTAGCCGGTGTAGGAGTAGAATGATGCCCAGCCGGCCGAGGGGCCGACCGTCGCGAAGCGGCCCGGGAAGAGCGTGCCGAACTGCCACGTGCCGTGACCACCCATCGAGTGTCCGGTCACGTGTGTGCGGGTCGCGTCGGTGTTGAACGTTCGCTCAGCATCCGCGAGCGCCTCGAGGCCGTCGTGGCGGCCAAAGGCCTCCCAGTCAAAGCCGTAGGGGCGACGGTTCGTCGGGGCGACGAGCCATGCCCAGCTCTTCTGCGAGTAGGCGCGCGCCTGGCCGATGCCCTCGACGCCCGCGCCGTGTAGGCTGAGGATCAGCCCGTACGATAACGCAGGGTCGAAGTCCGACGGCGGAACGACGCCATAGTATTGCGCCGAGCCGTCTATGCCAGAGATGAAGCTTCGGCGGTACGTCGTGCCCGCCGCGACAACCGGGATTGTCACGGTGGTTGTATACGACGCGTCCCAGCGCTCGGCTTCGATCTGGATGGTGACCTCCACTGACTCCGTGCCATCCTCCGGCGCTCTGATGGGTCGGATCTCGAAGGGCACGTTCGTTGACGCACCGGCCGCGACGCCTGGGAACACCATCGTCGACTCCTCAACCCAGTCCGACGCGAGCACCCGTGTGCGCAGCGGCCCGGTTGGCCCGTCGCCAAACGCGAGCAGCGGCATGCCGACGTATTGCACGTCTGACGAGTCGGTCACCCAGTCAAAGCTGGTGGTATCAGCGGGCGACAGCGTGGCCTCGTCAGGCGTGGTCCACAAGCGGACGAGCGGCGCCGCGCGTCGGCCGTCTGCCTGCACGACGAGCGTGTGCTCGCCGGCATCAACGGAGTACGCGAGCCGCGCCCAGCCACTGCCATAGGGGTCGCCTGGGCGGCGCTCACCATTGAGCCATACGCGCTGCGCAGGGTCTGCTTGAACGATGAGGTTGGTCGGCGCGTCGACGGTGAACCGCGCGAGCACATACACCGTTTCGGCCGGCGCGCCATCGATCCGTCCGTCTTCCCGGAACGTCACCTCTTGCCAGAGCTCGCGGTACTCGCCACGGCCAATGCCGAGGAACGAGAAGCGGTTGGTTTCAAGCGCTCCGAAGAGGTTGTCGACATCGTCGACCACGCCGAGCGCCCATTCGCTCGGCTCGAGCGTCTGCCAGTCGGCGAGCGCCTGCGCGTCGGCAGGCTGCCAGTCTGGCGCTTC
>JBLFZA010000243.1:0-6998 GCA_047610025.1 Bradymonadia bacterium | reverse complement strand
ACGCGGACAACCTGTTCAACACGGCGCTCGAACGAGCGGAGGCCGGAGATCTCGGAGAGTCAATCCTCGCGCTTGAGCGCGCGCGTGTGGTTTCGCCGGGCGACCGAGGGGTGGAGGACACCTTGCTCCTCGCGCAGCGAGAAGCGAGGCGAAGACGCGCAGAAGCCGCTGGGAAAGCTGTCATCGTCGAAGGCGAACCACCCGCTGTTGCGTGGTGGCGCGCTGCGCGGAGGATGCGGTTGCTCAACGCTCAATCCCTCACTCTCGCCTTCGTCTGGTTGGCGTTCGGCGGGTGGTTGCTGCGCAGGCGCCTGCCACAGAGCGGCCGACGTGACGCCGCGCTCGTTGTCGCGGTTTTGAGTTCCGGTGTGGCCCTCATCGGGCTCATGTTGGTTGTCGGCAACGCATGGACGGCGGTGACCGTGCGACCCGCCATCGTCTTGTCCGAAGAGCCGACGTGGCGCGAATCACCTGATGAGCTGCAACGAGCACGACGCTCCACGGAGCTCTTCGAAGGCGCGGTCGTGCTCGTGCGCGAGCGCCGTACAGACTGGACGAAGATCGAGATCGTAAGCGGTAACACCGGGTGGGTGCGGCGAGGCACGGTCGAGTGCATTGAGGACTGCCCCTGACCCGCGTCGCGTTACCTGAGCACAGCGCGTGTTCTGCCTGCCGCTGCCAGCGCGTTCGGTGCACGGCGCTCCGTTCACGGCGCTGCGTTCAACCACGCTCAACTCAGAGCGCTGGCTGTCACGGATGGCTTACCAACCGTAGGTGACGCCCAACGCAAACTGCTGCAGCCCAACGCTGTACTCGCCGTTGTTGACGGCGTGCACGGCTCCTTCACGGGTCTGGGACGCGCAGGCCTCCGCCGATGCTTCATTTGGCTGCTCACAAATCCACAGCGGCATCAGCAAGTCGAACTCCCCGTTTCGAACCGTTCGGTCTGGGGACCACACGTACGCATAGGCCGCGTCGATGGAGAACTTCCCAACGTGATAGCTCACCCCCACCGTCGCGCCGACGCGCATCCATGGGACAAAGTCTAGGTTCGTCCATTCGTTGGGCTGGCCGTTGCTCTCAAAGTACGTGCCCAATCGAAACACCGGGCCCTGCCCCGTCTCCGGGTTGCGCAACATCGAGAGGTCACTTCCGAGACGAACGCTCACCGTGTCGTTGAAGTGTCGCCCCAGTTCGAGCGCAGGGATGTTCCGCCCTAAGGCGCCAGCGGTGTCGACGACTTCTCCTTCCACGTCGATAAGAAAGCTCTCGGTGCGCGACCACGTCTCGTAGGTGAGGTCCAATTCGACGTCGAAGACCTCATCATTGGCTTCGTTTCGGTGCGTATACTGAGCACCCACGCGAAGAACGTCGGGAAACTTTGCCCGCAGCGTTGCGTCGGTCTGCGACTGCAACTCGCCCGGTTCGTCTCCCGCAAAACCGACATCTACGCCGCCAAGCGGGGGGAGTTCGATATCGATCGTTCCGTTCGCGACCATATTGTAGCGCATGCGGTAACTGGCACCGATCGCGAACCGATCGTTGGGCTCCCACAACACACCGAAGATCCCGGTACCAGCGAACCCTCGCGCGCTGAAATCGCTTGGCGAATAGAACTCCTCCGCTTCCGTGCTCGTTCGCTCTACATCCGAATCCTGACTATTGGACCCGTCGACGGCCACACGAAAGTCGATGAGCAAAACAACGAGCTGCGCTGTCAATCCGAACGACAACCCGATGTCCTCCAGTTCGTACGCCACGGCGAGGCTTGGGTAGAAGAGGAGAATATCCTGATCGATGATCGTGTAGGCCTGCCCACCGTTGCGAGACACTGTCGGGTTGGACCGGCAAGGCTGGAAACCCGCGTCGCAGGGGTCACCGTCGAACCCGACAGGCGTCCGCGTCATCTCGGGGTAGGAGACCGCGCCATGAGACGGAGGCCCATACACCGCAAAGCCGAACGTCCAATCGTCGAGCCCAAAGTCGTGCGACAGGAACGCCATTGGCGCCGGGAAAAATCGGCGCGAGTTGCTGACACTGTCGAACTGGAGCTCGCGCGCCGATCTCGACGAAGTCGCGGGACCGTCATTGTATTGAAACGGTGCCCGCTGAAACTCCACGTCAAGCACCGACACGTTGAGATTCAGAGTCAACCCGAAGCCGTCGATGCGCGTGAGCGCGGCCGGATTGTAGTAGATCGCCGTCGGCTCTTCTACGCCTGCGACGTAGGCGCCAGCGCGCCCGAGGGAGCGCGCACCATTATCGATAGACTCGAACCCGCCCGCAGATGCGTTTCCGGCTGTGATCAGCGACGCGACGGAAATCACGAGCGCGGAGACGCGCGCGAAAGCACGTAGAAAAGGCGGTCGGAGCATAGGGGCAGGCATCGCGGAGAGAAGAGATGCCGAGACAGTACGGAGCCTTGCAGGATCGCGTCAAGCGCGGCGCCCCAGCAGCGGCGGACTGCCCGAAGGGCTGCCTTAGAGACTCACGATGCGCCGCCCCGGCGAGCGACTCTCACATCAGCAAGAGCAGCACCGGCACAACCACCCCCATCACGACCAGAATCACGGCCGTGTACCCGACGATGTCCTTCGCACGCAGCCCCATGATCCCGAGCAGCGGGAGCGCCCAGAATGGCTGCAACAGGTTCGTCCAAGCATCACCGTACGCGAAGGCCATCACAGTGCGGGCGGGGTCAACGCCAAGCGCGTGCCCTGCCGTCAACAGAAGTTCCCCTTGAACCGCCCACTGGCCTCCACCCGAGGGCACCACCAGATTCACCAACCCAGCCGATAAAAAGGCCACAACGGGGAACGTGGCCGGCGAAGACAGCGCCACCAGCCCGTTGCTGATTGCGATGATCAGCCCAGAGGCCTTCATCAAGCCAAGAATCCCGAAATAGAAGGGGAATTGCAGCAGGATCGCTCCTGCGCCCCGCGCACCCTCCCCCAGTGTCGTCGCGTAGCGAATAACATCGCCGTGAAGCGCGATGCCAAGAAACAGAAAGAAGAGCACCACACTGTCGAGGTTCACGGTCAGCTTGCCCGTGCTGACGCCGAACGCGAGGACGGCGAGACCGACCCCGCCAACGGCCCAGCCGACGACCGGCGAGCGCTGTGCCTTCCCAAGCGGCGACGTGTCTACCGCTACCGCGTCTGCCTTCTCCGCTGGCAATTGTGAACCCGAGGGCCCGACCATCTCAGCTGAGTTTTTCGGAGTCATCCAGGCGCACAACAGCGGGATAACGATAAGCATCGTGCCCGTGACCGCGAGATTGAGCGGCGAAAACAGGGTCTCTGACACCGGGAGATACGCGACGCCTGTTTGCTCCATCAGGAGCTCGCTGACGAAGTTCGACTCGTTCGCGATCGCGGTGGGAGCCGAGCCGCTCAGCCCGCCGTGCCACAGCGCGAACCCCGAGTACGCAGCGGCCCCGAGTAGCGGGTAGTGCAACGTCACGCCTCTGCGTTCTGCCGAGCGGCCGATCTCCCGTGCGAGCAGGGCCCCGACGATCGCCCCGAGCCCCCAATGGAGAATGGACGCCAAACAAGCGACCAGTGCGACGAGCGCGGACGCATGGGCCGCGGAACGCGGGAGGCGAGCGATCCTGTCGACCAATCGCTGTACCGGCCGGCTCAGCGCGAGAGCGTGCCCGGTGACCAGGATAAGCGCCATCTTGAACGCGAAGGCCATCAGTCCGGCCGAGGCGAACTCGCCCAGCCAACCAGAGGCGAGGGTCCACGCGATGTCGTCCTGACCAATCACCGCCAGGCGCAGTGCTCCAACACCTGCGATGGCCACCGTCAGCAAGAGCGCGAGCACGAAGGGGTCTGGCATCACCGCGGACGCCACCTTCGAAACCCGCTCACCCAGCCGCGCGATCATTCGTCTTCCGGGCCTGACAGCGCAGCCACGGCGTCTTGAACCCGAGCCTCCGTCTTCTGAAGCACCGCGCGGCAATGCGCGAGCAGAGACGCCGCACGCTCGACCTTCGGTGCCAGCTCGTCGATCGGCAGCGCGCCGTCGTCGATATCCACGAGGATCGCCTCGATCTCTTCTACAGCGTCTTCGTAACTGATCGTCACGTCGGGGTTACTCATCTGTCTGTTCCGTGTGTGTGAGTGCCCGTACGGGCACTTCTCCGTCCTGAAAAACCAACGAGAATGGCGTGTTTGGTACGGCCGATGCGGTCGTAACGAATGCTCCGTTCGCATCTTTCGCCAGCAGGAAACCGCGCGCGATTACCCGAGCAGGATCGGCGAGACGCAGGCTCGAAGACACTGCGTCCAGGCGCCGGCTGAGCGCGGCCAATAGAGCGGGCGTACGCGTCAGGCGAGCATCGAAGCGACCCAACGTCTCGCTCGCCGCGGCGAGCCCGCGAGGCGCCGCACGACGAAGTCCCTGCTCGGCGCGCTCGAGCACCGTTCGCTGCGACGCCGTGAGCTCCTCAAGACGCCGCGTACCAAACCTGCGAGAGAGACGTTCTGTCCGTGCGGACTCTCGCCCCAACATCCCAGGCGCCGCCCGCGAGAGTCTCTCGGGTAGCTCGCGCTCGACACGAAACACCGCGAGCGACATCGCGTGACGCGCTCGGTCCGCAAGAGAGTGTGCGCGATCGTGTGCTGCCGAGTTCTCATCCTGCACCCGCGAATGGGCGCCCCGCGCGAGCTGCTCCGACGCGACACTCAGCCACGTATCTGCGTCACGCACGCTCCCGACCAGCAGCTCTGCTGCCTCGGTGGGAGTCTTCGCGCTGCGCGCAATGAAGTCGAGCACGCTCTGGTCCTGATGGTGGCCGATCGCCACAATCACTGGCAGGGGACAGGTCGCTACTGCAGTCGCGACGTGCAAATCGTCCCACGCGGCCAACTCGACTCGGCTGCCACCGCCTCGCGTGATGATGACCACATCGAAGCTGCTCGACTGACGCTCAACCCGTGCAAGCGCCGCCAAGACGGTGGAGGACAACGCATCGCCCTGCACGCGCACGTCGAAAGGCGTCACGAGGAAGGCGTATTTTGACGCCTTCAGCGACGACATCACGTCGTGATACGCGTCGCTCTGAACACTCGTTAGCAGCGCAACCCGAAGCGGTACCATCGGCAGCACCAAAGAGGAATTCCGCTCGATAAGCCCCGCTTCTCGCAGTCCCGCGAGGACCCGCTCTCGCTGCAGCGCTAGCGCCCCCATCGAATACGCAGGGTCCACGTCCTCGACGATCACTTGGTAGCTGCCGCGCGCCTCGTACAGTTCGACGCGCACCTGCATGCGAACGGTCATGCCGTCCTCAAGGCTGAGGCCAGCCTCGGCGAGCTTCCGTTCGATGCGCGCGCGCGCATTTTCGAACGCTACCGCCGTAACGGACGCGACCGCGCGCTCCGCCCCGTCACGCTCGACTAACTCGAAGTAGGCGTGACGCCGGTGCTTCGTGCGGGCGAAACCGGACACCTCGCCAGCGACCCAAACGGCCACGGGGAATGCTGTGCGAAGCGCCATGCCGACTTGAGCGTTCAGCGCGCGGATGCCAAGCGCGTCGGTGAGTTCAACCGTCGGCATGTCATGCGGGCTCACGCTCGGAGAGCTCGCGACGGGACCGGCCGCGGCGCCTGGCACCGCAAACCCATGAGCGGCAAGCGGCTCAAGCGCCTGCTCTCCATCTGGACGCGCGAAGCGCCAGGTCTTGCTCGCCCAGTCGAAGCGCGACCCGCGCAGCGACTTCACCAAGTCCTTCGTTCCCGGGTGATAGCGAAACTCGACGACCAGCGTATCGCTCTCCCAGTAGGCCTTCACGACGGCGCCCCGAGACGCATCCCAATTCCCACGAAAACGGCGCCCATCAAGACGCTGCTGGCGACGTAGACCGCTGCGGCGCGAGCTCCGTGCGCAACCGTTAGCTCATGGGACTCCAACATGAACGTGCTGAACGTTGTGTAACTGCCACAGAACCCGGTGAGCACCAACGCCGCCACCATGGCCGACCCGCCGCCCACTTGCCAGGGCCGCAACCAGCCAAGCAGCAAACAGCCGAGACAATTGGCGACAAATGTCCCGACCGGCCAACGAGAACCGAGCGCCACCCCCGCGAGTGCGGTTGTGCCGAAGCGGGCCACTGCGCCGAAGAATCCACCAATCCCTACCGCGAGGGCGAGACGCAACATCTCAGGCATGTCCTACCCCTGCGTAGGTTGTGTTTCCGAACGCGTGTTGCGACGTTTTGTGCATACGTGGCATTGCATCACACAGGCGCCGCCGAGCCAACCGCGACGCGCCCCCTCTACACCATCTAGTGAACAACACATGCACAAGCCCGCACCCAACACCGTCACGGTCTACGTCACTACCTACTGCTCGTTCTGCGGGGCAGCGAAGCGATACTTGGACAAAATGAAGGTCGCCTACACCACAGTCGACGCCACCAGCGAGGATGATCTGCGCATGTGGTTGGTCGAGGAGACCAAGCTCCGAACAGTGCCGCAGATTTTTATCGGCACCAAAGGCATCGGCGGGTTCCAGGAGATGCGAACCCTCGATTCAAAAGGCGGTCTCAAGCCGATGCTCGACGCAGAGGCCATCTCATACGCCGCCTAACGACCCCCCGCGCGTCACGGCGGACTAGTCGAAGTCCCAGACAAACCACCGCTCGGCTTCTCGACGCATCACCAGCGTTCGTGAGCCGTAGCGCAGCACGGCCCGGTCTTCAGAGACGGACAACGGCTCGGACGCGTGAAGACTCAGCAGCTGCGCGGTATCCGCGATGGCAGATGCTTCATCAGTCATCCACGCCGTGAGCGACTCAAGAGACGTCTCGGACCTAAACTCCGGGGGCATCAGCTCGTAGAGCAGGTTTGCGTCCTGCGTGTTCAACGCACGGACGAGCGCCAGCAGTGTGTCTCTCGGGCTGGAGAACGGGCGCGGCGCGAGAACACCATCCACGATCACCCACTGGTCGTTGACGAGGTTCATCTCGAGGCGTTCGATGTCGGCGAAGGGCAACC
>JBLFZA010000242.1:0-7062 GCA_047610025.1 Bradymonadia bacterium | reverse complement strand
TACGTGCCGCCGTCGTGCGTCGTTACGCCCTCTGCTCTGCACGCCGCGAGCAGGATATCGCGCATCATCGGCTCGAAGGGGTGGCTGAAGCCCGCGTGTACCGCGATATCGTCAAAGAACGTGTTCACGCGGCTGCGTGTGCGGTCGATGACTTGGTCAGGGATCACAAAGTGTCGCGGCTCGATCTCCTTTCGAAGCGAGCCCACCGCCGAAACCGTCGCCAGCCAGAACACGCCGAGCGACTTTAGCGCCCAGATGTTCGCCCGCACCGGAATCTCCGTCGGGTTGTGCTGGTGACCCTTTCCGTGGCGCGGCAAGAACGCGACCTTCCGCTCACCGAGCTTACCGATGAGGATTTTGTCGGACGTTGGTCCAAAAGGCGTGTCCACAGTGATCTCTTCGATCACTTCCATGCCGTCGATCTCGTAGAGACCACTTCCACCAATGATGCCGATTCGGACGTCGTTCATAGCGCACTTCAGGAGAGCTCGGCGTAGCGCCGTGCGTTCGGTGGATGCCGCGGGCGCGGCGACGATTCAGGAGGAGCCTCGCATTTGCCATCGGGAACGTACAGGGGCAACCGGGATGCTGAGGAATCCAGTGGAATCCGACGGGAGCCAGAGTGCCCCGCCCGCGACGAAGCTCCCGAAGCCTAGCTGCGGCGTCGACGGCGCAGACCAAGCGCGAGAAGCGCGCCGAGCGCTGGCCACGCTCCGGCCGCGCTTGCCGCCGTGCACCCAGCGCCACTCACCGCGCGGCGCCCACCGTCATCGTCGCTGCCCCCGTTACCGTCTCCACCGGGTTCGTCCGCTGGGTCGACCTCGCCGAACCACGCGAGAAACGTCTCTCGCGACTCGGTCTGCAATGCGCCACGCGCCGCGTCGTTCTCCATCGAGACGACGTCGTCTGGGCCTTGCCCGCACCCGTGGCGGGTGATCTGCGAGACGGGCGATAGGGCGTCGAGCCCCTCGTAAGCGCCGTTCTCGTTGGGGAAGAGCGTGAGCCCATCGACATCCCAGCGCGTGGGTGCCTCGTAGTCGTAGAGGTCGTCGCGGCAGTAGCGTGTGCGCGTTCCGCGGAGCGTTTCGCGCGCCTGCCGTGCGTCGTCCCAGCAGAACATCGGGTCGAGGTCCATCTCGTCGGCGTCGAGCCAGGTGTCGAAGCGCGATGCGGTCCTTAGTTCGTTGAAGTACCCCGCCACTCGACGCAGTGGCTCGATGAGTCGCTCATCGATGAAGTCCGCGCACGCGTCGCCGCCTGGGCTTGTCCACTCCTCGCTGTTCTCAAGGTAGCAGTCCGGGCAGTTGTAGAAGTCGAGGGCTTCAATGCCTTGCTCGGTGACCGAATCCGGTACCGGTGCACAAAATTGCAGCGAGGGCAGCCCGAGCGGGCTCGACTGAATGAGCCCACTCAGCTCGTTGAATCGGATCGAATTGTAGAGCTCAGTCGCGTCGCTGATGCCGCGGAGTCGCTCGAGCCCTTGCTCGTACGCCTCGAAGTAGAAGCCGTCCGCCAGTGGTGCGGCTTCATCGGCGAACGTGCGCGTCATCGAGCGTTCATCCAGCGAGTCAACGGCGCGTCGCGCGGCAGCCTCCCAGCTCCCGGTGATGACGGAGATGTGATTCGGCTCCACTTCGGCGTAGTTCGCAGGCGCGGCGTATTGGTCGGCGATGATCCACGTTTGGATCGGCATATCGTCGGCCGCTGCGATCGCCGTGAGCTGAATCGGGATCATCGGCGCCGACGCGGTGTAGGTCATCGCGATAGGCTGCAGGTCTCCCGCGCTGGCGTCTTTCGTGAGCTTCAACGCGAGGAAGTACATGTCGCCTTGCACATAGGGTGTCAGCAGCGCGGCGGTTTGCGGCGGCAGGTCGTAGCCGTTGGTGTCGAGCCACTCCATCATGGGCTCAACCGCCGTCGCTTGGATGATCGCGGTGTCAAACGGGCCGACAGTCTCGAGCGCGATCACGGTGACCCCGCCACCATCGGCGTCGCCCCCAACCCCAGCGTCCATCGCTGTGGTGTCATCTGCCTGGAATGGCGGCTGCTCCCTGCATGTGCCGACGGTGTCGCCTACTGTGATCTCGATGGGCGGTCCGATCGCGTCGAGTGTTTGGAAGATCACGTCGCTGCCCAGGCTGAGCACCGGCTGCGACGGCGTCGGCACAATCCACGCGAAGTCCTCCGAGGGGCCCGTGTAAGAGATCTGCACGTGCGTCTCGATCGTGTTGTCATCGAGCTGCATGAACAGAATACGCTCCGCCGTCTGCACAACCAGGGCAGACTGCGAGCAGAAGAACCCACCGCAGGCGGCGGCCGCTGCGGGCACGACGATGGCGCTGAGTCCGCCGACCGCCGCCGCGAGAGAGAGCGATAGAATGCGCATGTAAGGTCTCGGTGTTGGAGTTCTCGTCGATAAACGTATCACGTCATGCTGCGCTCGCTAGCGCCGTCGGCGCAGCGCCACCGGCACGAGCATCAGCATCCACCATGCGCCTGCCGCACCGGACGCCGCGCACGCGCTGCTTTCCTGCCGGGCAGGTGCTGGCATGTTGTCTTCGTCCAGGTTGCCGAACCATCCCTCGAAGCTGGCCCGCGACCGCTGCGCAACGAGCGCACGCGTCTGCGCACCGGTGGGCACTTCGACGTCTGTGTCGCCCTGAGCGCACCCGTGTCGGGTGATGCTCGCGACCGGCGCTCGCCCGGAATAGGTGCCGTTCTCGTTCGGGAAGAACGAGAGCCCGTCGACATCGATGCGGTCTGGCGCCTCCCAGGCGTACAGGTCGTCTCGGCAGTAGCGCGTGCGGGTGACACTCAACGTTTCCCGTGCCTGTAGGTCACCGTCCCAGCAGAACATCGGGTCGAGGTCCATCTCAGCGGCGTCCAGCCACGTGTCGAATCGAGACGCGGTGCGAAGCTCTTCGAAGTAGCCCGCAATGCGTCGAAGCGGCTCAAGAAAGCGCTCGTCCACGTAATCGGCGCAAGCGTCGGCGCCGGGGGTTGTCCACTCGTCTTCGCTTTCAAGGAAGCACTCGGGGCAAGAGTAGAAGTTGGCAGCCGCGAATCCATCCTCGACGAGGCGCTCCGGCATTGGCGCGCAGAACTGGTAGATTGGCAGGCTGAGCGGACTCGTCTGCAGCACAAAGCCAAGGGTACCCGAGACCAAACGATCATAGAGCTGATTCGCGGTCTCCTGCTGCCTCAGTGATGCGATGTCGTCCTCGTAAGACGTGTTGTAGAAGCCCGCCGCTAGTGGTGCGGACTCGTCTGCGAATGTGCGCGCCATTGAGCGCTCGGCGAGCGAATCGACCGCGGCGCGAGCGGACGAGTTCCAGCCGTTCGTCACCACAGAGATGGGGTCTGGCTCGACCTCGGCGTAGTTGGCGGGCGCGGCATACTGGTCGCCCACGATCCATGTTTGAATCGGCATATCGTCGGCCGCCGCGATCGCGGTCAACTGAATCGGAATCATCGGCGCCGGCGCATTGTACGTCATCGCGATCGGCTGCAGATCGCCAGCGCTGGCGTCCTTAGTGAGCTTCAGCGCGAGAAAGTACATGTCCCCCTCGACGTAGGGCGAGAGCAGCGCGGCGGTCTGCGGCGGGAGGTCGTACCCGTTCGTATCGAGCCACTCCATCATGGGCTCAACGGCTGTCGCTTGGATGATGGCCGTGTCGAAGGGCCCGACGGTTTCGAGCGCGATGACGTCGACGCCTCCGCCCGTCCCCGCGTCGGACCCTGCGTCTGCACCGAAGTCGACCGTCGACGTGTCGCCGAACTGGCGGTCGTCCTGTCTGCAGGTGCCGACGGTCTCGCCCTGCAAGATCTGTATGGGCGGGCCGAGCAGGTCGAGTGACTGGAAGACCGTATCGCTTCCGAGGCTGAGCACAGGTTGCGACGGCGTCGGCACAATCCAAGCGAAGTCCTCGGAAGGCCCCGTGTACGAGATCTGCACGTGCGTCTCGATCGTGTTCTCGTCGAGCTGCATAAAGAGGATGCGTTCGGCCGTTTGCATCACGGGCGCCGCTTGCGCGCAGAAGAAGCCGCCGCAGGCGTCAGCCGTATTTGGGGCGAGAAGAGCGGCGGCGGTGGCCAGTGCGGCCGTCATGGTCAGGAGTGTCGTACGCATGTTTGCTTGGGGTGTGAGCGGTCGCATCATTTGAGGCGTTTGGTGTTTGATGTGCGGTGTTCTGGCCCGTCTCGGGTCCGCGCTATCGTCGTCTGCGCCGGATGCCGAGCGTGAGAAGTACGCCGAGCATGGGCCATGCGACTGCTGCGCCGGACGCCGTGCATGTGCCGCCGGTGAAGCGTTGACCTTGGTCCTCGGGCGCGTCGGTTTCATCGTCTGTGTTGGAGTCAGGCGCTGTGGTGTCCTCTTCGGGCGAGGCACCGTCATCGCCGGAACCCTCGGCGTCTGTCGTCGGCTCGACCTCCGGCCCCGTGCCGGCGTCAGAGGTGCCCGTATCCTCGACAACATCCTCCTCGGGCACGTGGTCGAACCATCGGTTGAAGTCGACGACAGCATCCGATTCGGCGTCGGCGTACTCTTGCTCGCTCGTCTCCCGGACGATCTCTGGCGGCCCGTCGCATGTGTAGCGCGTCACTCGCGAGGCCCGCGGGAAGTTTCCGCTCACGACAGAGCCCCCTCTCCGTGACGGGTAGAGCGTCGTATCGCCAATTCGACGCGTGACCGGCGCCTCGAACGAATAGAGGTCTTCCCGACAGATCCGGGTGTCCTCGATCAGAATCTCCGCTCGCGACCGCGCGTCCGCATCGTAGCAAAAGACAGGGTCCAAGGTCATGTCCTCGGGCCTCAGCCACGTATCGAAGCGCGACGCGGTAGCGAGCGTGTCGAAGTAGCCGGACACGCGCCGTCGCGGCTCGAAGATACGTTCTTCGAGCCAGTCGGCGCAGGCCTCACCCCCCGGTGTTTGCCATTCTCCTTCACGCAGTTGCCCAGGCCGACCTGGCCACGCATAGAAGTTCGCTGGTGTAACGCCTTCATCAACCAGTCGTTGCGGCATTGGAGCGCAGTAGCTGAGGGCGGATAGCCGCAGTGAAGCAGACCGAAGGTCGGCCTCCAAGCTGCCCGACGTGAGGATTTCAAAGACGCTCGCGACGGCTGATTGGCTTCGGAGCAGTTCGATAGACTCCTCCACACGTACGGTCGAGAAGCCGGATGAGACGCGGGACGCAACATCCGCGTACGAGCGCACCATCCCATGTTCGCGCACGCTGTCGAGGGCATCGCCAGCCGCTGAGAACCACCCCGATGCGGCGACCCGGAAGTGCTCGGGTTCGACCTCGACGTAGCTTGATGGACGTGCGTACTGGTCTGCAACGATCCACGTTTGAATGGGCATTTCGTCCGCGGCGGCTATCGCCGTCAGCTGAATCGGAATCATCGGCGCGCTAGCCGTGTAGGTCATTGCGATTGGCTGTAGATCCCCTGCGGTGGCGTTCTTGGTGAGCTTGAGCGCGAGAAAGTGCATGTCGCCCATGATGTAGGGCGAGAGCAACGCGGCGGTCGCGGGGGGCAGGTCGTAGCCATTGGCGTCGAGCCACTGCATCATCGGCTCGACCGCTGTCGCCTGTAGGATCGCGGTGTCGAAAGGGCCCACGGTCTCGAGCGCCACGACCACGACGCCTCCGCCGGCGTCCTCGCTGATGTCTGACTCGACGTCCTGCACGGGGCCTGCGTCAGAAGCAGCGTCCGTTGGGGTGGACTGTCGACAGGTGCCGACGGTGCGGAATTCACGGCGAATCGGCGGCCCAATGCCGTCCAGGGCGCTGAATATCTGATCGCTGCCGAGGCTCAGTGTTGGCGAAGAAGGCGTCGGCACAATCCACGCGAAGTCCTCCGAGGGGCCCGTGTAAGAGATCTGCACGTGCGTCTCGATGGTGTTGTCATCGAGCTGCATGAACAGGATTCGCTCGGCCGTTTGCACGACGGGCGCCGACTGCGAACAGAAGAAACCGCCGCATGCATCGGCGGTGCTCGGCGCGAGGAGCGCGCCGGCGCTAGCGATCGCGGTACTCACGATGAGGGTTTTGAGGCGCATTCTGAGTGGTGGGGTGAAGGTGTGTGTTCTTAGAGGGTCTTGGGTGTGTGCTGCGCCCAGTGTGCACCCGGTGGAGGGTGGCGTTCAACGGCTCGTCCGGGTTCAGGTCTGCGTTTCTTCGGCCCGCCGGCCCCGGTCTATGTATTGCTCGGCAGCGCGTCGGGCCGTCTCCCGCGCAGGCCTAACAGACCCAGTAGCATCCAGCTGAGGCCCGGCGCAGAAGCAACTGCTGTGCACCCGCCAGCGCGTAGGGATCGCCTCGGGGAGTCGCCGGCCCCGTCAACAGGGCGCGCGTCTATCTCCATGTCGTTCTCCGGCAGCGTCTGAGTATCATCTTCGGCGTCACCATCCGATGCCTCGTCAGTGTCGTCTCCGGGCGCCGCGTCGACTTCGCGCTCGGCATCGCTCACCTCGTGCTCGGCATCGCTCGCGACGTCCGCGACTTCATGCTCGGCATCGCTCACGTCGTGCTCGGCATCGCTCGCGACGTCCGCGACTTCATGCTCGGCGACGTCCGCCTCCTCTTCGCATCCGGCAGTGTCGAGTTCACAAGACTCTGTGCAGGTGAGGCGCCCGGTACCGAGGCCCAACTCTGAGCAGGTCGACACGATGGTCAGGCCATCGCAATCCTCGAATCCGCTTTGGATAACGTTGTCGCCGCAAACACCCTCGCCGAGGCAGCGCGAGGTGTCGAACTCATAGCACGAAGGGGCGCAGCGCAGCGTGCCGGCGGGCAGCCCGAGGCTCTCGCACGTCTCGCCGTTGAGGTTGTCTCCATCGCATGTCTCGCCGCCGAGCGGCGAGATCTCCTCGTCGCCGCACCACCAGATGTCAGGCTCTGATTCCTTTCGCATGGCGCCGTCCGGATCATCGAGCACGTAAGCAGTGTCGCATGCCATGATCGAGAGCAGCGCGACGCAGACGAAGACGCACTTCGGGCGTTGTCTGGATCGCGTTGTCTGGATTCCCGCTCTCATGGCTTCAAACTCGCTCGTGGGGA
>JBLFZA010000241.1:0-7104 GCA_047610025.1 Bradymonadia bacterium | reverse complement strand
GGGTGCGTGGCGGTCGGGCCGCCAGCGATGACCAGCGGGTGCTCCAACGTGCGCTCGTCGTTGCGCATTGGCACGCCGCCGAGATCCAACATGGTGAACACGTTGGTGAACGTCATCTCATACTGTAGCGAGAACCCGACGACATCGAAGTCAACCAGGCGGCGCTGCGACTCGAGGGAGAGCAGCGGCAAGCCGCGCTCCCGCAGCTCGGCTTCCATGTCGTGCCACGGCGTAAAGCACCGCTCCATCAGCAGATCGTCGGTCTTGTTGACGATCGAGTAGAGGATCTTCGTGCCCATGTGGCTCATCCCGATGTCATAGACGTCGGGGAAGGCGAGGCAGAAGGTGCAGTCGACAGACGCGTGGTCTTTGACGATGGCGTTGTACTCACCGCCGAGATAGCGCCCAGGCTTCTCGACGCGGTGAATGAACGAGGCATAAGGGTGCTCGTCGCGCTTCGCGTTCATATCGATATTCACGGTGTGTAGGTCCGGCGCTGAAGATCGGTGGGTGGCCTGTGTTTCGCAAGGGTTTTTGGTGAGATCGAGCACGATTTCGTCGGACTTTCGGACAGATGGCGTCGTTTCGGAGTTTTCGCTTTCTAGACACGCAGGCGATCGCTGACTCGTTGTGCGCGCCGCGTCGAACGAAGTCAGAGGTCGGCGTTGCGTGAGGGCGCCGGCATTGCTACACCCGCGCCGCGCGCTGACGGAACGCTGTTGGCCGCGCTGGACTGGACAGAGTCGCGTCACCGCGGCTCCTTGCGCACTCAAGAGACGACCTCGATGACCAATCGATTCTTCGCAGCCGCTTTGCCGTTTTCTCTGTTGATGCTCGCCTCAGCGGGCGCCCACGCGGAGGAGCCGCACGCGGCCGATCATGGCGACGACCACGCGGAGGCTCACGACGAGAGCCCCGGTCTCCTGCTCGGCGTCCCCGAGGTTGTTCCGACCCGCCAAGCGGTGGGAACAGAGAACTTCCACTTCGCGGTGACCGAGGATCTTGTGGTGCGTCAGAGTACCGTGAACGGCGGCTTTGGCCCAGTTCACGTGACGCACATTGAGGTGCCTGACGCGACCGGCCTCGAGGCGGGAGACACGAACTCGTTCGTCGACATCTACTGGTACGAGCAGGGAGTACCGCCGGAGACGGAGGAGACACCCACGCCCGGCCCGGAGCTGGACGCTTTGCGCGCCGAGGCGACTGTGCAGCACATGAGCGTCGCGCTCGGACGCGCGCTCGGCGTGCAGTGGACGTCAGGCAACGTCAGCCTCGCAGGCGAGAGCGTGGCCGCCTCGTCGTACAACGATGATCGCTACACCACGACACTCAGCGGCCGCGCCGCGGCGGGCGGCGTGCTCGTTGTGCACACGCTCTTCACGTCGCGCGAGCACTCCGCTGCCCTCAGTACCGCACTCTCCACCCTGAGCCTCGGCCCCGTGCCTGCCCCGGTGGAAGACGACGCTGCCGAAGGCACCGGCGCGCCGAGCGGCGAACATGAAGGCGACCACGCCGATCAGCCGGCCGGCGACCACGCGGGTCACGATCACGATGATCACGCCGGTCACGACCACTAGTCGAGTCCAAGGCTCGCGAGTCAGCGCAGGGCGCGCTTGCGCTCAGAGCCGACCGCTTAACGTGGCGCCGCGCGGCCCAAGCCGCCTCGCCTCGCCCTACCTCTCTTGCAACGGCGCGGATTCATCGCGCCACACGATGGACCCTCACCTATGGCGTACGAACTCGAACGAGATGAGGCGATTCGCCTCGCGACGGAAGCCGCCGTGCTCGCCCTCGAGGTGTATGAGCGCGATTTTACGCCCGAGCAAAAGGCCGATCGCACGCCGGTGACGGAAGCCGACAAGGTGCTCAACGAGTTCCTCGTCGGCGCTCTGCAGGGATTGTTTCCGAATGACCTCGTCGTCGGCGAAGAGTCCGGCCACACCACCTCCGTTGACGCGGACCGCTCGTGGTTCGTTGATCCCATCGACGGCACCAGCGACTTCATCAAGAAGAACGGCGAGTGGTCGGTGATGATCGGCATGGCCGTGAAGGGTCGCGCGGTGCTCGGCGTTGTCTGCGAACCGGCGTTCGATCGCCTCTACTTCGCAACCGAGGGCGGCGGCGCGTTCGAGCGCACGGCCGACGGCGACGTGCGACTGCGCGTGAACCAAGAGCCCGAGGCCGCCAAGGCGACCATCGTTAACAGCCGCTCCCACCCGGACCCGCGCATTAGCAAGGTGCGCGACGCGCTCAGCATCGGGCAGGAGTACGCGCACGGCTCTGTCGGCTGCAAGCTCGCGCAGATCGCCGAGGGGCGCGCGGACATGTACTTCAACTTCAGCGGCAAATGCTTCATGTGGGACACGTGTGGCCCCGAAGTCATCATCCGTGAAGCCGGCGGTGACTTGGTCGACTTTGAGGGCGAGCGCATTCACTACGGTGGCGAGTCCCCGGCGCTGACGTCGCCCTTCATCGCGGTGTCTGACGTGTGGCAAGAGCGTGTGCTCGCCGTGACCCGCAGCATGGCGGACGAGCTTGACCCGTCACGCCACCCTTAGGCGTTCGCGCTGTCTGCGTACTCTTTGTGGGCGCTGCCCACACCCGCCAGGGAGCTGCGCTCCCTGGACCCTCCTCGTTTCCCTGACCCTGTCGGTTCAGGGAAAGAAGTTAAGGTCGAGAACGTGGTCCGGGTGACTGCGCGACCACTGTGTTGGCCACAGGCGGAGTGATATGAGTTTCTACGAAAGACACATCTTTAGCTGCCAGAACGAGCGTGAACCGGGTCACCCGCGGGGGTGCTGCGGGGGCCAGCAGGGCGTGGTGATCGCCACGCGCTTCAAGCAGATGATGCGCAAGCATGGCGTGAGTGGCGTGCGCTCAAACAAGGCGATGTGTTTGGACCGCTGCGAGCACGGCCCGGTGATCGTGATCTATCCGGAAGGTACGTGGTACCGCATCGAAGACGTCGACGTCGACGTCGAGGAGATCGTGGTGTCGCACTTGGTGGGCGGTGAGGTGGTGGAGCGATTGCAGTTGCCGGCGCGTGAGGACGACCCCTTCGCGAAGTAGGGGGAACGGATTCGGGGGCTTACTCGCCCAGGGTGGCACGCACCCAGCTCGCAGAAAACGCAGCTTGTTCACATGGCGGATCCCCGAACATGACCGGCGTAACGGTGCCGCGCACCATGTTCGTTGTGGCAACGCGGTCGTCTGCTGCAACAATCACACGGACAAACGCCTGCTCAGAATACACAGCAGAGAACTGGGCGGGCGACCGCGTGCACTCGATCGAATCGATGGACCCAGGCGCGCAGACAAAGCGATTCACAGCACAGGTGTCAAAACCTGGGCACGTCGCGTACTCAACCGAGACCCCGTTGAGGGCCGCGGAGTCTACCCAAGTAAGGTCGACGTCGTGCCGCGGTAGCGTCAAGCGCGGGGCGCACTCCTCGGAGTCTGCGCAACCGCTAAGTGTGGCTGTGACCAACATGGTCGCAGCTAGCAGCGCGCGGGTGAGTGATGGGTAAGTGCGTGTGGAGAGGGAGGCGCGACAGCGGCGGCAAGCAACCCACGCGCCGACGAGAGCCGACGACAGAGTGTGCGCGAGCACCTCGCTGTCCAGTGGAACGGCGAGAGAAGAGTGCGCGTGAGGCAGACGTCGTGGAGGCGCGATGCTGGGTGGCCGGCAGCGCGCCCGAGCCGCCGAGATACGAAGCCACGGGCGCTTGAGCGTCCCAGCTACCATTCGAAGCCTCCGCAGATCCCGTCGAGCTCTGCCAGTGCAACGTCGCACTCGTCAATCGGCCCCTGCGGGCACTGAGTCTCCACGAAGAAGGTGTCCTGGTAGCAAAGCCAGACCTGATGGTACGCGTCACTCATACACACGAGCGCGAGAAGGCGCTCAGAGTCTGCTTCACGATTAGCCCACTCTTCATCCGTGTACGTGTACCAGGGATAGCGTGATGCAAGATCTTCGGCGCAGTCCTCCGCCGTGTCCCACTCGAACGAATCTCCCTCCCTGTTGATGTCCCAGCAATAACACTGGCCCATACCAACGCGCAGCGTACGGCTGAGAAAGCGCTCGCGATCCCAATCCGCTGCCGTCAACCCATCCGCCCACTCCGAACCGTCGTTTGGCCCGGAGTCGCTCGTCGCGTCAGACGTTTCGGCTGCGGTGTCTTCAACGGCACCGCCATCGAGTTCGACGTCCGATCTTTGCTCGGGCGCAGCTGTTCGGGTGCTGTCGTTGCAGCCTGCAAGCGAGGGCAAAGCTAGAATCGTCGCAAGCAATACGCGTGCCCGCGGCCCAAGAAGCTCAGGACGGATGATGCGCAAGAGTGCAGGATGTTGCCGGGTGCCCGAGTGCACTGCGGCCTGGTCGATGAGCCGCCTGTGACGTTGATGTTCTGGTGCCATGGTTATTCGCTCCAATCGATGCCGACGCAGAGGGAGTTTACGCTCTCGAGAAGTCCGGCGTCAGTTCGGTCGAAGATGAGCCCGACCGTGAGTTGCGAGTCGTGACAGCCAATGAACTCAACCAGACTCGGCAGGTCAACGTCGGAGTTCGATGGTAGTAGCGATGGCGAGTCTAACTCGAAGTACTGAGCGGTATCTCGCGGCCAGTCCCAAGGGGTCCCGAGACACCCAGCCTGGGCGAGAGTGTGAACGCGACCGCCCTGAATCCGAAAGCCCATTCTTGACATGCTGGTGTACGCAGGACAGAGGATCTCCTGGCTCGCTGGCCCGCCATTTTGGAACTCGCTGAGCGCTCGGTTGCGGAAGTCGCTGTATCGGCTCAGTGACGGCATCAGCCTCACGTGATCGGTGGACCGTGCGCTGACGACGAAATCATGGTCGGTCGTTAGGCCCGCCGAGGCATCCGAAGGTCTGTATCGGCACACGATCGCGATGTCGCTGATGCCCGCCGTCAGATTGCTCCGCGCCGCGCGCTCTGAGAGCATGTACCCGGCGACATACATCTCTTGTGGGCACACGATTGACTCCGCCTGTTCCGAATCTACCCGACCTCCAGCCCCGGTCGACCGTCCCGCCGCGGGGGCGTCCGCCGGCTCGCCAGTTGAGGCTCGTTTGATAGGGAGGGGCAGGAAATGGTCCGTGTCGTCGGCAAGGGACAATCGTTCTACTCGTTCGCCGATCTGAGCGGCGCCGTTGTACGTGTCGCCGCTCACTTCGTAGATCCTCCAGGGATCATCGCTTCTGCGGGTCTCTGCCGAAGTCACTCCGACTAGGGCACCGTTGCTGCGCAGGAAGACTGGTCCGCCCGAGTCGCCCGGCTGCATGTCAACGCCGTGTCTGAAACAGCCAGCGTAGCGGATGCCGTCGTCGATAAGACACTCGTGTGTGAACGTTCGAACGTGTCCGACGATACTCAAACGGAGTTCGGGATCGGCGCCCTGTTCAATCGGATTGAAACCAATCAATCCAAGCTTGGAGCCGAGTTCGAGGTCCGGCTCAACCGCAAAGCGCCCCCATATATCACCCGGTGAAAGCACTCGTGGCTCACGCTCACCCGGCACAAGGACCTCAACATCTTTGCAGCGATAAACGATCGTATCCCGAAACCCCTGCGGAGTGCCGCGCCGGCTTGCGACCTCCGGGCCTTCTTCGTAGATGCAGCCGAACTCCGAGAGTGTCCCCAAGGGTACCGCGTTTGACAGGGCGAACTCCGACGGGAACCCGAGCTGCACCAATCTGCGCCGCAGAAACGCTTCATCCAGCCGACCTGGCACGCGAGAATCGAACTGCCCGAAGCTAGCACTGAGTTCTGGATGGAAGCTGACGTCAATCTCTGGCCCATCCGGGTTCCGGTGCATCGCGCAAGACTCGCCTTCACAACCCGAGACGCAGTGCGCAGCAGTGAGCAGCAAGTTCTCTGATATCAAGGCACCGGTACAACCGGCGATGGAGTTGTCGGGGAGCGGGATTTTCAGCGCTGCCGCTGCTCGGCCGTAGAGTGCGGCCCGCGTGACTCCAAGTTCGTAGGACTCAGACCACCATCTCGACGGGACCCAATCCATGAGGGGCGCCCAGCTGATTTCGTCGAAAATCAACTCGCTCTCCGCAGTCTGGTACGGCGGCTCTCCCAATGTGGTGTTATCCTCGACGCATGTGGGCAACGCGAGCAGTGAAAGGGCGACAGCCGCAACCCGCGCCAATGTGCCGGCCCGTGCGATCGCAAAGCGGTCTTCCTCTTGGACGACGTCCCAACCTAGCTGGGTCTTCGCGCTCGCGGGTTGTTGTACCGAATAAGGCTCGACCGCCAGCGCGACGCTCGGTTGCTCGCACAACAATCCCGCGACGACTTCCTCAGACAATTGAACTCTAGCCGGAAAACGCCTTCGATTCGTCTCCTTCAGTTTTGTGCAACAGTCTTGCCCTAACGTCGATGTACCGTTCTCTGTTCTCTGTTCTCTGTTCTCTGTTCACAAGCACCTCCCCTCTGCTGGCTAAGTTGTTGTAGGTTACGTTGGAACCTTACTCGTCGATCTGCTTGCCTGCAAGGCGGTCCGACGCGCAAAAGCGTCTAGAAGAACGTGATCCCGAGAAGCTGGTGTTTTACCTCTCCATCCAGATTTGTGGGCAGTCATGCTCGCGCACCGCCTTCGGCACGTCGGCGAGCGCTCGGCAGGTCCCAGCGGCCGCGGTTGCTCGGCCTTCGAGCCAGTCGCGCGGAAGCATCCGAAGGCTTGGCCTTTTCGATCAGGTCCTCGGCTGGCCACCAATCCTGGGCTGCCGCAGCAGAACCGCTGGATGGTTCGTTGCGTAGACTATCCATCTAGGAGGCGCGCGGCGCGCGCTCCAGCACCGTCTACCGCAGCGTAAATACGTGCTCAACACTCTCGCCGTCGAGTTCTACGACCATCATATAGCTTCCGACAAACATACCGCTCGCATTGCCGATCTGGAACGACCGCGCGCCATTCGACTGCGAGAGCTGCACAATGGTCAGCGACGAGGTTCGTGTACCGTTCTGCATCGCGTACAGCGTGGCGGATCCGGCGGTGTCGCTGTACGTGCTAGGAACGGCAGAGAAATGGACCGATACGTCACCGGCGGAAGCCTGGGGAAGCGACGTGACGAGCT
>JBLFZA010000240.1:0-7112 GCA_047610025.1 Bradymonadia bacterium | reverse complement strand
CGAGAAGGCCGCCAGCACATGAATCGAAATCAGATGGCCAAGCGCGCGGATGGCCGCCGTCGCAACCAGGGCCGGCCAGAGGTTCGGCGCCTCGGCGTCGGTCTGCTTCGCACTGCTGGCGCTCCAGACCGACAAACCACCCACGCCGACGAACACCCAGAGCCCCAACGAGCCGAACGCAGGGTCTGTCCAGGTGCGGTACAGCCACTGCGCGGGCTCCAGGGCAAGAAAGGCCGCCAGGCCAATCAAGCAGACACGGACGAGACGGTTGGGGGCTGTGACGTTCATGCCAGAAGAATGCACCCCCCACGTGCAACGCCGATGTTCGCCTCGTGCAACGCTCGCGGCGCCTTTGTGCAATTCCCGTGCAGGCACGGCCCTGAAGTCGGAATCGTGCTAGCAAAGACAGTGTTCAGCCGGCAGAGATCAAATGTTCTTGTTGTCTTGTTCATGGGCTCTGCCCAAACCCGCCAAAGGCTTCGCCCCGCTGATGAAGCACCCCACTCTCAGAACCGTATTCGTCGCCACGAGCATGACGTTGCTCTTGCTGCCGCTTGTCGGCATTGCGTCGCTGCGGCTCTTCGAGAACGAGCTGATTCGTCGGACGGAGAGCGAGCTCTATGCGCAGGGTGCCTTCGCGACGGTGATGTATCGCGAGGCGCTCGAAGACGAGTTGATGCGGCAGCTGAACCACACGCCTTCGCGCGACGAATGGCTGGCATACGGGCGCGAGGTGTCGCCGGAGCATCGGGCCGCTGTTCTGCCAGAGGACGGGTTGCGTCCTATCCCCGCGCGTCTGGACCGTTCGACCGATGAGGTGCTGCCGAGCGCGCCAGAGCTGCTTGCGGCCGGCGCGGTGACGCAGGTGACGATGGATGCAGGGGGTCGGCTCGAGCGTATGCTGGCCGACGCACAGAGCATCACCCTGTCCGGCATTCGCATCGCAGACTTTCAGGGCACCGAGGTCGCGAGCACCTGGGGGGCGGATGCCACCGATCTGCGGGCGTGGCAGGAGATCCGGCGCGCGCTGCGGGGGGAAACCGTCGCCACGATGCGCGAACGGCTATCGGACGAGGCCGCTCCCTCGCTGACATCGAAGAGTCGGCGCACCCGCGTGCGGGTGTTTGTCGCGATGCCGGTCATGGTCGATGACATTGTGGTTGGCGCGGTTGTGCTCACTCGCACGCCGGTCAGCTTGGCGCGCGCATTGTACGAAGCCCGCATTGCCCTGAGCCTCGTGTTTGGCCTGCTGGTCGTGCTGGGCCTGATCATCGCCTGGTTCCTGCAGCACAAGGTCGGGCGGCCCATTCGTGCGCTGATGGAGCAGACGGCGCAGGTGACCGCCGGCCGCGTGAAGGGCATCGAGATTGGCGACCCAGGCACGCGTGAAGTGCAACACCTCGCGCGATCGGTCGACGAGATGGCCGCCGCGTTGCGCCGTCGCGGCGACGCCATGCGTCTGCTCGCCACCGCCGTCTCCCATGAATTCAAAACCCCGCTCGCCTCGCTCGGTGGGGCCGCAGAGCTGCTCGCAGACCACCCCGACATGGCGCCCGATGAACGAGCGGGCTTGGTGGAGATCGTGGAGCGCGAAACCAAACGCATGCGCGTCTTGGTACAGCAGCTTCTGGAGTTGGCGCGCGCTGACGCCGCGGAACGCACCACTGAGGCCACCGATGTCAGCGAGGTCGTGGCCACCGTGGCGCGCGAGTTCGCCGAACTCATCGTCACCGCGCCCGATGCAGCCCAAGCGTGTGCCGCGCACTCGTGCTACGCCGCGATCCCGCCCGGCCACCTCGCGAGCGCGCTGCGCGCCTTGCTGTGCAACGCCTACGAACACGGCGCGGCGCCTGTGGCCTTGCAATGCGCCACAACCTCGAACACTGTTCAGGTGCTCGTGCGGGACGCCGGCCCCGGCGTATCCGACGGCAACCTCGAGCGCGTGTTCGAGCCCTTCTTCACGACCGCGCGCGCCAGTGGCGGCACAGGCGTTGGCTTGGCGGTTGCGCGGCGCCTGGTTTCTGCGCAAGGGGGGACGCTCGTGTATGAGCGCGACGCAGACCAGACCGTCTTCCGAATGACTCTGCCCCGCGCCTCCACTCACCCGGCTTCCGCATGACGCCAGAAATCCTCATCGCCGACGACGACGCCTCGATTCGTCACGTGGTGCGCTTTGCACTCGAGAAGGCGGGGTTTGCCGTGCGCGAAGCCGCCGATGGCCGCCAAGCGCTCGAGGCGATCGCGGAGCGCTTGCCGGCGCTGGTGATTCTCGACGTGCGTATGCCGGAGCTCGACGGCACTGAAGTATGCCGCGAGATTCGCAAACAGGGCGCGCTCCCTATCGTATTCCTCTCTTCAAACGACGATGAGATTGACCGCGTGCTCGGCCTGGAGATGGGCGGCGACGACTACGTGACGAAGCCCTTTAGCCCGCGCGAGCTCGTTGCCCGCATTAAGGCGGTGCTGCGTCGCGCCACGCCTGTTGCGGCCTCTGCGGCAGAGCCAGGCTCGGCAGCCGCTGCGGAGTCGAAGAAGGCGTTACGTGCTGGCGCGATCGAACTCGACACCGAGCAAGTGCGCGTCTTCGTCGATGACAGCGAAGTCACGCTGACCGCCACCGAGTTTGGGATTCTCCGAACGCTGCTCGGCTTTGTGGGCAAGGCGTACACGCGCAACGAGCTGATGAACGGCGCGTATGGGCACGGTACGTATGTAAGTGATCGGACGATCGACAGCCACGTGCGCCGGATTCGGCAGAAGCTGGGTGTGCACGGTGAGAGCATCGAGACGGTGCACGGGGTGGGCTATCGGTTGCGGGGGTAGGGGTGGGCTATCGGTTGCGGGGGTAGGGGTGGGAGCCCTGCCGAGCTTTTCGCCACGAGTGCGCTGCGTAGCGCGCGAGTTGGGCAGAAGACGCAGGCAGAGCCCGGCAGAGCCCGGCAGAGCCCGGCAGAGCTCAACCGTATCCCAGCGCCAACTCGCCTGTGTTAGCTTCGGCGCATCCATCACCCCCTGAGTGCGCGATGCAATCCGAAACGACCCCAACTGAACTCTTCACGGGCACCTGGCGTAACGACAACAGCTCGGAGATGCAGCTCGCCGTTGGTGCAGACGGAGCCGTGTCTGGCAGCTACCGAACGGGTGTCGGCCGCCCCGATTCGAGCGATGCGTTTGCTCTCGCCGGCTTCGTGAACGGCGATCTCATCGCGTTCTGCGTGAACTTCGGAGACTTCGCTTCGCTGACATCGTGGACCGGGAAGTACGTCGTCGACGGTGCTGGAGACCCGGTCATCCACACGCTTTGGCACTTGGCGAGGGAGACGTCGGCTCCCGGCCCGACGGCTTTGTGGGAGAGTCTCCTGGCCGGCGCTAGCCAGTTTCGACGGGTGGGGTAGAGCCCCCGACCTCGGCCGCTTTGCCCCCACGGTCTAGTCCCGTGCACTTAGCGCGACCACGAGCCACATAGCCTGGCCGCGTAGCCCCGCCGTTCAACCCCAGACGGGGTGGCCGAGGTGGCCCTGCGTCTTGCAGTCTTTAGCTGACCCTAGCGGCCGGCGAGCCAATCACTGTCGGACGCTAGCTGGCTGTTCTCGCCGTCTTCGCCAAGCACCGGCGAAGCCAAAACCGAGCAAGAGAAGGTGCAGGTGCCATGCCCCGCTGGCGGCCATGGCGGCGCTGCAGCCGCCGTCAGAGCCCGTTTCCTCGCCGCCCGTTCCGGCATCCTCCGGCACCGAGTCGACTTCAACTGCGGTGTCTGGGTTCGAGTCTTCCGGCAGCTCGCTGTCCACTGCAACGTCAACCGCGGTGTCGAGGTCGGTGTCGGCGTCTGCGTCCGCCGTGACATCCTCCTCGGCGTCGGGTGTGGTGTCCGGAAGGTCAGCGTCACTCCCAGCGTCACTCCCAGCGTCGGCTCCGCCATCGACGTCGCCCGCATCCGTTCCAGCGTCCGGCTCTGGCTCCGGCCCAGCATCCTCACCAGTCTCGCCCGGGTCAGGTCGCTCGGCGACGCTGCACGCGGGTGCTCGGCGGATCCAGAGGTCGTCGAGGTACGAGTCGTTGTCTTCGCCCGCGAAACGCGTGCCCGAGAATACGTAGTTCACGGCAACGGCGCCGACCGGCACGAGAGCGGTGTTCTGCTCCACGGCCCACGCTACCCTCGGGCGCTCCAGGCGATCCGTTTCAGAGAGAATAACGCCGTCGGCCCCGACAAACTCCAACCACACTGCCGGCACATCATTCCCACCAAAGTCACTCATCGACGCACCGTACTGCAGGGTCAACCCCTCCAAATCGGTCCCGAGCTCGACACGTTGAAACGCCTCGCCATACTCCGAACTCTCGCACAGTCCACCGGCGACAAAGTAGCGCTCCCCGGAGTACGGCTCCACGCCATCGCACTCGAAGGCCGGCAGCGACTCGACAACGCCCGCACTTATCGTCCACCCGGTGAGGTTGTCCTCGGCTCCGGGGTTCACCAGTAGGTTCTCCTGAGGCTGGCTTTCGCCAGTCTGGAACGCCGCCGGCTCGGACCACTCCGACCACGCGAGCGAGCGATCGCGATACCGCACCCGGGCGCAGAGGTTCGCCTGAGGCGGGAGCGACAGAAATTCTTCGTCGGTGAGGTCGTCGCCGGCTTGGCGGTCCTCTCCCTCATACACGTTCTCGAATTGCTCCCAGCTGTCGAAGAGCGGCTCCTCGAAGTCGTCGCAGGACGCCGCGATCTGCCAGTTGGAGGCCCCAAACAAGTCACCGTCCACATCAACAAACTCAGAGGCAACCATCACGCTGCAGTCGGGGTTCGCGTCGCCTTCCGGCCCGGCAATGACCGGTCGATCGGGCGCTTCGTTGTAGCGCCGAATCTCGATAACATCGACGACCTCGTTGTCCACGGGCGCTTCTGGCAGACCGCGGTTGATGCGTTCTAGTCGGAACGATGGATCTGAGCCCGCTTGCACGTCGAAGACGACAAAGCCGAATTCATCGCGTGAAACACTGAATTCGTCATAGTCGTTCTGCGGATACTCACCCCACCGGTCGATGCGACCGCCTGCGGACGCGACATTGATCCACAGGTGGTCGTGGTCTCTGGACTGGCCGCGGGAGTACCCGTGGGTGTGGCCAAAGAGATGTGCGCTGGGCTTTCCGCAGTCCACGCTGAACTGCTCAAGTCGAGCGATCACATCGCCGGTGAAGTTGGACTCTCCGGGAAGCCAAAGTTCGGACAAGTGCGGGTGATGCAACTGAGCGAACACGAAGTCGACATGCTCGCTGGCACAGGTCTCGTCCAGCACCCCGTCGAGCCACGCGAGCTGAACGGGGGACGCGTAGATAGAGTTCGAGTCCAGCCCGATGATGCGAACGTTCGAGTAGTCCTTCCACCACCAATGCTCATCGACCCCCTCCGTCCCGTTGTCCGGTTGGTGAAAGTACTCGAAGAAGGCAGCCGCGTTTTGCTCGTGATTTCCCGGCACCGCGTAGGTCGGGATCTGCGCCGCGAGCGGCGCGATGGCTGGCCAGAATTGATCGTGCCAGTCGCCTCGTTGGGTGCCATTCTCGACAAGGTCGCCGGGGATCAGCGTCAGCGCGAGTGCGTCCGTTAAGTCCTCGTCGTAGCGGTCTTCGAAGAACGCGAGGATCCCGTCCGTCACCAGCTCGTTGAAGATGGTGGGGTTGCTCGAGTCGTTCTGCATGTCGCTCATCGCGACGAATCGAAAGCTTGTTTCGCTCCCCACAGATGGGGCGGTAACAAAGTGAGTTGTCTCGGAGACCGCCGCCCCGCTCGTCACGCGATAGTAGTAGCGGGTGTAAGGCTCGAGTTCGGCGAGCTCGACCTCGTGAACCCACCCGCCGCTAGGCACGTCGACTCGGGTGCCCTCAGCGCTTTGGCCGAGCGACGCGGTGAGACCGTACTCAACCAGTGAAGCCGCTTCGGTGTCTGTTTCCCAGAGCACCCACGCGCTCTCCGGTTCGACGAGCTGCAGGTACGGCTCAACGTGAAACGACTGCGCAGCGGCGGTTGCGGCGCCGAAGCAAAGCAAGACCGCCACAATGTAGCTGAGAGTTCGAATCATAGAGTTCGGCGGCGCTGCGGGGGAGGAGCTCGCACGCTAGCACTTTGTAGGCCGCCGCACCCGCCGCATGCAGCGGTGCCCGAAGTCCGGTGACGAGAGGAGCAGTCGTTTCGGGAGTCACCCAATGTGCTCGGCGCCCTAGCCACTGACCGTAAGGCCGTGAGATGCTGACGTCCGTTCCACGGAGTTCCATGATACATCTCATTTTCGTCTACGGCACGCTGATGCGCGGACTGCGCAACCATCACCTGCTCGCGCACGCTCGCTTCGTACGCGACGACAAGACCGCCGAGCTGTTCACGCTTTTGGACTTCGGCCGCTACCCCGCCGTGGTGCCAAGCAAGCGCGACCCGATCTCCGGCGAGCTCTACGAAGTGGATGACGACACACTCGCAACGCTCGACGCGCTGGAACGATACCCCCAGTGGTACGATCGCATACAAGTCCCGCTAAGCGGTGGAGGCCGTGCCTGGCTGTATGTGTTCACGCACTCGCCTGACGCAGAAGGGGTTGCTTACTCTGTGGTGCCCGGCGGGGCGTGGATGCCAGCGCTCGTCGCGCAAGGGCGGCTCGACGATCAGCGACCGGGAGGGCTGTGGTCACGCTAGCCAACGAGCCCCCTCGATGAAACGCGCGCTAGGTCTAAGCCAGCCTTCGAGTGAGAGACGCAGATGCGAAGGCCTTCGACAACCACCGCATTCAAGTCAACACCATCTCTCCTCCAGAGCTCATCGCCAAGTCGATTTCCCGAGACCCACACTGCGCATCGTGCGATGCGCGTGGTGCCGATCATCGTGGTGAAGGAGCTGCTGGGGCATTCGGACATTCCGACGACGATGCGTTACGCGTATGTGTCGCCGGCTGTTCGAACGTCCAGCCGCGCCAGTAGCCCGCGCGCGCAACACGCAGCCACGCCAGCACGAGCGCCACGAGCGCAACTCCCAGCCAGGCCAAAGCGTCCCCGACGCCGGTCGCCATGCGCCCGGCGCGCATAGCTGCCATCCACGCCAGCACGACCGCCACGTACCACCAAAGCGCACC